>JBBSCP010000105.1:0-13609 GCA_038250135.1 Acetobacterales bacterium | reverse complement strand
TCCGCCGCTTCACGCATCGGTTTGTTCAGGCCGCAGGCTTCGAAAGCAGCGCGCGTGGCCTGCTTCTCGGCCTCGGTCAGTTCCAGCATCGGCCGCCGCACCGCCCCGCCCACCTGGCCGAGCAGCGACTGCCAGTATTTCTGGTGCGACTGCGGCTTGCCGCCAGGGCGCGTGGATTTCAGGGCGTGGCGCACCGGCTGCAGGCTCTCCCACAGCGCCCGCGCCTCGTCGCCGCGCCCTGCGAAGGCGAGGTCGGTATAGTCGCGCATCCGCCGGTCCGTCGCGGTTTGCAGCAGGTAGGGCGGCGAGGAGCACAGGTAGCAGCGCCAGCCGAGTTCGAGGATGTTGTCCAGCCACTCCTCCTCGCTCGCCGTGCTGACGATCAGCTTGCCGCGCGTGAGGTCCGTGAGCCGCACATACATCTCGCGCGGCACGGAATACTTGATGCCGACGATGTTCGGAATTTCGGCGATGCGGGCGCAGAGCTCGGGGCTCATCAGATAGCCGCTGTCGGGGTGCGACCATAGGCAGATGCCGATGTTCACCTGAACGGCGATATGGCGGTAATACCCGAACAGGATCTCGTCGTGGTCGTGCACGAAGTGCAGCAGCGGCGCATGGACCACGATGAAATCCGCGCCGACCGCCTCGGCATGGCGGGCGAGCTCGATGACGGTGTCCATATTCTGGTCGGACACGCTCATGATGGTGCGCTTGCCCTGGGCGCGCGCGACATCGACCGCCACTTCGAAGGCGCGCTTGCGCTCGGCGACCGACATGGCGAAGAACTCGCCCTGCTTGCCGGCGACGAAAACGCCATCGATGCCGAGATCGCCGAACCAATGCGTGAGGTTGGCGCAAAAGCCGGCCTCATCCACGGCAAGGCTGCCGGGCTCGAAGGGCATCAGTGCGGCGCACCAGATGCCCGTCAGCGCCTCGGCGGCGAAGTCCTTCGCGTCGATCGCGCGCATGCTGCTCATCCCCTCCGTCGCCGCATCAATCGCCAAAGTCGCTCCGCGGTCAACGGCGGGTCGGTCATGCCCGGTTCGTCGCCCGCCGGGCAGGCGGCGTTCGGCGTGCCGCCTCGACCCGCCGTGGCGCGGCGCCGGTCCAACCCAATCCCTGCGGGTGCAGCAGATCCGGCATGGCGCGAGCGTTGCGGCGCTGCCCGCCATCGTGCAAGCGAATTCAGCAGGTTGACCGAACGCTGACCGTGATGGATGGCACCCGCCGCACGCCCCACGCCCCCCTTGGTGACCCCGACGCCGCCTGATCCCCCTGGACCGCGGGCCCGGCAACGGTGAGGATGCACCCGCAAGAAATTCGCATGGGAGTTGGGTCGTGAAAATGAACGCGATGACGCGCCGAGGCGCAGTGTTGGGCGGTGGCGGGCTGACGGCGGCCGCGCTGGTTGGGCTGCGCAGCCCGCGGGCGCAGGGCGCGCCGGTCAGGATCGGCGAGCTCAACAGCTACGCGCGCATGGCCGCCTTCTCGGTGCCCTATCGCAACGCCATGCAACTCGCCGCCGATGCCGTCAACGCCGCCGGCGGCGTGATGGGCGGGCGGCCGCTGGAGTTCATCTTCCGCGACGACGGCTCGACACCCGGCGACGCGGTGCGCGTGGCGGAAGACCTGCTGACGCGCGAGAACGTGGCCTTCATCGCCGGCACTTTCCTCTCCAACGTCGGCCTCGCCGTTGCGGATTTCGCGAACCAGCGCAAGCGCCTGTTCTTCGCCACCGAGCCGCTGACCGATGCGCTGACCATGGCGCAGGGCAACCGCTACACGTGGCGGCTGCGCCCCAACACCTTCATGCAGACGCGCATGCTGACTGAAGCGGCGCGTGGCCGTACGGAGAAGCGCTGGGCGATCGTGGCGCCGAACTACGAATACGGCCAATCCGCCGCCGCCAATTTCAAGCGGCTGATCACGCAATCCATCCCGGGGGTGGAGATCGTGGTGGAGCAATATCCTGCGCTCGGCCGCGTCGATGCCGGTGCGACGGTGGGTGCGCTGGCGCAGGCGCGGCCCGACGCCATCTTCAACGTGCTGTTCGGCGCGGACCTCACCGCCTTCGTGCGCGAGGGCAACACGCGCGGCCTGTTCGAGCGTCGCTTCGTGCTCTCGCTGCTGACCGGCGAGCCGGAATACATGATCCCGCTCGGCGATGAGACGCCGGAGGGCTGGATCGTCACCGGCTACCCGTGGGAGCAGGTGACCGAGGCCACGCACGCGGCCTATGTCGCCGCATATCGCGCGCGTTTCAACGACACGCCGCGCAAGGGCAGCCTGCTCGGCTACGTCACGGTGCAGGTGCTGGCCGCCCTGCTCAACAAGGCGAACAGCACCGACAGCGAGGCGTTGGTGGAAGCGCTGCGCGACCTGAACACCCCGACGGTGACCGGCCCGGTGACGATGCGCGGTATCGACCAGCAGGGCACCATGGGCACCTGGGTGGGCGAGACGCATCTGCGGGGCCGGCAGGGCGCGATGCGCAACGTCCGCTACGTGGACGGCGCCAGCGTGATGTTCCCCGAAGCCGAAGTGCGCGCCGCGCGCCGCGCCTGACCGGCCGTGGAAGCAGGCTTCATCGTCGTCCAGGCTCTATCTGGCCTGGCCAGCGCCTCATCACTGTTCGTCATCGCCTCTGGCCTCACGCTGGTGTTCGGCGTCACGCGAATCGTCAACTTCGCGCATGGCAGCTTCTACATGCTCGGCGCCTACATGGCGGTGACCATCGTGCCCTGGCTGCTGGAGTTCGAACGCAGCCCGTGGCTGTTCTTCGCCGGCGTGCTGATCAGCGCGCTGGTGGTGGGCGTGTTCGGCGTGGTGATGGAGGTTCTGCTGTTGCGGCGCATCTACAAGGTGCCGGAACTGTTCCAGTTGCTGGCTACTTTCGGCGTGGTGCTGATGGTGCAGGATGCGGTGCTGAAGATCTGGGGCCCGGTCGATATCCCCGGGCCACGCGCGCCGGGGCTGCGGCACGGCGTGGAGATTCTCGGCCAGCGCTTCCCGGCCTATGAGCTGTTTCTGATCGGCGTGGGGCCCGCTGTGCTTGGCCTGCTCTGGCTGCTGATGCACCGCACGCGCTTCGGAATCCTCATTCGCGCCGCGACGCGCGACCGGGAGATGGTGGGCGCGCTCGGCGTGAACCAGGCGCTGCTGTTCACCGGCACGCTGTTCCTCGGCGCCTTCCTCGCGGGGCTTGGCGGCGCGCTTCAGATTCCGCGTGTGTCGGCGTCGGGGCAGATGGACCTCTCGATCATCACCGAGGTGTTTGTGGTGACGGTGATCGGCGGCATGGGGAGCGTGACGGGCGCCTTCCTCGCCGCGATGCTGATCGGGCTGCTGCAAGCCTTCGGCGTGCTCATCTTCCCGAAGATCACACTGGTGCTGGTGTTTCTGCTGATGGCGGTGGTGCTGGTGGTGAAGCCCTGGGGCCTGCTCGGCAAGCCTGAGGCCGCCGCTGGGCGCGCCGCGCTGCCCGAGGGCATCCTCACGCCGCGACGCTTCGCCTGGCCGGAACGCGCGCTGCTCGGCCTCGCCATCGGCGCGGCGTTGCTGCTGCCGCAGTTCGGCGATGCCTACTCGCTGAAGGTGGCGACCGAGGTGATGGTCTTTGCCCTCGCCGCCTTCTCACTGAATTTTCTGGTGGGCAATGGCGGCATCGTCAGCTTCGGGCATGCCGCCTATTTCGGGCTCGGCGCCTATGGTGCAGGGTTGCTCGTGACAAAGGCGGGATTGCCGATGGAACCCGCGCTGCTCGCCGCACCGTTCGTCGGTGGTGCCTTCGCCGCGCTGTTCGGCTATTTTGTCGTGCGGCTCTCGGGAATCTATCTCGCGATGCTGACGTTGGCGTTCGCGCAGATCGCCTATGCGGTTTGCTTCCAATGGGTGGAGGTGACCGGCGGCGACAATGGCGTGGTCGGCGTCTGGCCGAGCGCCTGGGCGGCGTCGCGGCAGATGTATTTCTACCTGGCCGCCGTCCTGTCGATCGGCGCGATCCTCGCGCTGCGCCACGTGGTCTATGCACCCTTCGGCGCGACGCTGCGCGCGGCGCGCGATTCCGAACAGCGTGCGGATGCAATCGGCGTCGATGTGCGCCTCCATCGCTGGCTCGGCTTCACGCTGGCCGGCAGCGCGGCGGGTTTGGCGGGCGGGCTCTACGCGTTTTCGAAGGGCTCCATCGATCCGACGCTACTGGCCATTCCGATGTCGGTCGATTTCCTGGCGATGATTCTGCTGGGCGGCATCCAGACGGTAATGGGCGCGGTAATCGGCGCCGGCGCCTTCCACGCGATCAAGGACATCTTCATGCCGCTGACGGATTTCTGGCGGTTCTTTCTGGGCGCCTCGATCATCGCGTTGGTGCTGATCTTCCCGCGCGGATTGAGCGGCGCCTATGCCGCATTACGCGCATGACGCTGCTCACGGTTGAGGGCCTCAACAAGCGATTTGGCGGCGTGGTGGCGGCGCGCGATGTCTCCTTCGCGCTCGACGCGGGCGAGATGCTGGCCATCATCGGGCCGAATGGCGCCGGCAAATCCACCACCTTCAACATGGTCGGCGGGCAGTTGCGCCCGGATACCGGGCGGGTGACGCTGGCGGGGCAGGACATCACCGGCATGGCCCCGCGCCTTGTGTGCCGCATGGGTGTGGGTCGCACCTTCCAGGTGGCGCAGACCTTCCTGTCGATGTCCGTGCTCGGCAATGTGCAGATGGCGTTGATCGCGCATGCCGGGCGCACGCGCGACATCATCGCGCGCACCGATGACCTGTATCGCGACGAGGCACTCGCATTGCTCGATCTCGTCGGCATGGCGGGCGCTGCGGATCGACCGATCGGCGAGCTCGCCTATGGCGATGTGAAGCGCGTGGAGCTCGCCATCGCGCTCGCCGCGCAGCCCAAGCTGCTGCTGATGGATGAACCCACCGCCGGCATGGCGCCGCGCGAACGCGCGAACCTGATGCAGCTCACGGCCGGAATCGCGCGTGGGCAGGGCATCGGTGTACTGTTCACCGAGCACGACATGGATGCGGTGTTCGCCCATGCCGATCGTATCCTCGTGCTCGTGCGCGGCGAGATCATCGCCCGCGGCACGCCGGAGGAGGTGCGCGCGGATGAGCAGGTCAAGCGCGTCTACCTCGGCTCCACCGGCCACAAGGCCGCGCTGCGGGCGAGGCGCGCTACGCATGGCTGAGGCGATGCTGGAAGTTGACGGACTGAAAGCGGGCTACGGCCCGGCGGAGGTGCTGTTCGGCGTCACGCTCACCCTGCAACGCGGCGAGGTGGCCGCGCTGATGGGGCGCAACGGTGCTGGCAAATCGACCACGCTGAAGGCCATCATGGGGCTGTTGCCACCGCGTGGCGGGAGGTTGCGGTTTGCGGGCCAGGACATTACTGGCATGCCTGCCTTCCGCATCGCGCGGCTTGGCCTAGGCTATGTGCCGGAGGAGCGGCGCATCTTCACCGACCTCACCGTCTTCGAGAATTTGGAAGTCGGCCGCCGAGCCGCGTGCAAGGCAAGTGCTGCCTGGACGCCGGAGCGGCTCTTCGCCGTCTTCCCCAACCTCGCCGAGATGCGCAATCGCCGCGCCAGTGCCATGTCTGGCGGCGAGCAGCAGATGCTGACCATCGCGCGCACGCTGATGGGGAACCCCGAGGCAGTGCTGCTCGACGAGCCCAGCGAGGGCCTCGCCCCCGTGATCGTCGAACAGATGGCCGAGGCCGTGCTGCGCATGAAGCAGGAGGGCTTAGCCGTTCTTCTATCGGAGCAAAATCTCGATTTCGCGGCGGCTGTCTCTGACCGCGCCTATGTCATCGAGAAGGGCAGCATCCGCTACCAGGGCACGATGGCGGCGCTGGAGGAAGACGACCATGTCCGCCAAGCCTATCTGACGGTGTGATGATGCGCGTTGTCGCGGGCATCGATGTGGGCGGCACCTTCACCGACCTGCTGTTGCAGGAGGCGGATGGCAGCGTGCGGCTCGCGAAAGTGCCGACCACCACGCCTAACCAGGCGGATGGCGTGCTCGCCGCCATCGCCGCGGCGGGTGCCACGCCAGCCGGGCTCGACCTCATCATCCACGGCACCACCGCCACCACCAACGCCGTGCTGGAACGCAAGTTGGCGAAGGTTGGTCTGATCACCACGGCGGGTTTCCGCGACGTGCTGGAGCTCGGCCGTCGCACGCGCCCGCACCCCTATGGCCTGACCGGCAGCTTCGCGCCGCTGGTGCCGCGCGAGTTGCGGCGAGAGGTGCCCGAACGCATGGATGCGCGCGGCGCCGTGCGCATCCCGCTCGACGAGGAAGCCGTGGCGCGAGAAGTGCGCGCGCTGCTCGCGGCGGGCTGCGAGTCGCTGGTCATCCACTTCCTGCACGCCTACGCCAATCCGGTTCATGAGGCGCGCGCCGGCGAGATCGCGCGCGCGCTGTGGCCCAACGCCTATGTCACGCTGGGGCATGAGCTGCTCTCGGAGTTCCGCGAATATGAGCGCGGCACCACGGCCAGCGTGAACGCCGCGGTGCAGCCGGTACTCGATCGCTATCTGCAACGGCTACAGGCAAAGCTCGCCGAGGCCGGGCATCGGCGTGACCTGCTGGTCATGAACGGCAACGGCGGCACGGTGCCGGCGCGGCTCGTTGCGCGCGAGGCGGCGAAAACCGTGATGTCCGGCCCGGCGTCGGGCGTCATGGCGGCGGCGGCGACGTTGGCGCAAAGCGGGCTCACCAATGCCATCACCTACGACATGGGCGGCACCTCCACCGATGTGGCGCTGATCGCAGGTGGCGTGCCGGAAGTCTCCGCTGAGCTTTCCATCGCCTATGGATTGCCGATCCATCTGCCGATGGTGGATGTCCGCACCGTCGGCGCGGGCGGCGGCTCCATCGCGGGGCTGGATCGCGCGGGGATGCTGCGCGTCGGCCCGGAAAGTGCCGGCAGCATGCCGGGGCCGATCTGCTATGGGCGTGGTGGCGCGCGGCCGACGATCACGGATGCGAACCTGGTACTTGGTCGCCTCGATTCGCAACGATTGCTCGCCGTGCAGGATCCGGTACCGCTGGCGCTGCTGCGCGGGGCCTTCGCGCGGGAGATCGGCGATCCGCTTGGCCTTTCCGTCGAGCAGGCGGCGGAGGCGGTGATCCGGCTGGCGAATGTGCACATGACCGGGGCGATCCGCATGGTCTCGCTCTCGAAAGGACACGATCCGCGGGACTTCGTGCTGTTCGCCTTCGGGGGCGCGGGGCCGCTACACGCAGTGGCGTTGGCGCGGGAGATCGGAATCCCCGAAGTGCTCGTGCCGGCGCGACCCGGGCTGACCAATGCGCTCGGCTGCCTCGTCGCCGATCTGCGGCAGGATCTGGTGAACACGCTCAATCGTGGGCTCGACGATATTCCCGAATCAGAGATCGCCGCCATCCTTGCCGCGCAGCGCGAACGCGGCCTCGCCACCGTGCTCGCCGAGCGTGGCGAGGTGGAGGAAGCCGTGGTGCTGCACAGCGCGGAGATGCAGTTCCGCGGCCAGACTCATCTGATTCGCGTCGCGTTGCCGCGTGCCGAAATGCCTCGCGCCGAAGTCCAGGCGGCTTTCGAGGCTGCATATTTTTCCCGGTTTCAGATTCGCATGCCGGAAATCCGCGCTGTGCTGGTGAACCTCAACACGAGCGTCATCGGCAAGCGCCGCGCCTTCGACCTTGCGGCCTTGCTGCCGAAGCCCGAGGGCAACCCATTGATCGGCGAGCGTGACCTGTATGCGGAAGGTGCATGGCACCGCGCAAAAATCTGGCAGCGCGAGGCTCTGGCACCCGGCGCGCGCATCCCTGGCCCGGCGATCCTGCAACAGGCGGATGCGACGACGGTGCTGGAGCCGGGATCGACAGCACTGGTCGATGCCATCGGCAATCTTCGTATCAAGGTGCGCGCATGACCGAGCCGGACGCGCTGACGCTGGCGGTGATCCAGGCGGGCTTGCAGCAGGTCTGCAACGAGATGGACATCGCCTTCTCCCGCGCCGCCTTCTCGCCGGTGATCGCGGAGGCGGATGACCGTTCGGATGGCATCTACGGCGCCGAGGATGGCGCGCTGATCGCGCAGGGCGAGCTTGGCCTGCCGGTCTTCGTTGGCACCATGGCGCATTCCGCGGCGCATCTCGCCCGGCTGATCCGCGAAGGCGCGGTCGCGCCGCCCGAGCCCGGCGACATCTACATCGTCAACGACCCCTATCTGGGCGGGACGCATCTGATGGATGTACGTTTCGCCAAGCCGGTCTTTATGGACGGAGCACAATTCTGCTGGCTGCAGAACACCGGCCATTGGCCCGATATCGGCGGCATGGTGCCGGGCGGTTTCTCGGCGCATGCGACGGAGGTGGAGCAGGAAGGGCTACGCCTGCCGCCCGTCAAGCTGTTCAAGCGTGGCGTGCTGGACCGCGAGATCCTCTCCATCATCCAGTCCAACATCCGCGTCGCCGACCAGCGCATCGGCGACATCAAGGCGCAGGCGGCGGCGCTGCTGGTGGGCGAAATACGCCTTCTTGAATTGATCGCTCGGCATGGTGTCGCCACGCTGAAGGCAGCTATTGCCGGCATTCAGGCGCGTGCGGCGGCGCGCATGCGTGCCGAGATCGGCCGCATCCCAGATGGCAGGTACGAGTCAGAAACAATTATCGATTCCGACGGTGTGGTCAACGAACCGCTGCGCATCGTGCTGGTGATGACCAAGCAGGGCGAAGGGCTGACCTTCGATCTCTCTGGCTCCTCATCGCCCTGCCAGGGGCCGATGAATTCGGTCTGGGCGACGACCTGCTCGGCGATCTATCTCGGCGTGAAGCACGTGTTTCCGGAGGTGCCGATCAATGCCGGCACCTTCGCGCCGCTCACCGTGCTGCGGCCGGAGGGCACGTTCCTCGATGCACGCTATCCGCGCCCCGTCTCGGGCTGCGCGGCGGAGGTGAGCCAGCGTATCGCCGAGGCCGTGTTCCTCGCTTTGGCGCAGGCGATTCCGGATGAACTCTGGGCCGCGCCCGCCGGCACCTCCGGCAATTTCGCGCTTGGTGGTTTCGATCCGCTGCGTCAGGCCGGCTACGTGATGTACCAGATCACCGGCGGCGGCTATGGCGGCAATGCGCAGGAGGATGGGTTGAGCAATGGCTGTTCCACCATCGGCATCAGCAAGACCGCGCCGGTCGAGGTGATGGAGCAATACTATCCCGTGCTGTTCCGCCGCTTTGCGCTGCGCGAGGGTTCGGGCGGCGCGGGGCGGCGACGCGGTGGCTTTGGCGTGCACTACGAGGTTGAGTTGCTGCGCGGCGAGGCGCGCGCCAGCTTCGTGATGGATCACGGCCGCGTCGGCCCGCCCGGCGTGCTTGGCGGCGGCGATGGCGCGCGGAATGTCGTAAGGCTGCATCGCGGCGGGGTTGAAACCATTCCGAAACATCTCTCCAAGGACCAGGGGCTGCGCCTTGTCGCCGGCGACCGTGTGGAGGTTATGACGCCGGGCGGCGGCGGTTATGGCGACCCGCACCAGCGCGAACGCGCCTTGGTCGCGCAGGATGTGGCGCGCGGCTACTACACGCGCGAGCAAGCGGAAGAATTGTTCGGACCCTTCGCATGATCGCCTATCACCGCCCCGCAACGATTGAACAGGCGCTGGCCGTTCGCGCCACGCAGGATGTCGCGGTGATCGCCGGCGGCACCGACATCTACCCTGCCCACGCCGCGCGGCGCGCCTGGGGCGAGCCGACGCACAAGGATGTGCTGGACATCACCGCGATCGCGGGCCTCGACCGCATCGAGGCGACGGCAGCAGGCTGGCGGATCGGCGCGCTCGTCACCTGGTCGGCGCTGCGCGCCGCCACGCTGCCGCCGCTGTTCGATGGGCTGATTGCGGCGGCGGCGGAGGTGGGGGGCGTGCAGGTGCAGAATCGCGGCACGATCCTCGGCAACCTCATCACCGCCTCGCCGGCCGGGGACGGCATACCGAACCTACTGGTACTCGATGCTTCGGTCGAGATCGCGGGGCCATCGCCGCGCCGCGTGCCGGTGCAGGATTTCCTGACCGGCTATCGTGCCACGGCGCTGCGTGCCGATGAGATCGCGGTGGCGCTGCATGTTCCAAACTTGCCCGGTGCAAGAAGCGGATTCCACAAACTTGGCGCCCGGCGATATCTCGTGATCTCCATCGTCATGGCGGCCGGAATCGTCGCGGTGGAGGAGGGGCGCATCACGTCGGCGCGCCTCGCCGTCGGCGCCTGCGGCCCCGTGGCGCAACGCCTGACGGCGCTGGAGGCGGCGCTGATCGGCGTCGTGCCCGCAGATGCCGCTGCGGTGGTGCAGGCCGCGCATCTGGCACCTCTCTCGCCGCTCGATGACATTCGTGGTTCCGCCGCCTTTCGCCGCGAAGCCGCGCTGATTTTGCTGCGCGATCTGCTGCAAGGGATCGCCGGATGATCGCCTTCACGCTCAACGGCCAGCCCTGCACCACCGAGGCCGCGGCCTTCGCGCCGCTGTCCGAGACGCTGCGTGAGAGCCTTGGCCTCACCGGCACAAAGATCGGCTGCGAGGCCGGCGACTGCGGCGCCTGCACCGTGCTGGTGAATGGCGCCCAGGCCTGCGCCTGCCTGGTGCCGACGGCGCAGGTGGCGGGCGCGCAGGTCACCACCATCGAGGCCACGCACCCCGTGCTCGACCGGCTGCGGTCCGCCTTCCTGGCGCATGGCGCGGCGCAATGTGGCATCTGCACGCCGGGCATGATCATGGCCGCGGCCGACCTGCTGCTGCGCGTCGCCACGCCGACGCGCGCGCAGGTGGCGGATGCGATCGGTGGCGTGTTGTGTCGCTGCACCGGCTACCAGACGATCCTCGATGCCGTGCTGGATGGCGCGCCGCAGGAGGTGCCGATGCCGGCCGCCGGCGCGGCGGTGGGCGCGGCGATTGCGCGGCTCGACGGCGCGGCGAAGGTGCTCGGCACGGATCGCTTCGGCGCCGATTTCGCGCCGGCCGATGCGCTGTGGCTGCGCGTGGTGCGCTCGCCGCATGCCAGCGCGCGTTTCACGTTGGGCGATCTGGAAGGAGCACGCCAACGCCTCAACCTTGCCGCCATTCTCACCCATGCGGATGTGCCAGGGCTCAACGCCTTCGGGATCATGCCGAACCTCAAGGACCAGCCCGTGCTGGCCGAGGGTTTCGTGCGCTTCCGGGGTGAGGCCGTATTGGGCCTGGTCGGCGCGCGCCACGCGGTGGCGGCGGTGCGCGACGCTGATTTGCCGATCACCTGGCAGCCCCTTCCCGCGCTGCAGGGCATCGCCGCCGCGGTGGCGGACGATGCGCCGCAACTTCATGCGCACGCCCCCGGCAACGTGCTGGTGCGTGGCCGGCTGGTCACCGGCGATCCTTTGGAAGCGCCCGATACGGCCCTCGCTCAGGGCTGGTTCACCACCGGCTTCGTCGAGCACGCCTATATCGAGCCCGAGGCCGGCTATGCCACGCCAACCGCCGAGGGCATGGAGATCGTCGCCTGCACCCAGGCTCCCTACATGGACCGCGAGGAGACCGCGCGCGTGCTCGGCGTGGCGGAGGCAGCGGTGCGCATCATCCCCTCTGCCTGTGGCGGCGGCTTCGGCGGCAAGCTCGACGTCTCGATCCAGCCGCTGATCGCGATCGCGGCACGCAAGGTGAACCGGCCCGTGCGCGTGGTCTATTCGCGAACCGAAAGCATGGCCTCCACCACCAAGCGCCACCCCGCGAGCATGGTCGGGCGCATGACGGCCGATCAGGGCGGACGGTTCACCTCATTTTCCATGCACGGCGATTTCAATACCGGCGCCTATGCCTCCTGGGGCCCGACGGTTGCAAACCGCGTGCCGGTGCATGCCTCCGGTCCTTATCGCGTGCCCAAGGTGAAGGTCCAGACTCGCGCCATCTACACGAACGACACGCCGGCCGGCGCTTTCCGCGGCTTCGGCGTGCCGCAGGCGGCGCTGCTGACGGAATCGCTGGTGGACGATTTGGCCGAATTCCTGCGAATGGACCGTTGGGAAATCCGGCGGCACAACGCGATCGGGCATGGCGACGTGACGCCCTCGGGCCAGGTGCTGCACGCCTCGGCGGGGTTGCCGCAATGCCTGGACGCGCTGAAGCCGGAATGGGACGAAATGCTCGCTCGCGTCGCCGCGCACAATGCCGGCGCCACGCGTCACCGCCTGGGCGCGGGAATCGCCTGCATGTGGTACGGCTGCGGCAATACCGCGCTGTCGAACCCATCGCGCATGCGCGTGGTGCTGGCGCGCGACGGGACACTTACGCTGTTCAGCGGCGCGGTGGATATCGGCCAGGGCAGCACGACGGTGATAGGGCAGATCTGCGCCGATGCGCTGGGGCTGCCGCTCGCCGCCTTCCGCTTCGTGCTCGGCGACACCGCGCTGACCCATGACGCGGGCAAGACCTCGGCGTCGCGGCAAACCTTCGTGAGCGGCCGCGCGGCGCTGGAAGCCGGGCGCGACCTCAGGCGGCGAATCCTGGCGCTCGCCAATGCGGGCGAGGATGCAAGACTCGGCCTGGACGGCACGCGGCTGACCGTCTCGGACGTCACCGGAGCGTCGCGCATGATCGAACTTCAAGACCTTTCGGCGGACCTCGAAGGCGATGGGCGCTACGATCCGCCGACCACCGCGCTCGACGCCGACGGCCAGGGTATCCCCTACGCCACCTACGGCTTCGCCGCGCAGATCGCGTTGGTGCGGGTGGACACCGCACTTTGCACCGTGAAGGTGGAGGAGATCGTGGCGGCGCAGGATGTCGGGCGCGCGGTGAACCCCACGCTGGTGCTCGGGCAGATCCATGGCGGCATCGCGCAGGGCCTGGGCCTTGCGCTGATGGAGGAATTCATCCCCGGTCGCACCGAGAACCTGCACGACTACCTGATCCCGACCGCGGGCGACGTGCCACAAATCCGCGTCCACCTGATCGAGGACCCCGAACCCGAGGGACCCTTCGGGGCGAAGGGGGTCGGCGAGCCGGCGCTGGTGCCAACGGCGCCGGCGATCCTGAGCGCCATACGTCACGCCACCGGTGTCACGCTGCATAGCGTCCCGGTGCTGCCCCACCGGCTGTGGCAGGCGATGCAGGCCCATGCCGCCGAGCAGGCGCGGCCTCGCAAGCGCCGGGAAGCGAGCCTGCCATGAGCGAGCACCGGCTCAGCGCCGCCGCGCGCAGCCAAAGGTTTGGCCAGGCGGAGGGCGAGGGCATCATCCGCTGCGATGCCTGCCCGGTGCTCTGTCGCATCCGTCCCGGCCGCAGCGGCGCGTGCAGCCGCTACGCGAACCAGGACGGGCACCTCGTGCGCACCGATCCGGCCATTGCGTTGGCGCATCAGGTGGAGGTTGGTGGGCCGGTTGTGGCCTTCGCGGAAGGCGATTGGGACGGCAAGCTGCTCGACCCGGCGCGCGCCTTTGTCACAGGCATCGGTGCGGGCACCACCTATCCCGACTACAAGCCCGCGCCCTTCATCGTCGGCGCCACGCATCACGGCGTCGATACGGTGACGATCGTGACAGAGGGAATCTTCAGCTACTGCGGCGTGAAGGTGAAGATCGACACCGACCGTCAC
>JBBSCP010000104.1:0-13652 GCA_038250135.1 Acetobacterales bacterium | reverse complement strand
CTGGACGCCGCGATGAGCGAAAGCAGCGCGCGCCTGGACGCCGCGATGAGCGAAAGCAGCGCGCGCCTGGACGCCGCGATGAGCGAAAGCAGCGCGCGCCTGGACGCCGCGACCCTGGGTCTTGAAGCCCAGGCCGCAGACCCCTCCGCATCCCTGCGCGAAGCGGCACACGACCTGGCGGGCCATGCACGGCACCTCGGCGAGCAGGTGACGCGGCGCGTCGAGGCCGGGCTCGCCCCGCTATACCCCCTGGCCGAGCGGGTCGAGGCTGCGCTGGACAAGGGCGAGGCTATGGCACGCCTGACCGGCCTGCCAGACCAGATCGTGGCGACGGTGGAGGTGCGGCTCGGCGGCGCCACTGAGAAGCTGGAAGCCGCGGTCGCCGCCGCCGCGCAGCTCGGCCCGGTGCTGGAGGCAAGGCTCTGGCCGCAACTCGAGAAGTTGGCAGCCGGCGCCGCGGAAGCTCCAGCGGCGCTGCTACAGGCGGCCGATCGGCTGAGCGAATCCGTGGCGGCGGCCGGCGTGCAGCTCGGCACCGCGCTGGAGGCGCAACTCGGGCCGCAGATCGACCGGCTGAATGCGCTGCACCACGCGGCGACCGAGGCACCGGCCGCACTGCACCATGCCTCGGCGCAGCTGGTCGAGGCGGTCGATGCCACACTGCATCGGCTAGGCGGCATGGCGGCGGAGGAGCGCGCACGCGCCGGCGAGAGCTTCGCCACCCTGGCGGAGCGGCTGACGGCGGCGGCAAGCCTCAGCGGCGAACGGCTGGCCGAGGGGGCCGCGGCGCTGGAAGCGGCGGCGCAAAGCCTGCGCGCACAACTCGACCTGCCTGCCGCGCCGGTCAGCCTGATCCCGCCGCGCCTGCCCGCGCCCCTGACCGATACCGCCGCTGGCCGGCTGCTGGAGGAGATCGCGGACCTCCCCGCGCCCGACTCCCTGCACGCCGCCCTACTGCATTTCGGCGCGGTGGAGGATGAGGTGGCGGCGCTGCTGGAAGCGGCCGAGGCGCTGGCCGAGGAGAGCAGCGGCAGCGACCCCCTCGCCCTCCCCACCGCTGTGGCGCGCCACACCCCGGCGCTGCTGGACAGCCTGGGGCAGGCGATCGAGCGGCTGGAGGCGGTCGCGACCGCGTTGGCCGTGGCCGGTGATGCGGCGCTTGGACAGTCCAAGCCGCAGGCCGCGGCCGCCTAAGGTGTGGCTTTAACTCGGCCTTCATCCGATGCGACGATGCTGGGTCGATTCCCCGGTACCGGTCTTCGGTCGGACCGGGGGCAACAGAAGGCTCTGCCGGACGCCAAGGCGGCGGCGACCGGCACGACAGGAGGTTGGCCATGGGATTGACGTTGTTCGAGCCGGGGGTCTTCGAGCTAGGCGGGCTGATGCCCCTTGAAACCCCGCCCCCCGTGCTGTCCCTGCCAGAGCCCTCGGCACCGGCCGCACCGGCCGAGCCGATGCAGGTCACGCTGCGGGTCAGCGGTGCCAAGCCGCTGAAGTTGACAGGCATCCTGCTGGCGGAGGCGAGTTCCTGGTCACCCGGCACGCTCGCCTGGCATGAGGCCGGTATCTGGCGGCGCGAGGGCGGCGAGGTGGCGGTGGCCATCCGCACCCTCCGCAAGGCGGCGGGCGAGACCGACGTTCACCGCGCCGAGCTGTTCCCGACCTTGGCCGAGGCCCTGACCTGGCTCGAGGAATTCGACCCGACCGCCGATCTGTCGGTGGATCTCGATGCTTCCGACCGTCGCGTCTCGGCCATCGAGGTGGCGCTGCGCGCCGCCGCGCTGCGCGGCCGGGCGGAGGAGGTGGGGCGGCAATGGCGCGCGCTGCTCGGCGACATGCTGTTCCGCCTCGACACCGCAGCTTGATCTGGAATGGGGCGCATCCCGGCTCGCCAGGTTTGGGCGGCCGGATGGTCCTGCAACGCGTCTGAGCAGGGATCGCGCGCCGATGCATCCGGGCAGCGACTGGACGGCAAGGCTGGCGGCGCAGTTCAACGCCCCGATGGACGTGTACGCACCGGCGCCAACGCCCGCGCCTGCCGCCTCGCCGCAGGATTTCAGCTATCTGCTGCTGCCCCGCCACGGGCTGCGCCCGCTGGGCTTCAGCGGCCGGCTGCTGGCGCGGGTTGAGGCCGCGCCGCCGGACCTGCCCGTGGCGTCGCGCGTGGCGCTGCATGAGGCGGAGGGCGGAGGTTTCGTCTGCGCCATTCGCCATCGCCTCTGCCCGCCTCTGCCGCCGGAGGAGCGTTGCTATGCGAGCTTCGCCGCCGATGCGGCAGCCGTGCTTGGCTTCCTGCACGCTCATGACCCGCTGCGCGACCTGCCCGCCGGCGCGCTGCTGCCTGAAGGCGGGGAGCAGGATTGCGCCGAAGTGCTGGCCGCCGCCGCCGCGCTGGCGCCAAGGCTGCGCGCCATCTGGCGAGAGCTGTTGGCCACGAGCTTCGGGCCGTGGTCCGCGCCACAAGCTGACCTGCCGGACTGACCTTCGCCCCGCACTGCCACAGCCACCAGCATAGCCACCAGGAGATCCCCCGATGAACGTGATCAACGTCTATGAACCGGTCGTTTCGCAGCTCAGCGAACTTACCACCGCGTCGCGGCCGGCGCCGCGCGCCACGATCGGCGCCACCTTCACGCTGCGCAAATCAGGCGCGCGCCCGATCAGCTTCTCAGGAAGGCTGCTGGGCCACCACGATGGCCATCGCGCCGGCGCGGCGCTTTGGCACGAGCTAAACCTTTACAAGAACGAGGATGGCGGCTTCGTCGCCGACATCCGCGTGCTTGCCACTCCCTCGGGGACGAGGGATCAGTTTCACATCGCCGTCGTCGAGACGCTGGAGGAGGCGCTGCAATTCTTCGAAGGCTACGACGCGCGTTTCGATGTCGCGAGCGACATCCCGCTCGACGACGACAGCCTCGCACCGGCCGAGCTGATGGTGCACGCCGCGGCGCTGAAGGTACGGGTGGCGGAGGCGGTGTCGATGTACCGTGCGACGCTGTCCACCTTCCTCGGCGAATTGCACAAGGGCTGAGGCGGGAAATGCAAAAAAATTCGGTACCTCGCGCCGCATTTTTTTTGTGATCCAGCACTGGCGTGAACGGTTTCGCAATACGCTGCGGCAAGAATGGTCCCTGCACCAAGGCTTTGCCCCCCGGCTGAGTTCAAAGGCGCGACGGCCCTCCGAGAGACGGAGGGCCGGGAACCCAACACGGAGCCCCCGATGACCATTAACAAGAGCCTGGCTTCCTCCTCCCTCGCGGAAGTCATCGATCGTATTCTCGACAAGGGCGTGGTCGTGGATGCCTTCATCCGCATCGCGCTCGTCGGCATCGAGCTGATCGCGATCGAGATCCGCGCCGTCGTCGCCTCGGTCGAGACCTATTTGAAGTACGCCGAGGCGGTCGGCCTGACGACCGACCCCGCCGCGGCCGCGGCCTGAGCCCGGCGCAGCGCGCGATGGCCGCGGACCCGACCCCAGAGCAGCCCGGCCTTGGCGGCCGTGCAGCGCTGAGTGCGTTCCGCGCGGCGCGCGCGGCGTCGCGACAGCAATTGCGCACCACGCTAAAGGCTGACCGTTCCGCGCTGCGGACGGCCCGCCTCGGCCCAACGGCCAATCCAGCTCCGGCGGCAGCCGCCGCCGGCGCCGCAATGGTTCTGCCCGCCGGCGGCTCGGTTTTCGCGGGCCTCGTGGAAGCCGAACGCATCGCCGCCCCGGCGCGGGTCGAACCCGCGGCGGCGGCGGCGGGCGTGATCCTGGACGCTGCCATGATCGAGGCGCTGGCGGCGCAGTCCACCGCCGGTCACGATTCTTCGCCCGAGCCCGCGCCGGTCGATGCCCAACCGCTTGAACAGCTGGCGCTGAATGCGGCGCCTGAGCTGGAGGTTTTGGCGCCTCCTCCCCTCACAGCGATCGCATCAGAGGGTGTCAGGCGGGAGGCTGAAATCCTCGCGCCTGTCGGGGTCGTGCCTGTTGCGGTCGCGCGCTTTCTGGCTGAGCCCGTTCTGGTTGAGCCCACTCTCGTTGATCCCGTTCTGGTTGAGCCCGTTCTGGTTGAGCCCGTTCTGGTTGAGCATATGGCCCTGCCGACCGCCACGAACACGGCCGAGGCCAGCGACGAAACGCTGGCCGACACCGTCTTCGCCACCGAAGCCGCGACCCCCGCCGCCGAAGCCATACCAGCACGCCGCATCGCGCCAGACGCCACACTCGACGCGATCGAGGAACTCGGCCCCGGCATGCGCCATCGCCTGGGCCTGCTCGGCTACCGTACCTGTGGAGACCTCGCGGCGGCGGAACCCTCGCGCCTGTCCCAGCAACTCGGCGAGATAAGCCGGCTGCTGCGCATCGAACGGTGGATCGCCGCAGCCCGAGCGATCGGTGCCTGAACTTCCCCAGGCATTGCACGGGATCTTCTCTAATTTACGCGCAGCCAAGCTCACCCTGCTGGTGACGAAACAGCCGGTCGTCCCTGAAAGCCCATAATCTATTGTTGCGTCTGCTATCCGAACGACAGCCTATGGGAGAGTCCGAACCTCGATTTCGACGAAAGGAACATCATACTCCACGTCTGGATCCGGCCCGGTCGCGCGGCGATCATTCTCAGCGGCCTTTCTGATGGCGCCTGGGTGCGGCGCGACCAGTGGCGCGACCGACGCAAGGTTCGCCAGATCGGTGATCCTGCGGGAGCGCAGGACTGCGAACAGCACCTCCCGCGTTTCACGCTCGGCGCGGAGGGCGTCGCCAGCAACCGAGGCGTCTCCCCGCCGTTGACGCCAACGAACGCCTTCGGCCGCGGAAACGCCGCTGAACAATAGGCCGTGATCGGAGGATGCCATCATGAATGCCAGATCCGGGCGGGGGATCGCCTGGGCCTTAGTCCTCCTCGCCGCGAACGTGGCGGTCTACATCGTGGACCTTTCTGCGGAGAATCCGACAAGCCAGGTCCTGGTCCCCGACCAGACGGAGGATACCGGCCGCGCCCGCGCCCTCCAGCGCGAGGGCTGGCGCGCCGTCGCGCACGACCTGCCGCGCGCGCGCTTCGCCGTCCGGCGCGAGGACAGGCCGGATCAGGCGCGGGAGACCTGGACGCAGCCCGCGCTGCCGGGCGAGGGATGAGCAACTACCTCCGCGGTCGGCTGGAGGCCCTTGGCGACGCCTTCTGGCTCCGTCCGGCCTTTCTCGTTCTTGCTTGCATCCTGCTCGGCGAGGCGTCGATATGGGCCGAGCGGGCCGGCGGCGGCGGGTTCATCATTCCGGATGCCTGGCTCTATGCCGGCGGGGAGGCGGGCGCGCGTTCGCTTCTCGGCACCGTCGCAGCTTCCACGATTGGCGTCGCGGGAACGACCTTCTCCATCACCATCGCGGCCCTCTCCCTCGCCTCCGGCCAGATGGGGCCGCGCCTGCTGCGCAACTTCGTCCGAGACGCAGGAAACCAGTTGGCGCTCGGGATATTTCTCGGCACCTTCGCCTACGCGCTCGTCGTGCTGCGGACCGTCCGTTCGCTGGAGGAGGGCGCCTTCATCCCCCATCTCGGCGTCACCGGCGCGCTCCTCCTCGCGCTGCTCTGCGTTGCGACCCTCGTCTGGTTCGTCCACCACATCGCGACGGGGATTAACGTCGAGACGGTGATCGCCGCCGTCTACGAAGACCTCTGCGCCGCGCTCTCCCGCCACACCCTCGCCCACCCGGACGAGCCAGCCCAGGCGCCGCCGGCCGGCGGCCGCGAAGTGACCCTGGAGACTGGAGGCTATCTCCGCGGATTTGACGAGGATGGGCTCGCCGAATGGGCGGCCGGGGTGGGCGCCACCGTCGTCCTCCGGGTCCGCCCCGGCGACCACATCTTCCCTGGCGTCCCTGTCGCGGCGGTGACGTGGGGCGGGCCTACCGGGGGGCCAAAGGGAGCGGATGACGCACCGAAGCAGGTGCAGGCCGCCCTATCGATCGGCCCGCATCAGGCGGCGGCGCAGGACCTTGAATTCGCAGTGCGCCAGCTTGTCGAGATCGCCGTCCGCGCCCTTTCCCCTGGCATCAACGACCCCTTCACTGCCATCGCGGTCCTCGACCACCTCGGCGCGGCGCTGTGCGACCTGCGGGACAGGCACCTCCCGGGGCCCGCGGTCCGGCGAGGCGGGCGCGTGGTGCTGTTCCGCCGGACGACGGACTACGACGGCTTGGTCGACGCGATGTTCCACATCATCAGAATCAATGCGGCGGGCTCCGCCGCCGTGTTGATCCGCCTCCTCGACGTGCTCGCCGCCGTCCTCGCAGCCGAAGGGGACCCGCGGCGCCGCGCCACGCTTCTCCGACACGCTCACCTCGCGCACGCACTCGGGCGCGACAACCTGCGAGATGCCGCCGCCCTCGCCGACCTCGACGCGCGCTGCGCCGCCCTTCCTCCGCATCCCTGAAGGAGAGCCGCCGTGCGCGACAGGCATCCCCAGCCCCGGCCGATGCCGAGCACCGCCGCTAGGACACGTCTCGAGATCTCGACGAGTGGCTGCCCACTTCGATGCTCGTCCTCTCCTTCGTCTGGCTTTGCCGGGCGCGAAGCCCGCCTTCGTGAAGGCACACTTCGTCGGCCGCGACGCGGCGTCGAAAGCGGCCGAGACGCTGCATGGCGCCAACATCGCCCGGCTTTCGGAGCAAATCGCGACCTCGCGGCGCGGCCTTGAAGGCCCAACGCATGCAGCATTCCTCTTGTCCACGGCAGCAGAACCACGACCCCGCGCGGCGGAGCGGTGCTTGCAGAACTGGGGCCCGAGACACCTGCACAGGCCCGAACAAGCGAGCATGCGGGGAACCCAAGTCAGCCGCCCGGAAAGTTCGGATCAATCGCCTCGGCAACAGCCTTCCTCCCGGAAGGAGGCAGCAATTTCATCAGCAGGATGAAGGCGGCCAATGCCAAGCAGATGCCATTGGTGACGATCAATGGCCACTGTTCGAGCATGATTCCATAAGCGAGCCAAAGGCTGCACCCGGCGACCGTCAGTCCATACATCGCCGAAGAAAGACTACTCGTCTCCCGCGTCCGGATAACCTTCCAGGCCTGCGGGGCAAAGCTCGAAACGGACGCTACGGATGCGAGCGCGCCGACCAGATCCGACATCTCTAGTGTCATCTTGGAATCAGAACCTGCCGTGAGGCGAGACAACGTCGCGTCCGGTGTATCGGTTGCCGGTTGACGACTGGCTGACTTGGCAACCTGAAATCTCGGCCTGGCGCTAGCGACGTTGCGTGCTTCCGCCCTCCTCATGCAAGCGGGGCCGGGAAGGACCCAGCGGCTCGAGAGCGGCAGTGCTTATGAACTGGCGCTTGGTTGCGGGACCCCATCGAGGCGGTCTTGCGGAGGATGGAAGTCATAGCGAAGCATCGGCCGCCGAGCGCCGGTCCCCTCATCGAACGTTGCGAATTTCCTAGCCACCCCTCCCTTGCAACTTCCGACCGACAAGGACGTTCAGCATCAATGTTTTATCCATGTGACTCCAGCGCGGCCCGAGGGGGCTCCTGTGAAAGGCAAGCTTGTTTATCTTGCATCTGGCACTGGGGGGATGCCTCAGGCCGCCTCCGGTCCGCTTCGGCATCACCGCCGACACAGGCGGTCACATTGCCTACGTCCTGGCGGCGGCAACGGCCCAAGCCGCCCGCGAAGACGTGCAACAGGTCTCCATCGTAACTCGCCTTTTCGACAACGCCACGCTCGGCGAATGTCATGGCCGCCAGACCGAGCGGATCGGCAGCAGCATCACCATCGACCGCATCGCCACCCCGAACAGGGACTATCTGGAGAAGGAAGCGCTGGCGATCGAACTCCCGGCGTTCATCCAATCCTTCTGCGGCCATCTCGCCGCTTTGCCACGCCTGCCGGACGTCATCCACGCACACTTTGCCGATGCCGCCGAAGTCGCCCTGGAAGCCAGGCGGAGGTTCGGCATCCCCACCCTCTACACGCCGCACGCGCTGGGCATGGATAAAGCGCGCAACGAGCCCTGCGCGGGGCTGGCGACACGGATCGCAAGCGAACGCGTGGCCATCGAGGCGGCCGATGCGTTGATCGTCTCGACCCGAGACGAGGCGGAACGGCAGGTGGCCGCTTACGGCTTCAGCCGCTCCCTCCACCGCATCCCCCCCGGCGTGCCGCTCCGTCAGGCCCCTGGCCAAATTGCTGGGTGGCTTTCAGAATGGCTCGACGATCTTTCGCGGCCCATCATCCTGGCGATAGCCCGGCCCGTGCGGAAGAAGAACCTGGCCGCCCTCGTCCGGGCCTACGCGTCCACGCCCGAATTGATGCGCCGCGCCAACCTGGTCATTCTTGCCGGACAGCATGCCGGCCTTGCATCGGGGGAAGAGCGCAGCGTGGTCACTGAGCTGCGCCGGCTATGCGCCGCGCCCTGTTTGCGTGGCCGCGTGGCGCTGCCGCCGGCGCATGACGCGGCGGATGTCACGGCGCTGTACCAGCGTTGCGCCCGGGGCGGTGTCTTCGTCAATCCCGCGCTGCACGAGCCTTTCGGACTGACGATCCTCGAAGCCGCCGCCGCCGGCGTGCCGGTCGTCGCCACCAGTGAGGGCGGTCCTGCAGAGATCCTTGCCACCCTCGGCCATGGCCTGCTGGTCGACCCGCGGGACGACCCAGCCATCGGCGCGGCGTGCCTGCGCGTGGTGAGTGACATTGAATTTCACGCCCGGCTCGCCGCTTCTGCCCGTCGTCACATTGGGGCGTTCGACTGGTCGCGCTACGCTTCGCAGTCGGTTGCCGTGTACAACTCGGTACGGCGCTCCGCTCTCCCGCGCCTTCTCGCCTGCGACATCGACAACACACTCACTGGCTGCGCGGCCGGAGCGCATGTCTTTGCAGAATGGGCCAGCCGACGGGTATTGCCATTCGTTGTGGCGACAGGCCGCAACTTCAGTCACGCTCGCGAGGTGCTCCGGCAGTGGCGGCTGCCGGAGCCCGATGCCTACATCGTCGATGTCGGCACACGCATCATGTTGCCGGCCCCGAATGGCGGTTGGCGCAAATGCGAGCGTTACGCCGGTGGGCTCGACATGGGCTGGGACCGTCCTGCCGCGCTCGCTGCTCTTGAAACGCTTGCCTTGATGCCGCAGCCACCCGATACCGCAGGGCCGCACAAGCTCAGCTTTTTCGGCAGTGCTGACGATGCGGGCTCCATCCGGGTCAGACTTGCCGAAGCCGGTCTTGCTGGTCGTGTCCTGTTCTCGCATGGCCGACTTATCGACGTGCTCGCCCCTCGTGCCGGGAAGGCTGCTGCCATCGCGGCTTATGCGGGCGCCCGCGGCATCGCTCTGGCGGACTGCATCGCGGCCGGAGATAGCGGCAACGACATCGACATGCTGGAACAATGCGGCCACGCCATCCTCATCGCCAACGCCGAGCCCGTCCTACTTGCCCTGCCGCAACGCCACGGCCTGCTGCGGACCAGGGCGCGACATGCGGCGGGGGTGATGGAGGGGCTGGCCTTGCTCGGCCTGGCACAAGGCAGGCCCCGGTTCGCAGCATGAAGCGCCCGTTCGGCTACTTCGTCCACCATCAGGGGCGTGGCCATGCGGAGCGCTGCGCAGCCATCGCGCAGGCGCTGCCGGCCGACCGGCCGCTCATCATCTTCTGCGCCCGGAGCGACCTCTTCCCCGCTTTACCCCAGCAGGCCCGCATCGTCACCATTCCCTCATTGTTCGAGCCCCGTGGCGACGAGGCGCGGACGATGGATCACTTCCCCACCCCGGCCACGCTGCATTGCGCGCCGCTGGGCTGGCCCGGCATTCGCAAGGCCATGGCAGTGCTGACCGGGTGGTTCGACCAGGCGGATCCGGCGCTGATGGTGTGCGACGTTTCTGCCGAGATCGCCCAACTCTGCCGCATCTGCAGCGTCCCGCATGTCACGGTTTTGCAGCACGGGGACCGCGGTGATGCTGGGCACCGTGCCGCCTATGAGGGTGCCGTCGGGCTGCTCGCCCCCTTTCACGCCGCGCTGGCGCAGCCGGAATGGTCGCATGCGATGCTGGAGCGCACCTGCTTCGCCGGAGGCCTCGGGGTGGAGACGCGTGTGCCCGACCGGGCAATCGCCCGTCGCCACCTCGGGCTGAGCGATGGGCAGGACATGATCCTTGTCATGTCGGGCAAGGGTGGCAGCGGCTTTCGGCAGGCGCCCCTTGGCGTCGGCGCCCGCAGCCGTCCATGTGCCCGCTGGATCACCATCGGCCCGGTGGAGCGCGACTGGCACGCGACGGAGCCCACGAACATCGAGCACCGCGGATGGGTGGTCGATGCGGCCGAGCATGTCGCGGCGGCCGACCTGGTCATCGCCTCCACCGGCAACACCACCTGCCAGCAGATCCTCGCCGCTGGTCGGCCGTGGCTCGCCATCCCCGAGTGGCGGTACTTCGACGAGCAGCACCGCAAAGCGCAGGCACTGGCCGCGGCAGGCGTCGCCTGCGTCCGCCCGCACCTGCCCTCGTCGGCCGAGGCCTGGGCGGCGGCGTTGGCGGAGACGCACGAGCAACATGATCCGGCTGCGCAACGCGTTCTCATCGAACCCAATCCGGCCGGGATGGCGGCCGCCTGGCTCGAACAATTGGCCGAAACCCTCTGGCCTGGTGTGCAACTTCAGGAGACCGCGTAACACTGGAGACCGTATCGGTCGTGACCCTGGCCGGCAACCGGCCCGAACATCTCGCCAATACGGTGCTCGGCCTCACGCGGCAACGTCAGCTGCCGGCCGAACTGATCGTGGCCCTGATGCAGGATCACCCTTACGTCTTGCCGCCTGCCCCTTTTCCGGTTCGCCAGATCCGGGTCGGCGGCGGACACTTGCCCCTCGCCGCTGCACGCAATGCCGCCGCCCGCAGCGCAGGCGGCAACGCGCTCGTCTTCCTTGACATGGATTGCATCCCAGCGCCCGACCTGATTGCGAACTACGCGGCTGGCCTGTCCCGACTGAACGGACTGCTCATGGGGGAGGTGATGTATCTGCCTGGCGGCAGTTCCGCGCCCGGATGGAGCTGGCAGGACTTTGATGCCGTCGCCGTCCGGCACTCCGACAGGCGCGGCCCGCCTCCGTCGGGCATCGAAATCTGCGCCGACTACCGCTGCTTCTGGTCGCTGAACTTCGCGATGCGGCGCGACACGTTCCTGGCCGCCGGCGGCTTCGACGAGCGGTATGTCGGCTATGGCGGCGAGGATACCGATTTCGGCAAGACGCTCGACGCGGCGGGCATCGCCATCGCCTGGCTGAAAGGCGGCCTTGCCTACCACCAGCACCATCCGCACCACATGCCGCCGGTGCACCACCTCGACAGCGTGGTCCGCAACGCACAGCTCTTCGAAAGGAAATGGGGCTACCGGACGATGGGCCACTGGCTGCACGCCTTCCGCCTGATGGGGCTGATCGACGATACGCCAGGCCGGCCCATTCGCATTCTGCGCCGCCCGGCCGCCGGGGACCTGGCGCTGACCGGACAGCAGCGCGACCAGCCCTATGCCAATACCACCCGCGTCATCCGCCTGTTGGAGCAGCGACAAGTGGCGGTTGTCTCGGCGTGAGGATCGCGGTTCTCGCGCATGTCCGGCAGCCCATCGCGAGGCCCTTCATGGGCGGCATGGAATCGCTCACCTGGCATCTGGCCGCGGCGCTCCAGGCGCGAGGCCATGTCGTGGTGCTCTTCGCCAGCGGCGACAGTGACCCGACCTTCACCCTCGATCCAGTGCTCGACGAGCACTACGAACGCGCCTTCCCCTGGGCCGAGCACAAGGGCAGCGCGCCGCTGATCGCCCATATCGATACCGGCTATGCGGCCGCTTGCGACCGCATCTCCGCAGGCGGCTTCGACATCGTGCACAACAACAGCCTGCACCGCTTTCCACTTCACCATCCGGCGGTTCCCACCATCACGTCGCTGCATGTCCCGCCCTTCGATGCGCTGCACTGGTTCGTGAAAGCGAGCGCGGGGCGGCGGCACCGCCTGACCGTCACCTCGTCCAGCCAGATGCACGCCTGGTGGCCGGACGGCGCGCCGCCGGAGGCCTCGATTCTGCACAACGGCATCGCCCCGCAGGCCTGGCCATTCCAGGCGAGGGGCGACGGCAGCGCCGTCTGGTGCGGCCGCATCAGCCCCAACAAGGGCCCCCACCTGGCGGTGGGTGCGGCACGCAACGCTGGCCTGCCCCTCATGCTGTTCGGAGCCATTGAGGATCCGAGTTATTTCCGCGACGCGGTTCAGCCCGGATTGGGCGGCGCAATTCGCTACGGCGGCCACCTGAGCGATATCGCCCTCGCCGCCGAGGTGGGTCGCGCCTCGGTCTTTCTCTTCACCCCCTGCTGGGATGAACCCTTTGGGCTGGTGGCGGCGGAAGCGATGGCATGCGGCGTGCCGGTCGCGAGCACCGACATGGGGGCGGCGCGCGAGATCATCGGCGAGGCCGGCATTTTCGTGCAGGCGGGCGATATCGCGGCTTTGGCTGGAGCGATACCGGCCGCGATCGAAATTCCGCGAGAGATCCCTCACGCCCGCGTGCTGCGCATGTTCACGCAGGATCTATGGATCGACCGCTGCGAGGCCCTTTATGCCGAGGTCTTGAAGTCGGCCAGGCAGTAAACGGTCGCTTGTCCTGGCACGGATCGGCTCAACTCCGCCCTTGCCGTGACCGGCAGGAGGCCGGTTGGCCGAAGAAGGCCAGAATGTTGCAGCCGCGGCGCCAACCATCGTTATGCGGCGGCGTTGAAGTTTCGTTACCGCTCTTAAACAGCGGGCGTCTTGAAAGGATCAGCATGGCCGACCGTGTGACGATCAAGCCGTATCCCGGGCCGGCGGGCGGCTGGGGTTCAGTAAAATCGGTGGTGAAATACACGCTCGGGGCCGGCCGCTTGCTCACCGGCAATCTGGCACTGCTGAAGCAGAACAAGCCGGACGGCTTCTCCTGCGTCTCGTGCTCCTGGGCCAAGCCGGACAAACCCCTCACCTTCGAGTATTGCGAAAACGGCGCAAAGGCGACGGCCTGGGAAACCACCCGCCAACGCATTCACCAGCGCTTTTTCGAGGCCCATACGCTGACCCAGCTTCTCGCCTGGTCGGACCATGACCTGGAAGCGCGCGGCCGCCTGCTGCATCCGATGCGCCTCGACCGCGCACGCGACCGATGGGTCCGCGTGACATGGGCCGACGCTTTTCGCGAGATCGGGGCCGAGCTCCGCAATTTGCCGCCCAAGCAGACCGTATTCTACGCGTCCGGCCGCGCGTCCCTCGAGGCGTCCTACATGTGGGGTCTCTTTGCGCGACTTTACGGGCACAACAACCTGCCCGACAGCAGCAACATGTGCCACGAAAGTACATCCGTCGCTTTGCCCGAGGCGATAGGTGCTCCCGTCGGCACCGTCACGCTGGATGATTTCAAAAAGACTGCCTGCATCCTCGCCTTCGGGCAGAATGTCGGCACCAACGCGCCGCGCATGCTCCACCCCCTCCAGGCCGCGGCAAGGCGCGGGGTGCCCATCATCACGTTCAACCCGCTGCGGGAGCGCGGCTGGGAACGCTTCACCAATCCACAGGCGCCGGTCGAGATGCTGAGCTTTGCCGAGACCCGCATCGCCTCAGCCTACCACCAGGTGAAAGCGGGCGGCGACATCGCCGCCATTATGGGCCT
>JBBSCP010000103.1:0-13666 GCA_038250135.1 Acetobacterales bacterium | reverse complement strand
TATGGCAAGGTGCCGAAGGCGCTGATCCGGGCCCGTCTGGCGGAAGATGGAATCGCGTTCTAGCGTGTGCCCATAGGGAGCACGCCGCATGTCCGCCACGCTGTTCGAGAATGCCCAGATCCTGGATGGTCGCGCCGAGGGTGCGCTACCCGGCCACGTCCTGGTCGAAGACGGGCTGATCAAGGAAGTCTCCGACGCGCCGATCAAGGCCGCCGCAGCCCGCCGCATCGATCTGCGCGGGCGCACGCTCATGCCCGGGCTGATCGACGCGCATGTGCATGTCATCGCCAGCATGGTGAATCTCGGCCAGAACGCGCTGCTGCCGGATGCGCTGATCGCGCATCGCTCGGCGAAGATCATGCACGCCATGCTGCTGCGCGGCTTCACGACCATCCGCGACCTCGGCGGCGCGATGCAAGGCCTGCGCATGGCGCGCGACGAGGGGCTGTTCGATGCGCCGCGCATGGTGATTTGCGGCAAGGCGATTTCCTCCACCGGCGGCCATAGCGACGCGCGCGGGCGGCTCGATACGCGCGACAATGCATGGATCGAAGGCCGCCTCGGCGCGCTGGGTCGCATCGCCGATGGCGTGGATGCGCTACGCCGCGCCTGCCGCGAGGAGATCAAGGCGGGCGCCGACTACATCAAGATCATGGCGAATGGCGGCGTCGCCTCGCCGACCGATCCCATCGCCTTCCTCGGCTATTCGCGGGCCGAGCTGCTCGCGGCGGTGGAGGAGGCGGAACTCGCGCAGACTTACGTGGCCGCGCATCTCTACACCGACCAGGCGATCGCGCGTGCCGTGGAGTGCGGCGTGCTCAGCCTCGAACACTGCAACCTCATCACCGAGGCCACGGCTCGCAAGGCCGCCGCGGCCGGCGCCATCGCGTGTCCGACCCTCGTGACCTATGAGGCGCTGAAGAACGAAGGCGCCTCGCTCGGCCTGCCGGCGGCTTCGGTGGCGAAGATCGACGATGTGCGCCTCGCCGGTCTCGAGAGTATCGAGAAAATGCAGCGCGCCGGCCTCACCATGGCCTTCGGTACCGACCTGCTCGGCGAGATGCATCGCCATCAGTCGGAGGAATTCGTCATCCGCGGCCGCGTGCTGCCGGCCATCGAGGTGATCCGCAGCACAACGGTGCACGCTGCGAAGCTGCTGCGGATGGAAGGCAGGATCGGCACCGTGGCCCCCGGCGCTTATGGCGATCTGGTGGTGGTCGAGGGCGATCCGCTCAAGGATTTATCCCTGCTCACGCATCAGGGCCAGCATCTGCCGGCCATCATGCAGGCCGGCCGCTTCGTGAAGGATCAGCTCTGAAAGGCTCCCTTTGCCCTGAGACGCCGGGCGCCCGCTCCAAGGGCTTGGTTTCGGTCGCCAAGGGCGATCGCAGGTTACCCATCATGTCCATCTGCATGCCGTGAAACGCGCGCCCGCTCGCCGAACAGGCCGCGCGGGCGCGCCACGAGGATTGCCGAGATCAACACGCCGATCAGTACCACCTGCAACGCCGCGCCGCGCGCCTGCTCCGCCTGGGGCATGACCTCGCGCAGCAGGCCGCCCGAGACGCTCCAGATCGCCCAGACGATCAGCGCGCCGGCGACAGCGCCAAGATTGTTGCCAGAGCCGCCGACGATCAGCATCGCCCAGATCTGGAAGGTGAGGATCGGCAGGAAATCCTCCGGCGCGATGTAGCCCACGAAATGCGCGTAGAGCGCGCCGCCGAGCCCCATCAACATGCAGCCCAGCACGAAGCTTTGCAGGCGGAACGCGGCGGCGCGCTTGCCGAGCGATGCGGCGGCCTGTTCATCCTCGCGAATCGCGCGCAGCACGCGGCCCCAGGGGCTCGCGACAAGTCTTTCCAGCGCCCACCAGGTGAGCGCGAGCACGGTGGCCACGAGGCCGAGATAGGCAAGGTTCCAGGCGAGACCGCTGCCGAGCAGCTCGAAGAACGGCCTTGGGATGGATTGAACGCCAAAGGGCCCGCCGGTAATGGTCTGCGCGTTCAACGCCACGAGTTGGATCACCACCGCGATGCCGAAGGTCGTGATGGCGAGGTAATCCTCACGCAGCCGCAAGGCCGCGACGCCGACGATGAAGGCGGCAACGCCCGAGGCCAGCATCGCGCCAATCCAGCCGAGCAGAATCGGCAAGCCGAAGCCGCCGAATCGCTCTGGCTCAGGCGGTCCGGTCAGCAGCGCGGAGCTGTAGGCGCCAATCGCGACGAAGCCTGCGACGCCCACATTGAACAGCCCGCAAAAGCCCCATTGCAGGTTCAGCCCGAGCGCCATGACCGCGAAGATGCCGGCAAAAACGAGGAAGAAGGCAATGTAGGAGAGCAGCGGCGCGAGTTCCATCAGCGCTTCTCCCCGAACAGGCCGGTCGGGCGCAGCAGCAGGATGGCGATGAGCACAAGGAAGGCCGTCGCCGCGCGATACTCCGCACCGAAGATCGGCACCGAAAAACTCTCGGCGAGCCCCACGATGAAACCGCCGAGCACGGCGCCCCAGACGCTGCCGACGCCACCCAGGATCGCCGCGGCAAAAAGTGGCAGCAGCAGGTCGAAGCCGAGCATCGGGCGGATCTGCCCGACGATGCCAGCGAAGACTCCTGCGACAGCGGCGAGCATCGCGCCGATCACCCAGGTGGCCCGCACCACGGCATCGACATCCACGCCCGCGACGCGTGCCAGCGCCGGGTTCATCGCCGTGGCGCGCATGGCGCGGCCGAGCGTGGTGCGCGTCAGCAGCAGATGCAGGCCGACCACGACCACGCCGGTCAACGCGATCACCAGCAGCTGATCCGGCGTGATTCGCAGCCCGCCCATCACGTCGCGCGGCACCAGGCGTAGCGAGATCTGGATCTCGCGCGAGTAGTATTCCGGCAGCGTGCCGTAGAAGAACTGCAACAGGTTGCGCAGCGCGAGTGCCGCACCGAAGCTCGCGATCACCAACGTGATGGCGTTGCCATGCCGCAGCCTTCGGAACAGCAGCCAGTCGAGCAGCAGCGCCAGCAACGCCGTCAGCACGGCCGCGATGATCAGCGCGACGAGCAACTGCCAGCCGAAGGAGAAGGGCTCGATGGGCTGCATCACGCCGCCGCCCGTCATCGCCAGCACGAAGGTCAGCGCCGACACGGCAAGGTAGGCGCCCCAGGTCATGAACTCACCCTGGCCGAAATTGGCGAAGCGCAGGATGGAATAGGTGAGCGTGAGGCCCACCGCGCCGAGCGCAATAACCGAGCCGACAATCAACCCATCCGCCACAAGTTGCAGCATCACGCCTCCTCCAAGCCGCCGCCGAGGTAGAGGTGGGCGAGGCGCTTGTCGTCGGCGAGATCGGCGGCCCGCCCCACCAGCCGCTCGCGCCCCTCGACCAGCACGGCAGCGCGGTCGGCGATGGCGAGCGCGGCCTTCACATTTTGCTCGACGAGCAGGATCGTCACACCGGTCGCGCGCACCGCCTGCAACCGCTCGAAGACCAGGCCGACAAGCTTGGGCGAGAGGCCCGCCGAGGGTTCGTCGAGCATCAGCACGGCGGGCGAGGCGATCAAGGCGCGCGCAACCGCGACCATCTGACGCTGCCCGCCGGAGAGCCGCCCCGCGGCGAGCTTGCGTTGGCGTGCGAGATCGGGAAACAGCGCGAAAATGGCGTCGATGCTGCCGCGCCGCGCCTTCGGCACCAACGCCGCTGCGAGCAGCAAATTCTCGAGCACGGAGAGGTTCGCGAAGACGTTCTCCGTCTGCGGCACGAAGCCCAGGCCTTCGCGCACCATGCGATGCGCCGGCGTCGCCGTGATGTCGCGCCCGCCGAGCGTCACGCGGCCCGACCAGATCGGCACCAGCCCCGCGGCCGCCTTCACCAGCGTCGATTTGCCCGCGCCATTCGGGCCAAGCAGGGCGACGATTTCGCCCGGCATGACACTCAGCGACGCGCCGCGCAGGATCGGCAGGCCGGGTTCATAGCCGCCCTCGATCTGCGAAAACTCCAGCGCTGGGATCATCCGAGATACGCCTCGATGACGCGTGGATCGCGGCGTACTTCCTCCGGCGCGCCCTCCAGCAGCTTGCGCCCTTGCGCCAGCACCATCACCGGGCGGCATAGCGACATCACGAGTTCCATGTTGTGCTCGATGATCAGGAAGCTCGTGCCCTGCGCGTTCAGCGCTGCGATCTTCTCCATGATGATGGCGAGCAGCGGCGGTGCGACGCCGGCGGCGGGTTCATCGAGCAGGATCAGCTTCGGCTCCGCCACCAGCACGCGCGCCAGTTCCAAAAGCTTGCGTTGCCCGCCGGAGAGCACGCGTGCCGGCTGCTGGATCAGGTGCGAGAGGCCAACGAAGTTGATCCAGTGCCGTGCGCGCTCGCGCAACGCGCGTTCCTGTGCGGCGACGGAACCGGCCTGGAACCAATTGGCCCAGAAACGCTCACCGAGTTGCGCCTGGGGCGCCAGCATCACATTCTCCAGCACCGTCATGGCGGGAAAGGGGCGGGGGATTTGGAAGGTGCGGGCCATGCCGCGGGCGAAAACTTCGTCCGGCCGCAGCCTTTCGATGCGGGTGCCATCGAGCGTCAGCGTGCCGGCTTCCGGGCGCAGGCTGCCGGCGAGGCAGTTGAACAGGGTGGTCTTGCCCGCGCCGTTTGGCCCGATCAGTCCCATGATGCAGCCGCGCGGCAGCGTAAAGGACACGCGATCCACGATCGGCGGCCCCCCGAATCCTTTCGTCAATCCTTCCGCGATCAGCATCCGCGGCCTCTTCCCGGCATCGTGCGCATCAACAGGCGCGGCGCGTGGCGGTCAAGTCCCTCACTTGCGGGCGGGCACGGCGCGGCCGATATCGGCGGGGCACGGAGGCGTTGCGATGGACGAGGATTGGTTCGATCTGTGGGACCTCAGGGTCGAGGTGGTGGCGCCGCCCGGGGCGAAGCTCTGGTGCGGCGCCGTGGTCGGCGATCATTTCGAGGTGCGGGGCGAGATGCTGCATTTGCCGCCAGGGCAGGGGTTCTCGATTTATTCCCTCGCCGCGCTGCTGCCGCTGCTGCCGGCGAAGCAGCGGTCCACCCACCCGAATGACTGGATGACGACCGACACGGCGGTCGCCTGCCCGGACCCGAATTGCCCGAGCCGTTTCCGCATCACCCGCACCGCGCTGCGCCGCTTCCGCCATGCCGAGACGACGGCGGTGCGGGCATGAGTGTCGCACGGTTCGAGCTTGCGCCCGGCTACGAAATCGCGCGCCTGATTCGCGGCGGCTGGCAGCTCGCCGGCGGGCATGGCGCGGTGGAGCGCGGGCGCGCCATCGCCGATATGCTGGCCTTCCTCGATTCCGGCGTGACCACCTTCGATTGCGCCGACATCTACACCGGCGTCGAGGAAATGATCGGCGAATTCCGCGCCACGCTCACCCCGGCTGATTGCGCGCGGCTTGGCGTGCACACGAAGTTCGTGCCGGATTGGTCGGACCTGCCGCGCGTGGACCTCGCCTATGTCACGCGCATCATCGACCGCTCGCTGGTGCGCCTCAAGGCCGAGGTGCTGGATCTCGTACAGTTCCATTGGTGGAACTATGATGAACCGGGCATGCTGGAGGCTGCGCAGCACCTGCAGCGGCTGCACAAGGCGGGCAAGATCCGGCACATCGGGGGCACGAATTTCGACACCCCGCGCACGCTGGAGATGATCGCGGCGGGCGTGCCGATCGTGTCGATGCAGACGCAATATTCGCTGCTCGATCGCCGTCCGGCAGGGGCGCTTTCGGCGCTGTGCGCCGCGAAGGGCATGAAGCTGCTGTGTTACGGCACGGTGGCGGGCGGCTTCCTCTCGGCACGCTGGCTCGGACAACCCGCGCCAGCCGAGCCGCTCGCGAATCGCAGCCTGGTGAAGTACCGGCTGATCATCGAGGAATTCGGCGGCTGGGATGCTTTCCAGGCGTTGCTGAGCGCCGTGGATGGCATCGCGCGCCGGCATGATGTTTCGATCACCGCGGTGGCGACGCGCTGGGTCCGCGTCCAGCCCCACGTCGCCGGCGCCATCGTCGGCGCGCGCTACGCCCAGCCTCTGCCGGACAATCTGCGTGTATTCGACTTCGCCTTGGACGCCGATGATCGCGCTGTCCTGGCGCCGATCCTCGCCGCAGCACCCGGCCCGGCCGGCGACACCTACTCCTTGGAACGCGACCGCGAGGGGCCGCATGGCAGGATCATGAAGTATGACCTCAACAAATCCTGAAGCCGCCTGCGCCGCTGAGATCTCGGCGCTGCACAGGCTGTTCGAGACGTGGCTTGGTGCGCCCAACGAAGGAGACTTTGCCCGCTTCGAGGCCGCCTTCGATGCGGGCTTCGCCATGGTAATGCCTGGCGGCCGAAAGCTGGACCGGGCAGCAGTGCTGGCCTTCCTGCGGGATGCGCGCGGCAGCCGTGGCGAGGGCTTTCGCATCGCCATCGAGGAGGTCGCCGTCCTGCAGGCCGCGCCGCCGCTGATGCTGATGCACTACATCGAACGCCAATGGGTGGGCGGGCAGGAAACCGCGCGCCGCGCCAGCGCGCTGTTTCGCATGGAACCCGCCGGCCCGTGCTGGCTATTCGTTCAGGAGACCTGGATCACGCCCCCTGCGTGACACCCGTTTACAAGCCGGAGCGGCAAGGGGAGACTGCGCGCAACGACAGACCTGGAGCCGGAGACAACCCCATGCGTATCGCCCGCCACGCGGCGCTTGCCGCGACCCTCGCCGCCGCTGCTTTGGCCGCCATGCCGGCTTCGGCCCAGGCGCCAGCCTGCACGCATACCGCGGGCATGGTGGTTTCGTTGACCGGTCCGGCCGGGCGCTTCGGCCAGGCTGCGGCGAAATCCGTGGAGCTCGCCTTCAACGAGTTGAACGCCGCCGCGGGCGCACAGGGCATCGCGGGCTGCCGCCTGGCCTTCGACCTGCGCGACGCGCAGAGCCAGGGCAGCGTCGCCGTGGACCAGGCGCGGCAGTTGGTCGACCTCCGCCGTACGCCGGCGATCATCGGCGGCATCATCAGCAGCGTCTCGATCCCCATCGTCACCAGCGTGACCGGCCCGGCCGGCGTGGTGCAGATCTCGCCGGCCTCCTCCTCGCCGACGCTGACGCGCATGGCGGTGGAGGGGCAGACTCGCGGCTGGTTCCTCCGCACCATCACCTCGGATGCGCTGCAAGGCACGGCGGCCGCGCGCTATGCGATGGATCAGGGGCTGCGTCGGCTGGCCATCATCCATGTGAACAATGATTTCGGCGTCAACATGGTGAACGAGTTTCGCCGCGCCTATCTGGCGCTCGGCGGCACCATCGTCTCCACCACCCCCTATAATCCGAGCCAGGCGAGCTACGCGCCGGAAGTCACGCAGGCGTTGCGCGGCGATCCGCCGGCGCTGTACCTCGTCAGCTATCCGGGCGACGGCACGACCATAGCGCGCACCTGGATCCAGCAGGGCGGGCCGGCAACTTTCCTGCTGAATGACGGCATGAACAGCGCGGATTTCATTCGTGATGTCGGCCCGCGCTTCCTCAACAACGCCTTCGGGACTTCCTCCGGCACCGTCTCCACGCCCTCCACCGAGTTCTTCGGCACCGCCTATCCGGCGATGTCGGGCGGCTTTGGTGCCGGCGCGCCGGCGGCGGATCGAGCCTTCGATGCGGCGGCGATCCTCGGTCTCGCCATCGCCAAGGCTGGGCGCTTCGAGGCCGGGCCGATCCGCGAGGCGATCCGCCAGGTAACGGCACCGGGCGGCGAGGTGGTGCATGCCGGGCCGGCCGGCTTCGCCCGCGCGCTGGAGCTGATCCGCGCCGGCCAGGCGATTCGGTATGTCGGCGTGATCGGCCCCGTCGAGTTCGACGCGAATGGGGACATCACCGGCCCCTTCCGCAAGTGGCGCATCACCAACGGCGAGATCGTGACCGTGGGCCAGATGACGACCGACGAAGTGCAGGCCGTGCAGCGCCAATTGCCGCCGCGCTGATGCACCCGCCGCGCACGCTGCTCGCCCCCGGTCTGGAGGCGAGCCGCATCGTCACCGGGCTGTGGCAGGTTGCGGACCAGGAACGCGATGGCCGTGTGCTCGACCACGCGGCCGCCGCCGCGGCGATGGCGGACTATGCCGAGGCCGGCTTCGACAGCTTCGACATGGCCGATCATTACGGCGGCGCCGAACAGATCTTCGCCCGCTTTCGCCTCGCGGAGGGGCAGGGGCGGGTCTTCACGAAATGGGTTCCGACGCCGGGCCCGATGACGCGCGAGGTGGTGCGCGAGGGTGTGGGACGGAGCATCGAGCGCCTCGGCTGCATCCCCGACCTGATGCAGTTCCATTGGTGGAGTTTTCGGCACCCCGCCTGGCTGGACGCGCTGCGCGAGATGGCGGCGATGCGCGCGGAAGGCGCGCTGAACCATATCGGCGTCACGAATTTCGATACGGACCATCTGCGCGTCGCGGTGAAGAACGGCGTGCCGATCGCGACGAACCAGCTCTCCTTCTCGCTGCTCGACCGGCGTGCGGGGGGCGCGATGTCGGAATTTTGCCTCGGCCATGGCGCAAAAATCCTCGCCTATGGCACGCTCGGCGGGGGCTTTCTGTCGGAGCGCTGGCTGGGGCGGGATGCGCCGGCGGAGTCCGACATCACCGACTGGTCGAAGATGAAATATCGTCGCTTCATCGAGGCGATGGGCGGCTGGACCGCCTTCCAGGCCGTGCTGCGCGCGGCGGAGGCGATCGCGAAACGGCATGGCGTCTCGATCTCCAACGTCGCGACGCGCTGGGTGCTGGAGCATCCGGCGGTTGGCGCCGTGATCGTCGGCGCGCGGCTGACCGAGGGCGAACATCGCGCAGATAATCTGCGCCTGTTTTCCTTCGCGCTTGATGCCGAGGATCATGATCGCCTGCACCACGCCTTCGCCGCCGGTCACATGATCCGCGGCGATTGTGGCGACGAGTATCGCAAGCCGCCATTCCTGACCGCCTCGGGTGATCTCAGCCATCACCTCGCCGCACTGCCGCAGCCCTTCACAGCCACCGAGTTCCGGCCCGGACGGTTGCGCGTGGACAGCGGCAGTGTGTGGGAAAAATCCTGTGGCTACAGCCGCGCGATGCGCGTCGGCGAACGCATTCTCGTCAGCGGCACGACGGCGACGCACACCGACGGCAGCCTCGTCGGCCCTGGCGATGCGGGGGCGCAGGCGGTCTATATCCTCGACAAGATCGTCGCGGCCATCGAGGCGCTGGGCGGCAGCATCGACGATGTGGTGCAGACGCGCATCTGGCTGCGCGATGCGAATGATTGGGAGGCCGTGGGCCGCGTGCATGGCCGTGTTTTTGCCGAGGCGCGGCCCGCCAATACGCTGGTAGAGGTAGCGCGTCTCGTCGGCAACTATCTTGTGGAGATCGAGGCCGAAGCGATCGTCGGATGATCGACCCGGAACAGCGCCTGCCGCACGCGCCGTTGCCCTTCCGCCAAAAACTCACCTGGCCGGGCGGTGCGCGGATTGCGGTCTGGGTCTGTCCGAACATCGAGCATTACGAATTCATCCCCGCGCTCATCCGCCAGCGTGACCCCTGGCCGCGCACGCCGCATCCCGACGTGCTCAGCTATTCCCTGAAGGATTACGGCAACCGCGCCGGCGTGTGGCGATTGATGGAGGTACTGGATTCGCAGGGCATCCGCGGCACGGTCAGCTTCTCCATGGCCGTTGGCGAGATGTTTCCCGAAATCCTGGATGCGATGCTCGCGCGGGATTGGGACGTGTTCAGTCACGGCTTGTACAACACGCGCTACCATTGGGGCCTGTCCGAAGCCGAAGAACGTAACGAGATCGCGATGAGCGTCGAGGCGTGGCGGCGCATGACGGGCAAGAAGCTGCGTGGCTGGTTCTCGCCGGCGGCCTCGAACACGCTGCTCACACCCGATCTGGTGGCAGAGGCTGGCATTTCCTACCTCTGTGACCTGTATCACGACGACCAGCCGACACCGATCCGAGTTCGCAGTGGGCGGTTGATCTCGCTTCCCTACCAGATGGATCTGAACGATGCGGTGATGCTCGGCGCAGGCGCTGGGGAAGGCGAGGATTTCTGTCGCACCGGCGTGGACATGTTCGACACGCTCTACGCCGAGGGCGCGGTGCAGCCGCGCGTCATGTGCGTGGCGCTGCATCCCTACATCATGGGCCGGCCGCATCGCGCGCGGTATCTCGACGCGCTGCTGAAGCATATGCGGGCGCATGAGAGCGTCTGGTTCGCGACCGGTGCGGAGATGGCCGATTGGTATCTCGCCCACCATTACGATGCCGCGGTTGCGCGATGATCCCGCCGCGCGGCTATGACCACGCACTGCATCCCTTCGCACCGCAGCCGGCACGACCTGATTTCCGCTGGCCGGGCGACAGGCGCGTGGCGCTTTATCTGTTGCTGCACCTCGAACATACCGAAATCGTCCCGCCCGAGGGCACGCCTCGCGACCCGCGCTTTCGCGGTGCCTTCTTCACCGGAACCCCGGATTGGCACGGCTATTCCTATCGTGCCTACGGCAACCGCATCGGTATCTGGCGGATTCTAGACCTGCTCGATGCGTTGCAGCTACCGGCGAGTGTGGCCGTGAACCTCATGGCGGCGCAGCGCCATCCGGAGATCGTCGCCGCGTGCCGCGCGCGGGGCTATGAGCCCGTGGCGCATGGCATCTCCGCCAGCCGCATGATGACATCGCGCCTGACTGAGGCCGAGGAGGCGGCACAGATCGCCTTGGTGCGCGATGGACTCGGCAAAATCTGGCCCGGGGCAACGGGCTGGCTTGGCCAGGATCACGGTGCCACGGCCGCCACCACGCGGCTGCTCGCCGAGGCCGGCTTCGCCTATTCGCTCGACTGGGCCAATGACGAGGAACCCTACGCCCACGCCTCCGGCCTGCTCGCCCTGCCGCCGCCGGGTGAGTGGGATGATGTGCAAACCCTCTGGCTGCGCCGCGTGCCGGTCACTCGCTGGCCCGCGATGGTGCGCGATGCGCTGGACCGGCTGTTGGTCGAGCCGCGCGGCGGGCGTGTGCTGGGGCTTGGCATCCATCCCTGGATGCTCGGCGCGCCCCATCGCATCCGCTACTTGCGCGAATCGCTGGAGGATGTTGCGGCGCGCGCCGATCTGCACATCGCGACGGCGGGCGACCTCGCGCGCGCCGTGCCTCAACGCGCCTAGCACTTCTCCATGGCGTCATAGGCGTTGAAGCCAACGCGCTCATATAAGTCCTCGAAGGGCAGCAGCCGGTCCGGGCCGGGATGCGCGCCAGCGGCGATCAGTGCCAGCGCCTCCTGCTGCGCGCGCAGCACCACGTTCAGCAACGTCAAACCGAGCAGCAGCACGCGATCGGCGCAGACCTCGCGCTTGGCGTCCAGCATCTCCCGGTACGAGATCAGCCATGCAGCCGGCAGGCCGAGCCGCGCCGCATTCACCGCATGGCCGCTGAGGAAAGTGGCCGGCAAGCCGGCGCGGGCGATCAGCCGCGCCCCCATCGCGTCATGGCAGCCCGGCACCACGGCGATTCGCGGGCTGTCCAGCACGGCGCGCAGCCTGGCGGCGGGCGAGGGGAGTGCGTTCTCGGGCGCGGGATCGAGCATGGTTGTATTCCTTCGGCAGCGATGCTGGCATGGACGCCGCGCCGATCAATGGAGGGATGTTGCCGTGCGTTTTGACGTGGTGGATCTGGGCCCCTCGGCCCTCAAGTTTGTGCTGGTCGGGCGGCTCGATGCGACAACGGTCGGCATGGTGGAGACCCCTTTCACCGCGACGGTCGCGGCCTCCGGCAAAAGTGCCGTGCTGGACATGACGGGGCTGGAATTCCTTTCCTCGCTGGGCATCCGCCTGCTGCTGTCAGCCACACGCGTGGTCTCGCGGCGCGGCGGCAAGGTGGTGCTATTCGGCGCCCAGCCGATGGTGGCAGAGGTGCTGGAGGCGATGGCGCTGGGCGACTTGCTGCCCGCGGTCGGCACCGAGGCCGAGGCAATGGCGCACCTCCTGGCCTGACATGCTGCGTGTCGATGTCCCCATCGACCTCGGCGCCCTGGCTGACGCGCAGGACAGCATCGAGACCTATCTCGAGACCGAGGGCGCGCCCACGACGCTGGCGCTGCGTGTCCGCCTGGTGGTGGAGGAGTTGCTCGTGAACCTGGTCATGCATGGCCGATTTGCGGCGCAGCCACCGCCTGCCGCACGCGTCGCCGTGGCGTTCGAGGCCGGTCGGGCGCGCCTGACGATCGAGGATGCGGCTGCGCCTTTCGATCCGCGCGGCGGCAAGGCGCCTGTCGCCCTTCGCGACATTGAGGCAGCGCCGACCGGCGGGCTTGGCTTGCCGCTGGTGCGCCGCATGGCGGAAATCCTCGACTACGGGCGCACCGAGCCAGGGTGGAATCGGACCGAATTGCTCATAACTGGCGTGAGCTGACAGGCCAACATCCGGATGAATTAATGAATTGTAGCCCAGGCGGTCATCGAACCGTCATTAATTTGCAATAGCAGCGTCGCCTGATCTGCCTAGAAGCGCCGCGAAGCGAAGGGGGGGACAGCTTGGCTCGCCTTCGCATCACAGCAGATGGAGATTTTCCCAATGAACAGGCGCTCCCTTCTTCTTGGCACCGGTGCGGCATTCGGTGTGGGTCTGCTCGGCACCAACGACGCGATGGCGCAGCAGGCGACCATCACCGGCGCCGGCGCCACATTCCCCCGTCCGGTCTATGAGCGTTGGGGCCAGGCGGCGCGCGAGGCTGTCAGCATCCAGCTCAACTACCAGTCGATCGGCTCGGGTGGCGGCATCAACCAGATCACCAATCGCACCGTCGATTTCGGCGCGACCGATGCGCCGCTCTCCGTCGCGCAGTTGACGGAGCGCAACCTGCTGCAATTCCCGACGGTGATGGGCTCGGTCGTGCTGATCGTGAACCTGCCAGGGCTCGCCGACAATGCACTGCGCCTCACGCCGGAAATAGTGGTGGACCTGTTCCTCGGCCGCATCACGCGCTGGAATGACTCGCGCATTGCCGAGCTGAACCGCGAACTGCGCCTCCCGAACCTGCCCGTCGGCCCGACCTACCGCGCCGATGCCTCAGGCACGACCTTCGTGTTCACCACCTATCTCTCGCGGGTGTCGGATACCTGGAAGTCCGGTCCCGGCGCCGCGACCAGCGTGCAGTGGCCGGTCGGCAACGGCGCGCGCGGCAATGAAGGCGTGTCCAACACGGTGCGCAACACCCCGGGCGCCATCGGCTACACCGAGAACGCCTATGCCACGGTGAACCGGCTGGTCACGACGCAGCTCCGCAACAAGGCCGGCGCCTTCATCCGCCCCGAGATGCCGGCCTTCCAGGCCGCCGCCGCGGTGGCCGACTGGTCGGTGCCGGGTTTCGCGGCCGACCTGGTGGATCTGAATGGCCCGACCGTCTGGCCGATCGTCTCCCCCACCTTCATCCTGCTGCCGACCAATCCGGTGGCCGACAAGGTCGATGGCAGCCGCAACACCATGCGCTTCTTTGACTGGGCCTTCCGCAACGGTGCCGAGGCGGCACGTCGCCTGGAATACATCCCGGTGCCGGAAAGCGTCCACACTGCCGTGCGTGCCGCCTGGCTGGCCCAGGTGAAGACACCGAGCGGCGGCGCGATCTGGAGCGCCTGAAGCCAACCTGCC
>JBBSCP010000102.1:0-13711 GCA_038250135.1 Acetobacterales bacterium | reverse complement strand
GGCACGGACATCGTGGCACGGCTGTTCGCGCGCCACCTCGAGACACGGCTCGGCCAGCCGATCACCGTGGTGAACCGTCCCGGCGCGTCAAGCGAAGTGGCACTCACCTATGTCGCCCGCTCGCGCCCCGATGGGCTGGTGCTCGGCCTCACCAACATGCCCTCCTTCGTCACCGTGCCGGTGGAGCGCCGCGCGCAATACACCCTCGACAGCTTCGCCTTCATCGGCAACATCATGACGGACCCGACGGGCATCGTCGTGCGTGCCGACAGCCCGATCCGTGACATCCCCGACCTCATCCGCCGCGCCAAGGCGGACCCCGAGGGCATTGTCGCCTCCACCAGCGGCATCGGTACGGATGACCATCTGATGATGGCGATGATCTCGCGCCTCGCCGATGTACGCTTCACCATCGTGCACTACACCGGCGCGCCTTTGCAGCGCACCGCGCTGCTGGCAGGCCAGGTGCAGTTGAACACCATGTCGATCGGCGAGATCATGCCGCAGCCGCAGGGCCTTCGCTACCTCGCGCATGGCGGCACTGGCGAGAGCCGCTTCGCGCCGGGAATCCCGACCTTCCAGAGCCTGGGCCTCGACTTCACCATGTTCTCCGAGCGCGGGCTGGTCGTGCCCGCCGGCACGCCCGCCCCGATCGTCGAGCGCCTGCGCGATGCGGTGCAGGAAGCCGCCGCCGATCCCGCGACGCGTCGCACCTTCGAGGCGCAGTTCATAGAACCCATACTCGAGCCCGGCCCGATCTGGGAGCAGCGGATGCGCGCGGCGCAGAGCCAATACGCCGCACTATGGCGCGCCGCGCCGTGGATCAACAGCTGAGGGTCGTCACTGCGGGGCGTGGCTTTTCGGCCGTGCCTTCAGCTTGAGATCGCGCAGGTCGGCCTGGTCGCGAACGCCGTTGCGCAGCGCGGCGTCCTTGCCTGGTGCGTATTGCGGCGGGCAGGCGATGTCCCGCACGCCGTACTGCGCCGCCGCTTGTAGCGTGAAGGACGGGTTGGCCAGGTGCGGCCGCCCGAGCGCCACAAGGTCCGCGCGCCCGGCCGCAATGATCGTGTTCACCTGGTCGGCGGAGGTGATGTTGCCGACGCACATCGTCGCCACGCCGAGCTCGTTGCGGATCATGTCGGACCAGGGCAGTTGGAACATACGCCCGTAGGTCGGCTGCGCGTCGGCCACGGTCTGTCCGGTCGAGACGTCGATGAGATCGGCACCCGCCAGGGCAAAGGCGCGCGCGATGGCGAGGCTGTCCTCGTCGCTGAGGCCGCCCTCCGCCCAGTCGGTGGCGGAGATACGCACCGACATTGGCCGCTCCGCCGGCCAGATGGCGCGCATTGCGGCGAAGACCTCCAGCGGATAGCGCAGCCGGTTCGCGACATCGCCACCATACGCGTCAGTTCGATGGTTGGTCAGCGGCGAGAGGAAGCCGGCCAGCAGATAGCCGTGCGCGCAATGCAGCTCCAGCATGTCGAAGCCGCAGGCGATGGCGCGGCGTGTGGCGGCGACGAATTCTTCGCGCACCCAATCCATGTCGGCGCGCGTCATCTCCCTCGGCACCTGGCTTTCGGGATAATAGGGCCGCGCGCTGGCGGCGATGACTGGCCAGGCGCCCTCAGCCAGCGGGCGGTCCATGCCGTCCCACATCAACTTCGTGGCACCCTTTCGCCCGGCATGGCCGAGTTGCAGCGCAATCTTCGCCGCTGAGGTGGCGTGGATGAGATCAACGATGCGCGTCCAGGCGCCCTGCTGTTCATCGTTCCACAGGCCGGTGCAGCCCGGCGTGATGCGCGCCCCGGCGCTGACGCAGGTCATTTCGGTAAAGACAAGCCCAGCGCCACCAATGGCGCGCGCGCCGTAATGCGACAGATGAAAATCGCCGGCCACGCCCCCCACCGCGGCGTACATGCACATGGGCGAGACGACGACGCGGTTCGCAATCGCCATGTCGCGCAAGCGGAAGGGCTGGAACATCGGCGGGTGTTTCGGGTTGGCCGGCAAGCCCGCGATGTTCGCCTCCGCCGCCACGGCGCGCTGCGTCTCGGCGACGAAATCCGGCGCGCGCAACGCGAGGTTGTCCCAGGTGATGGCCTTGCTGCGCGTCATCACGCCGAAAGCGAAGCGAGTCGGCGAGAAGTCCCAAAAGCGCTTCACATGCTCGAACCACACCAGCGAGACATTGGCCGCGTGCTGCGTCTTCTCGACATCCTCGCGCCGTGCGGTCTCGTAGCGCGCAAGGCAGGTCGCGACATCGCCGCCGGCGCGGAAGGCCTGGTGCAGCCCGATCGCATCCTCCATCGCGAGCTTGGTGCCGGAGCCGATGGAGAAATGCGCGGTGGCCTTCGCATCGCCCAGCAGCACCACATTTCCCCGAGTCCAGCGCGCGCAGGTGATGGTGGGGAATTGCCGCCAAAGCGAGCGGTTGGTGATCAACCGGTGGCCCTGCAATTCCTCGGCAAAGACGCCTTCGAGATAGGCCGCGCTCTCGGCCTCATCCATCGTGCCGAGCCCGGCGCGCGCGAAGGTCTCTGGATCGGTCTCCAGCACCCAGGTGCTTGCGCCTGGCTCGTACTGGTAGCAATGCGCGATGAAGATGCCCTCAGGCCGCTCCTTGAAGAAGAAGGTGAAGGCATCGAAGGGCCGCGTGCTGCCCATCCAGGCGAAGCGGTTGGGGCGGAGATCGACCTCGGGTGCGAAATGCTCCGGGTGACGCTCGCGGATGGGCGAGTTTATGCCATCCGCGGCGACGATCAAATCGGCGTCGGGGAAATCCTCGGGCGAGGCTTCGCGCCGGAATTCCAGCTCGACGCCAAGCCCGCGCGCGCGTTCGGCGAGCAGCATCAGCAACGTGCGGCGCGAGCAGCCGCAAAAGCCGTTGCCGCCGATGCGGTGCTCGACGCCCTTCGCGACAATGGCGATGTCATCCCAATAGGCAAAGCTGCGCGTGATGGCGCGGTAGCTCGGCTCGTCGGCGGCGGCGAAGGTGTCGAGTGTCGCGTCACTGAACACCACGCCGAAGCCGAAGGTGTCCTCCGGTTGGTTGCGTTCCACCACCGTGATCCGCGAGGCGGGAAAATCCCGCTTCATGAGGATGGCGAAATAGAGCCCCGCCGGGCCGCCGCCGATCACCGCGATGCGCATCGCCACACCCCCTGGTCCGAGAATTTAGTTTAGGCTTCAAAGATTGGGCGGGCAACCGAAATACAAGGTTGCGTATCGGCCTGCCGATCCTTTAAGCTTGAAACATCGAGAGGTTCCAATGGATCGATCGCGACAAATCAGGCGCGCCTTGGTGACCGGCGGCGGCAGCGGCATCGGCGCCGCCTGCGCGGCCGCGCTCACCGCCTCGGGCGTGCACGTCACCGTCCTTGGGCGACGCACCGAGAAGCTGCGCGGCGTGGTGGAGGCGGGGGACGCGGCGGCCTTCCTCGTCGCCGATGTCACCGCGCTGCCTCATCTACCCGCCTGCGACATCCTGGTGAATGCCGCCGGCATCGCCGAAAGTGCGCCCTTCCTGAAGTCCGACGACGCGCTGTTCGAGCTGTTGTGGCGCGTCAACGTCATGGGCGCCGTTGCCGCCACGCGCGCCGTGCTGCCTGGCATGATCGAGGCCGGATTCGGCCGAGTGGTGAACATCGCCTCCACCGCCGCGCTGAAGGGCTACGCCTATGTCACCGCCTATACCTCGGCAAAGCACGGGCTGCTCGGCCTGACGCGCGCCCTGGCGCAGGAAGTTGCGCGGCAGGGCATCACCGTGAACGCGATCTGCCCAGGGTTCACCGACACCGACATCGTGGCGGAGAGTGTCGCGCTGATCGTCGCGCGCACCGGCCGCAGCCCGGAGCAAGCGCGACAGGAACTCGCGAAGCACAATCCGCAGCACCGCCTGGTACAGCCAGCCGAGGTCGCCGCCGCGGTGCTCGCGCTGTGCCAGCCGGGCAGCAGCGCCATCAACGGCCAGGCCATCGCCGTCGATGGGGGCGAGACATGATGCCCGACGACCAGCGCGCGCTCGCCATCGATGCCGAAACCGCCCTCGCCCACGCCCCGCCGGGCCATAAGGATGAGCTGCGGCTGTGGCTGCGGTTGCTGACCTGCACGGCGCTGATGGAAAGCGAAATCCGCACCCGGCTGCGGCGCGACTTCGACACGACGCTGCCGCGCTTCGACCTGCTCGCCGCGCTGGATCGCGTACCGGGCGGCATCACGCTCGGCGAGGTTTCGCGCCGCATGATGGTGAGCAACGGCAACGTCACCGGCCTCGCCACGCGCCTGGTGGCCGAGGGGCTGGTCGAACGGCGCGCCCTGCCAGGCGACCGGCGCGCGCAGTTGCTGCGCCTGACCGCCAAGGGCAGGCGCGAATTCGCTCGCCAATCCGCCGCGCATGAGGGCTGGATCGCCGAACTCCTCGACGATCTCTCGCCCAGCGCGCGCAGCACGCTGTTTGCCCTGCTCGGCCGCGCCAAGGCGTCGGTCCGCGCGGCGCTTTCGCCCGAGGACCCCGCATGATCACCGCCATCCAGGGCCCGCTCGCGGCCTACACAGCGCAGCATCTGCGCCTGACCATCGAGGGGGCGGTGGCGACCCTCACCCTCGACCGGCCGGAGCGCAAGAATCCGCTGACCTTCGAAAGCTACGCCGAGATGGCCGCGATCCTGCGCGCCGCCGCGCATGACGATGCGGTGCGCGCCTTCATCGTCACCGGCGCCGGCGGCAATTTCTGCTCTGGCGGCGACGTGCATGAGATCATCGGCCCGCTGCTCGATCGCGGCACCAAGGGCCTGATGCAGTTCACCGCGATGACCGGCGAGCTGGTGAAGGCGATGCGCGCCTGCCCGCAGCCGATCATCGCCGCGGTGGATGGCATCTGTGCCGGTGCGGGCGCGATCATTGCGATGTCGTCGGACATCCGCCTTGGCACGCCGCGCGCCAAGGTGGCCTTCCTGTTCAACCGCGTCGGCCTCGCCGGCTGCGACATGGGCGCCTGCGCCATCCTGCCGCGCCTCATCGGCCAGGGACGGGCGAGCGAACTTTTGTATCTCGGCCGCTCACTCGGCGGGGATGAAGGCCTGGCCTGGGGTTTCTTCAACGCGCTGCACGCGCCGGAAGCGCTGGCCGAGAATGCGGCGACGATGGCGCGTGGCATCGCCGAAGGGCCGAGCTTCGCCCACGCCATGACCAAGCGCATGTTGCAGATGGAATGGGCCATGTCGGTCGAGCAGGCGATCGAGGCCGAGGCCGTGGCGCAGGCGCTGTGCATGACCACGCAGGATTTCCGCCGCGCCTACGACGCCTTCGTGGCAAAGCAGCGCCCGGTATTTCGGGGCGATTGATGGCTGATCAATCATTCCTCGAATGGCCTTTCTTCGAGCCCAGCCACCGCGACTGGGCGCGCGAGGTCGAGGCCTTTGCCGTTCAGTACGCGGCGGCGTTGTCTGACGAACATGACGCAGATAGCAGCGTGCGCGCGCTTGCAGCCGCCATGGGGGAGGCCGGGCTGCTGCGCGTGCCCTGCCCGGAAGATGGCAGGCTCGACGTACGTGCCCTCTGCCTCGCGCGCGACATTCTTGCGCGAAGCAGCGGACTTGCGGATTTCGCCTTCGCCATGCAGGGGCTCGGCACCGGGCCGGTCACGCTGTTCGGCACGGAAGTACAGCGCGCGCGCATCCTGCCGCGCTGCCGTGCAGGCACGTCGCTGGCCGCCTTCGCGCTCAGTGAGCCCGAGGCCGGCAGCGACGTGGCGGCGATGGCCACCACCGCGACGCCCGACGGCAATGCGGCCTGGCGCCTGAACGGGCGCAAGACCTGGATCAGCAATGGCGGCATCGCCGGGCACTATATCGTCTTCGCCCGCACCGGCGAGGCGGTAGGCGCGCGCGGGCTCTCGGCCTTCCTGGTCGAGGCCGATTCCCCAGGACTCATCATCGAAGACCGCATCGAGGTTACGGCGCCGCACCCGCTGGCGACGCTGCGCTTCGAGAATTTGCGCGTGACGCGCGACGACCTGCTCAGCGCGCCGGGTGACGGCTTCAAGGTGGCGATGGCGACGCTCGACGTCTTCCGCGCCACCGTCGGCGCCGCGGCACTCGGCTTCGCGCGCCGCGCCTTCGACATGACGGTGGAACGCGCCACCACGCGGCACCTGTTCGGCGGGCCGCTGTTCGACCAGCAGATGACCCAGGCCGCCATCGCCGACAGCGCGCTGGATGTCGAGACCTCGGCGTTGCTCGTCTATCGCGCCGCCTGGCTGAAGGATCAGGGCACGCCTCGCGTCTCACGCGAGGCCAGCATGGCCAAGCTCCACGCCACCGAAGCGGCGCAGCGCTGCGCCGACCGAAACGTGCAGATTCATGGCGGGCTCGGCGTGACGCGCGGCCACGGGGCCGAGGAGCTGTACCGCGAGGTGCGGGCGCTGCGCGTCTATGAAGGTGCGTCCGAAATCCAGCGCGTGGTGATCGCTCGCGCCGAACGTGAACGCCGGGAGTAGGCGCATGGAGCCGAGCGCGCATCTCGACAGCTTCACCCGCGACAATCTGCCGCCGCCCGAGCAATGGCCGGAGTTGCTGCTCGACCGGCCGGAATTCCGCTATCCCCCGCGCCTCAACGTCGCTGTTGCGCTATTGGACGCCAACCTCGCCACGCGCGCCGACCACCCGGCCGTGGTGACGCCAACCGAGACACTGACCTACGCCCAACTGGCCGAACGCGTGGATCGGCTCGCCGATGTGCTGGTGCGGCGCCTGGGCCTTGTCCCTGGCCACCGCGTGCTGCTGCGCAGCGCCAACAATGCCTGGATGGTCGCGGCCTATTTCGCGGTCATCAAGGCGGGCGGCGTCGTCGTCGGCACCATGCCGCTGCTGCGCGCGAAGGAACTCGGTGAGGTCTGCCGCAAGGCGCGCATCACGCATGCGCTGTGCGATGCGCGCCTCATCGATGATCTGCGCAAAACCGACGCGCCGACGCTGAGCCACATCGCGACCTGGGGCGATGGCGTGCTGGAGGCGATGATGGCCGAGGCGACGCTGCCCTTCACCGCCTGCGACACTGCCATCGACGATGTCTGCCTCATCGGCTTCACCAGCGGCTCCACCGGCGAGCCCAAGGGCACGCTGCATTTCCATCGCGACCTGCTGGCGATCTGCGATTCCTACAGCGCGCTGGTGCTCTGCCCGACGCCGGAGGATGTGTTCATCGGCTCGCCGCCGCTGGCCTTCACCTTCGGCCTCGGTGGGCTGGTGCTGTTTCCCTTCCGCGTCGGCGCCACCGCCGTGCTGCTGGAACGCGCGCCGCCGGAAGAGATGCCCGCCGCCATCGAGAAATACCGCGCCAGCATCTGCTTCACCGCCCCGACCGCCTATCGGATCATGGCGGGTCTCGCCGCGCAGCACGACCTCTCCTCGCTGCGCAGCTGCGTCTCGGCCGGGGAGACGCTGCCGAAGCCGATCTTCGAGGCCTGGCAGGCGGCGACCGGGCTCGAGCTGATGGATGGCATCGGCGCCACGGAGATGCTCCACATTTTCATCGGCGCCCCCAGGGGCCAGATTCGCGCCGGCTCCACCGGCATCCCCGTGCCGGGCTATGTGGCAAGGGTGGTGGACCCGCTGGGGCAGGCGGCGCCGCGCGGCACGCCCGGGCGGCTCGCCGTGAAGGGGCCGACAGGCTGCCGCTACCTCGATGACCCGCGCCAGGCGCAATATGTCGAGCATGGCTGGAACATCACCGGCGACACCTATGTGCAGGATGATGACGGCTATTTCTGGTACCAGGCGCGCAACGACGACATGATCGTCTCGGCCGGCTACAACATCGCGGGGCCGGAGGTGGAGGCCGCGCTGCTCAGCCACCCCGCCGTCGCCGAATGCGGCGTGGTTGGCGCGCCGGATGCCGAGCGCGGGATGGTGGTGCGGGCCTATGTCGTGCCCAAGTCGGGCTTCGTGCCGGATGCGACGCTGGTGCGCGCGTTGCAGGACCACGTGAAGGCCGAGATAGCGCCCTACAAATACCCGCGCAGCGTGGTCTTCGTGCCCGCCTTGCCGCGCACTGGCACGGGCAAGCTGCAACGCTTCACGCTACGCCAGCAGGCGGAGCAGGGCGCGTGACCCGGCCCACCCCCTTGGCCGCCTCCGGGCTGCCGCCGCGAGCATTCCGCGCGCCGGCCCGCATCCGCTTCAGCCAATGCGACCCGGCCGGCATCGTCTTCTTCGCCGCCTGGTTCGAGATGGCCAATGCCGTGATCGAGGATTGGTTCACCGAGGAGCTCGGCGTGGATTTCCACGCGCTGCACGCGAGGCGCCGCATCGGCACCGGCTTCGCGCATGCCGAGGCGGATTTTTTCAGTCCCGGCCTGATGGGCGAGCGCATTGTGCTGACGCCGCTCGTCGCCAGGATCGGCGGTGCCTCCTACGCACTTGGCCTGCATGTGCATCGTGGCGAACAGGAGCTGGTGCGCCTGAATCTCGTCACCGCCACCACCGACCTCGATGCCCGCCGCGCCGTGCCGATCCCGGACGATCTGCGCGCCGCGCTCACCGCCTATCAGGAGCGTTGCGCCGCATGAGCGAAAGCCCCCTCACCGCGCTTCAGCCGCCCGGCTGGCCAGCGCCACGCGGCTACGCGAACGGCATGGTCGGGCGTGGCCGCACCGTGCTGGTCGGCGGGCAGATCGGCTGGGATGAGCAGGGCTGCTTCGCCGCCGGCTTCGTCGCCCAGACACGCCAGGCGCTGGCCAATATCCTCGCCGTGCTGCACGAAGCTGGCGGCGGGCCGGAGCATATCGCCCGCCTCACCTGGTATGTCGTGGATATCGCCGAATACCGGGCGAGCCTGGCCGAGCTCGGGCCCGCCTATCGCGCGGTGATGGGGCGCCACTTCCCGGCCATGGCACTGGTGCAGGTGGTGGCGCTGGTCGAGCCCCAAGCGCGACTCGAGATCGAGGCGACGGCGCTGATCCCGGATTAGGCGCTGGGCGCCTCCGGCTCAGGCGCTGGGCGCCTCCGGCGCGGGCTCGCCAATCGGCTCGGCCGGCGGGTCGGCCGCGCCCTCGCGCCAGCCCTTGCGCTCCTCCCACATGCGCCGCGCGAGCAGCGCCGCGCCGACGGTGCCGGCGGTGACCGCCAAGCCCGTGGCCAGGGCCGAGACCACGAAAACCCCGCCCAAGGTGCGGGCCGCGCAGCGGATCAGCATCTCACGGAACTCCTTCTTCGCCGGCAGAGGTGGGCTGCCCCGGCGCCGGCACAAGGCGGGCGGGCGAGTACCTCGCCCTCACACCGTGGCAGGCTCATCTCGGCGGGTCGAGGGGCAGCAGCGCGGTCAGGGCGCGGACCTCGGGCATGTCGCCGGCCTCCGCCGAAGCCTCGATGGAGGCGAGCGCCAAGACAAGCGCCGTCCAGCCGGCATTGGCGGCAAGGCCACGCAGCGCATGCGCAATCGCGCGGGTGGCCGGTGCATCACCATCGGCGGCGGCGGCAGTCAGGCGCGGCAGGCGGGCGAGCCAGTCGGCGGCAAAGGCGGCCGCTGTGTCCGGATCCAGGGGCGCCTCGGTGGTCGGCAATTGGGGAGTGTAGAGTGTGACGAACCCGCCACCCGGCAGCGCGGCGCGGCGTAGCTCGATCACCGAACCATCCGGGCGCTCCCGCTGCGTCCGGGCGATGAGCGGGCCGGCGCGGAGCAGGGCAAGGCGGCGTTTCACCTCCTCATCCGGATCGACAAGGCCGAATTCGCCGGCCTCGGCCTGGAGGCGCAGCACCTCCTCCATCGGCATGCCGATGCGCAGCGCCCGGCGGGGCACGCCAGCACATTCGGCGAAGCGCGGATTCCAGCCGGCCAGCCGCAACTCGCCATCGAAGACCGACACGCCATCGGACAGCGCGGCCAGCACGCCATCCAGGAGCCGCGCACGCGTATCGGCGCGTTCGACCGTCGCGGAGAGGGCGGCATTTGCCGCTTCGAGCCGCGCGGCCCGGGCTCTCGCCTCGGCCAATTCCCGCCAGGCCCGCCACGCGAGGCCCCCCGCCAGACCCGCCAGGAGCAGCAACGCCAGCAGCAGGAGGGTCGGGGCGATCGGCATGCCAGCCTTTGCGTTAAGTTGTATAAGATGATGCGAGTTCTACTTCTACGCGAGATACGGCGGCAAGGGTCGCGCGCCCGAAAAGCCAAACATGGCGCGTCGGGCTTGCCCCGGAAGGGTCCGGTTGGCATGTTCCGCGCTTCCGGAGGTCGGGCGCGATGTCGGCGTCCCGGGCCGCGCGGACGGCAAGGAACGTGGCATGGCCAAAATCAAGGTGAAAACCCCCGTCGTCGAGATGGACGGGGATGAGATGACACGTATCATCTGGGGGTTCATCAAGGACCGCCTGATCCTGCCTTACCTGGACATCGACCTGAAGTATTACGACCTCGGCGTCGAGTATCGCGACCAGACCGACGACCAGGTTACCGTCGATGCGGCGCATGCCACCAAGAAGTACGGCGTGGGCGTGAAGTGCGCCACCATCACCCCCGACGAGGCGCGCGTGACCGAGTTCAAGCTGAAGAAGATGTGGCGCAGCCCGAACGGGACGATCCGCAACATCCACGACGGCACGATCTTCCGCGAGCCGATCATCTGCCACAACGTGCCGCGTCTGGTGCCGCACTGGTCAAAGCCGATCGTCGTGGGCCGCCACGCCTATGGCGACATCTACCGCGCCGCCGAAACCAAGATCCCCGGCGCCGGCCGCGCCACGCTGACCTGGACGCCGGCCGACGGCTCCACACCTGTCGAGTTGGAAGTGACCAATTTTCCCGCCGGCGGCGGCGTGCTGATGGGCATGCACAACACCCGCGCGAGCATCGAAGGCTTCGCCCGCGCCAGCCTGAACTACGGCCTGTCGCGTGGCTATTCCGTTTATTTCAGCCACAAGAACACGATTCTCAAGGCCTATGACGGCGAGTTCAAGGACATCTTCCGCCGCGTCTTCGACACCGAATTCGCCGAGCGCTTCAAGACGGCGGGCATCACCTACGAAGATCGCCTGATCGACGACATGGTGGCCTGCGCCCTGAAGTGGGAAGGCGGTTATGTCTGGGCCTGCAAGAACTATGATGGCGACGTGCAGTCCGACATCGTGGCTCAGGGTTTCGGCTCGCTCGGCCTGATGACCTCGGTACTGCTCTCCCCGGACGGTGCGACGGTCGAGTCCGAGGCGGCGCACGGCACGGTGACGCGCCACTACCGCGAACACCAGAAGGGCCGAGAGACCAGCACCAACCCCATCGCCTCCATCTTCGCCTGGACGCGCGGCCTGCAGTACCGTGGCAAGTTCGACGGCACGCAGGATGTGGTCGATTTCGCCAACGCGCTAGAAGCCGTGTGCATCGAGACGGTGGAGAGCGGCGACATGACAAAGGACCTCGCCATCCTGATCAGCAAGGACCAGCCCTGGCTCAACACCCAGGCTTTCCTTGCGAAACTCGATGAGAACCTGAAGAAGAAAATGGCGTGACCGGCCAGGCTTCGCCAGAGCACTTTCCATCCTCTTGGACGGATTTCGTGCTCTAGAAGTATTTGATTCTATAGCAAGAATTCCGGCCGAATGATTCCATTCGATTGGAGATTGCTCTGACGAGAAAGGGCCGCCGGCGGGGATGTCGGCGGCCCTTTCTCATGGCGGGAACGTGTTGACCATGCATGGCTTCACCCTGTTCGATTGGCTCGCCCTGGCGGTCTTTGCCGCCTGCTGGCTCGGCTACGCCACGGTAGTTGACCGCATCCCGCGGATCCGCGAGCGCAGTGTGATCGCCGCCATGGATGAGCACCGGCGCCGCTGGACACGCGCGATGCTGGAACGCGACAACCGCATCGCCGACATCGCCGCCATCGGCAATTTGATGAACAGCACCAGCTTCCTCGCCACCACGTCCATTTTCATCCTCGGCGGCCTCGTAGCGCTGCTCGGCGCGCCAGACCTCGGCCAGCGCGTAGTGGGCGCCCTGCCCTATGCCGAGCCATCGACGGTGGTGGGGTGGGAGGTAAAGATCGCGCTGCTGCTGCTCATCTTCATCAATGCCTTCTTTGAGCTCACCTGGGCGCTGCGGCAGTTCAACTACACCTCGATCCTGGTCGGCGGTTTGCCCTTTGGCGCGCCGACGGACCCTGGCATTCAGCAGGCGGGGGCGGCGGCACGGGTGCTGAACCGCGCGGCGCAGCACTTCAACACGGGGCTGCGCAGTTATTATTTCGGGCTGGCAGCGCTGGCCTGGATCATCCACCCGCTGGCGCTGGTGGCGACCAGCATGTTCGTACTGCGCGAGCTTCACCGCCGCGAATTCCGTTCCGCGGTGCGCGAGGCACTAACGACGTCAGGCTGAATGCGGCCCGCAAATCGCCGGCCAATTGAAGATCCATGCCGATATCGCTCAGCCGCGAAATTTCAAGGAATCCAGCACGAGCGCGGCGAGTCCGCCGGGGCGTGTGGTCAAGCCTTGAGCACCAACAGGCAGGTCCCGCTTCGTTCCGACATAGAAGATCATCGGTGTCCGAACACCCCGCTGCCGAAGATCGCGCAAGAAATCTGGGCCTGCATCCTTGCCTTCGGGACGGCTCCAATCGGACAGGATCAGATCGAAGCGTTCTGGTCGGGAGGCCAGGAGGTCATTCGCTTCCGCCGTGCTGGCGGCAAAGATGAAGCGCGCCCCAAGTGCCGAGAGCATATCCGCTTCGTTCCGATTTCCCGATGGGCGGTCGTCCACCCAAAGTATTACCGCGCCCGCGAGGCGCTGTGCTTCCTTCGCCAGCCGAGCCTTTACTGTCGCCACATCACCGGCCGATTCCGGCGCGATCACCTTCTTTTCTTCCACTGCGGCAGCGAGGGCCTTCAAGGACATCTTCAAGCCGAACCCTTCGAAGCTATCGAGCCTGCCAAAAAGGCTGCGGAGCTCGGGCCGCATCTGCCAGAGGATCACCACGGCAACCACCGTCCAGATCAGCGCCGGCAGCGCCTTCAGGAGTTCAGTAAATTCGGCCATGAGCGTCGTCCTTGCCATAGGAGGAGCTTGTCAGATACCGTTTCCCGTTACCGAAAATAAAGCGAAAGCGCTTGGCATGCTGGTGCAATAGTGGCTGCGAGGTATCCGCGAAACGAAAGACTTCGGCGATCCCCAGGCAGAAGACACGCTGAAGTTTTGCATCCACTCCGCCTGGGCAGGGAAGTCGCACGTCAGTACGGGACGTGGCGATACTTTATTTGATGCGCATGCCGCCTTGTTGCCGCAGGCGCTGCACGATCATGTGAACAACTTCGCCGCCTCCCGCGCTGACACACGCTCTATTTCGCTGACCGCCGGCTGCGTTGTCCCGAATGGGCGCGGCGGCGCTACCACCTATGGCGCATGGCAAACCGCCATCTGCTTCGCGACCGCTCGAGGTGTTGGCGAGGGCTACGTCTTCGAGTGTTGGGTGCTGGTCGTCCCACGCCCGGTTCCGGAACTGCCGCGCATTGCGGAGAAAGTCCGCGACCTCAACGCGGCCACGCAATTCGCACCTTGGCATCATGAAGGCGAAATCGTCGCCAAGCTTGTGGTGCCACCACGCCAGATCCGCCGGGCGTGAAGGTCGATAAGAACGGGCGACAGGTGCGGGACCCCAGCGCCATGAAACCATGGGAGGAGTTGAACGCAGACTTCGTGACGCCAGATCGCATCACCAACCTGCGCAACCTGGTGC
>JBBSCP010000101.1:0-13912 GCA_038250135.1 Acetobacterales bacterium | reverse complement strand
GGCCCTCGAAGCGGGCCTCGATTCCGCGGTAGCAGCGGAAATCGGTCAGCCTGAGACGCGAAAGAAGCAGGGGCGCCACCGCCAAGCCCGCCCCCGTCATCGCCATCACGCCGTCGTTCCTGCCCGCACAGCCAGCAGATGCTCGAAGGAAGCCGGAACGTCAATCGGAGCCGGGCAACTCAGCCGGTGGCGGTGGCGCGCTCGGCGGGGGCGGTGAGGCCCGGCAGGCTGGCAAGGGCGAGGTCGCACGGCAGGCCGGCCCGATCAATGCCCCACCACTCGCAGGATTCGTTGCGGTTGCGCGCTTCGCTCCAGATCGAGCCGAGCTCGATCATGCGCATGCCCAAGCTTCGCAATACGGCGCGGGATGGCAGATTGTCGCTTTGCACGGCGGCCTGGGTCTGGTCCACGCCGAGGCAGGTGAAAGTGTGGGCGAGCGCCGCCGGCGCGGCCTCCCGCATCAGGCCATGGCCGCGATGGGCCTCGCCCACCCAATAAGTCAGCACGGCAAGGCGCGTGGCCCGCTGGTGGCGACGGCTGCCGATCCAGCCCAGCACCTCAAGGCCCTCGCGCCGGCAGATCACCAGCGGCATCGCCTCACCCGCCTGATATTCGACCAGGCTCCTGGCAATGAGATCCGACGACGCATCGACATCGAGCCTGGGCGTCCAAGACGCCAGCCGCGCACTGATCTCGGGTGTCATGAGTTTTGAGATGGCGAGGGAGTCCGCCAGGGTCGGGAGGCGAAGATGCAGCCGGCGCGTGTGTAGTTCCGGCATAAGCTCGCCCCCCGCGATTACGGGATGAACATGCCATCGTTAACGCAGATTGACCAGTTTCGAAATCAACCTTTCGGCGAAAGATTTTCTTGGAACATCAAAGAGTCGGGAAAGACTCCATCGTCCATGCCGTACTCGCGCACGGAAATGTGAGAAGGTCCGGAAGCCCTGCAACCCGTGATAGCGCCCCTGGCCCGAGGCGCCAACACCGCCGAAACCGAGATCGGTAAAGGCGGCGTACTCGATCGCCCGGTCGCACACGATGGCACCGGAACGGGTCGATTGCGCGATGATGGCCTCCTCCGCGCGCGTTGCCCCGAACAGATAGATGGCGAGCGGCGGTGACCTCTGCGCAATCCAGGCCGACACCGCGTGCAAATCCGCCAGCGTCGCCACGCCGAGCACGGGGCCGAAGATTTCCTCGCGATCCAGCAACGAACCGGCTTCCACCGCCGCCAATGACAGTGCGCGTTGCCGCCCCGGGCCGTCCGCGCCCAGCCGCGTCAGGGGCACCCCCTCCAGCAATCGGTCGAGCCGTGCCGCCTGGGCCTCGTTGGCAAGGCCGCCTTCGGGCAGGGCGATGCCGGTGGCGCGGCAGGCGGCCGTGAAGGCGGCTGCGCTGTGCCCTACCAGCAGCACCGTGTCGGGCGCGATGCAGGTCTGGCCGGCATTCACCGCCTTGCCCACGAGGATGTCCCGCGCGGCGCGCGCCAGATCGGCGCCAGGCAATACGACCGCGGGGCATTTGCCGCCAAGCTCCAGCGTGATCGGTACCAGGTTGCGCGCGGCCGCGATGGCGACCTTGCGGCCGGTCTCGGTGCCGCCGGTGAAGAACAGATGGTCCCAGGGCTGGGCCGCGAACTCGGCCGCGACGTCCGGTCCGCCGAGCACGGTGGCGGCGATGCCTGGCCCGAGTGCCGTGGCCAGGATCTCGCCGATCAGCGCGGCCGTGCGCGGCGTCGCTTCCGAGGGCTTCACCGCCACTCGGTTGCCCGCCGCCAAGGCATCCACCACCGGAACGAGGGCCAGCTGCACCGGGTAGTTCCAGGGCGCCATGATGCCGACCACGCCCTTGGGCACGGGTTCCTCCCGCGCGCTGGCCGGCCAGAAGGGGAAGGGCACGCGGACCCGGCGCGGCCGTGCCCAGCCGCGCAGTTTGCGGCGCGCGAACCGCGCGGCGTCCACAACGCAGACCACGTCGGCGAGCAGCGTGTCGAGCCGCGAACGGCCGCCGTAATCGGCATCCATCGCTTGCGCGATGTCCTCGGCGCGGGTCAGCAGGGTTTGCACCAGCGCGGCGAGCAGGGCGAGGCGCTGGTCGAGGCTGATCGTGCCGTCCCGCGCCTCGGCTTCGCGCAACGTCGCGAGGGCTTGCCCCGGGCTGGTATCGCGTCCGCTCATGCGCGTCGTTTCAGCAGCGCGCGCGCCGCCGCCTCGCCGGACCGAACCGCGGCCTCGATGGTTGCGGGAAGCGAGGGCAGCGTCCAGTCGCCGGCCAGCGCCATGTTGCGCAGCGGCAGGCGGGGCGGCGCCGGGCGGGGGCCGATGCCATGGCGCGGCGTGGCGCGGCGTTCGCGCACCGCACGCATGGGGGGCCAGGCCTGTGGCCAGTCCCCGGGCAGGGCGAACCGCTTCGCGGCCTCCAGCACCTCCGGCCAGATGCGCGAAGCCGCCTCCTCCTCGCTGAGGCTTACGGCGGAATCGGCAGCGCTGACAGTGACGGAAACGCCGGCAGGCCGCACGAGCACCCATTGCGACAGCCCGCCGAGCAGTCCGATGAAGCGTACCGGGCCATCCGTTTCATGCGCGAAATGCAAATTCAGGATCGGCGCATGGGCCTCCGGCACGGTGATCTCCGGCAGCAGCCGCGCCACCTCCCAAGGTGGCAGCGCCAGCAGGGCGGCGTCGCCGGCGGTCAGCGTCACCACATGGTCGCCGAAATCCAGCGCCGCCAAGCTCTCGCCGGCCACTACCAGCGCGCGCAGCCGCGCACCGGTGCGCACTGTCGCGCCGTAACAGGCGAGCGTCGCCAGGGCGGGCGCGACCAGATCCGGCCCGAGCCCGCGCGCCGCAACATAAAGCCGCGCCGCCCCCGGCTGGCCGAGCCGTCGGAGGACGCTGCCGAGCAGGGTGGTGGAGGCCTCGGCCGTCGGCGTATTGAGGGCGGCAATGGTCAGCGGCTCCACCAGCGAGCGATGCAGCGCGGGATGATGCGCAAAAGCCGCGGCGACGGTGCGCTCGCCGCCGGGGAAGGCCAGGCGCAACAGCGAAAATATCGCCCCGAGGCTGAGCCCCACCGGTCGGCGCTCCGCCCGCCCCCAGCCGAGCGGCGAGAGCGAAACCAGCCGCGCGGAATGATCCCCGAGGTCGAGCACCGGAAGGCCCTCGGGCTCGGGCTCCACCCAGCCGGCACGACCGCCGATGGCGTCGATGAAGCGCAGCGCCGCACGGTTGGCGCCGAGCAGGGCATGGGTGCCATTGTCGGTGCCGTCAGGCAGGGCGCGCGCGCGGCCACCGGCACCGGGCGAGGATTCGTGCACGGTGACGCGTTGGCCGGCGCGGGCGAGGTGCAGCCCGGCGGCCAGGCCAGCGAGGCCTGCGCCAATCACATGAATGGTCATGTGCGGGCGCCTTCGGCGCCGCGCGGCCTATTCGCGCCGCCGCGCCCTGCGGCGCTCCAGCGATCGGACACGGTCATATGGGGAGGGCCGACAGCGCGGCCATCCACAGCTTCTCGGCGCGCGTCAGGCGTGGCCTTGCGCGGGGCACCGCGTAGCCGCGCGCCTGCATCCGCTCGAACAGCCGGCGATAGCCCCACATCATCACGCGCGCCGGCTTCAACGCGCGCGCATCGTGCAGGGCAAGTTCGCGCTCGGCTTCGGCGAAGCCGGCTTTGGCGCGGGCGGCCAAGGCTGCGCAGCAGGCGGCGAAGCCAGGATGCGCCACGATGCGCGCCGCCTCGATCTCATCGACCTCGTGCTGCGCCAGCAAACTCGCCGGCACATAGACCCGGTCGAGCGCCGCATCCTCATCGACATCGCGCAGGATGTTCACCAGTTGGAACGTCCGGCCGAGGGCCAGGCCGAACCCCTCTGCACCCGGCGCGCCGAAAATCCGCACGGCCAAGGCGCCGACGCTGCCGGCGACGCGGCGTGTATAGGCCTCCAGCGCGTCCTCGTCGGGTAGGCGCAGGGCGGGCGTGGCATCGGTTTCCATGCCTTCGATCATCGCCTCACATTCGCCGATCGGCAGCGCGAAGGCGAGGCGCGCCTGGGCCAACTCGCGCGACAGGGCGCAATCCGGCCCGACCAGCTTCGCGCGCCAGATCGCCAGCGCGCGGCGTTTTTCGGCCGCGGGCATGGCGCCATCGGCGATGTCGTCCACCGCGCGACAGAAGCCATACACAGCGAACAGTGCGCGCCGCCGCTCGCCCTTCAGCACGCGCATGCCCCGCGCGAAGGAGGATTTTGCGCGGGTTATCCGCGCCAGCACCACCGCGGCATCTGAGGGCGGCGGCAGCGCGAGGGCCGCGAAGGCGCGCGCGAAATCGAGCCTGCCGAGCGCCACGCGCCCCCGCACCGGGTCCGCCGCCCGCAGCTTCGCCAGCAGCCGCCAGGCCAGATGCAGCGTCACCATCGCCTGGCGCTTGAGGCGCGAGTGCAACAAACGCGGCAGGGCGGCGGCCACCTCCAGCAGCGCCTCCACCCGATCGAGTGCGGCGTCGAGCACGGCGCGACGGCGCGTGTTGTCGCGCGCGAAGAAGGCGGCTTCGCCTCCGGCCAGCGCCATCCAGGGCCGGGGCAGATAGATGCGGTTCATCGCATCGCGGTCCGGCACCAGGTCCTGCACATGGTTCAGGATCTGCAGCGCGGTGCAGAGCGCATCGGCGGCGCGCGCCACGCCCGCATGATCCTCGCCATGCAGACGCAGCAGCATCCGCCCCACCGGCTCGGCGCTGCGCGCGCAATAGTCTTCCAGCTCGGCCCAATCGGCATAGCGGTTCTGCACAGCATCCTGGCGGAAAGCGTCGAGCAGCAGCGCCGCCTCCTGCGTGCCGATGGCGGCGAGCGGCCCGGCCGGATCCTCGAGCTGGCGTTGCATCGCGCCGAGCCGCGCGAGTTTCTCCTCGGGTGTGATCGTGGCAGAATCGGCGATGTCGTCGGCGGTGCGGGCGAAGCGGTAGAAGGCCATCACCTTCGGCCGCATCTCGGGTGGCAGCAGCCGCGAGGCTACGGGGAAGTTCTCGCTGTCGTGCTCGCGCGTCGGCGGTCCGATCGCGACGCTCACGCCGACGGTCGCTTGCGGCGACCCGTCGGCTTCATGTTGAGCCCTCAAGTGCCGGGCGCGGCCATCCGCCCCCTCCATCAAGTCAGGCCGCGCCGCCGGAATAGGCGCGGCCTTTCCAGCCGGCGGGCTTGCCCATCAGCCCGCGCACCAGCGCCGCCCATTGGATTGCCAGCGCAACGGCCACCGTCACTGGATGCAGCGGGATGGTCCACCAGGGCTCACGGACCCGCAGCGTCACCGCCGTGCGCAGCGCGAAACCGATGGCGAGGGCAAGGATCGCAGCACTGCTCGGCAGGAAGAAGAACGGCCAGAGATGTGCGCCCGCCAGCATGACGGTCCAGATCGGCAGCCCGACCGGCGTCGCCATCCCCTCCCGCGCATTCTTGATGAAGCCCTGCCAGGACTCGGAAAAACCCGTGTACATGCGGCAGGAGGCGAGGCCCGCACCCTCGACGATCTCGGTCGATAGCCCGTGCTCGCGCATGCGGCGTGCCAGGGCCAGCCCGTCATGCAGCAGGCCCTTGATGGCGGTGTGGCCACCGGTCGCGAAGTAACCCTCGCGCCCCACCAGCAGCAACTGCCCGCAGGCCGCTGCCATGCCGGACCGGCGCGTGATGGCGCGGCCGCCGCCAGGCAGGTAGCAGAACAGGAGGAAGTTGATGAAAGGCACCGTCGCCGCCTCGCCGAAGCTGCCGATGATCTGGCGCGGCACGCCGGTGACCATCGCCGTGCCCGTGCGCGCCGCGTGGCCCGCCATGTCGGCGGCGGCATTGGGCGCGAGGCGCACATCGGCGTCGACGTAAAGGAAATGCGTGCCATTCGCGGCATCGGCGAGGCGCGCGCAGGCATGCACCTTGCCGGTCCAGCCTGCGGGCAGCGGCGGCGCGCTCTCAAGCCGCAGACGCGCATCGCGCGCCGCGAGGGCGCGCACGATCTCGGGCGTGCGGTCGGTGGAGCCGTCATCCATCACCACCACCTCGATCGCCACGCCCTGCGAGGCCAGGACAGCCTCGAGGCAGGCGGCGATGTTGGCTTCCTCGTTGCGCGCGGGGATCAGGATGGAGACCAGCGTGCCCTCGGCAGGTTTGCCGGCCGGCGGGCGGACGAGGCACAGGTTGATGACGCCCATCGTCGCCGGGAAGGTGGCGAGCGCCAGCGCGATCCACGCCCAGGTGAAGTCCCAAGGGAAGTTAACATCCATGGTCTAGCGGCGCTCCTGCCCGGTTTATTTCGGCGATTCGTGCTGCGGATCGTGCCGCGCGTCAAATCTTTCGCCCTTGAGCGCCGCGCGCAAGCGGCGCCAGCCCTGATAAATGCCGCCCATGCCTTCGCGGCCGCGAATCAGTGCGGTGAAGCGCGCCGGGTCGCGGGCGATCGCCTCCTCGGTCAGGCGGTCCATGGTGGCGGCGAGGGCGGAGGAAAGCAGCGTCACGCGGGCTTCGCGGTCCAGGCCCAGAAAGTTGGCGGCGGGGATGGGGGTGCCGAAGGCGGCCAACATCTCGGCCTTGCGCTCTGTCCAGAAGGGATAGTCCAGCGCCAGCGGCACGAACAGCGCATCGGGCGCCATCTCCGGCAGCCGTGTCATGCCGATGGCGATCGGCACGGGGCGTTCGCGCACATCGCTGAAGCGGCCCGGCGCATTCATCCAGAGCATGCGATCGGGCGAGGCCAGCACCTCCTTCGCCGTGCGCAGGAACAGCGCGGCGCCACGCGGCGTGCCCGCCTCGATGCCGAAGACGCCGATGCGGCGCATGAAGCCGTAGCGCCCCAGCGCCACGGCATCCATTGGGATGAACATGCGGCGGGAGGCGAAAAGCCGGTTCGCGAGCAGCATGAACGCCACGCCGTCCCACCAGCCCGGATGGTTGGCGAAGACCACCAGCGGGCGATTGCCGTAATCGGCCGGCATTCCCCAGGTTGCCACGCGGGCGGCGCGCATGTGCTTGCCGAAGAAACGGCTGAACATGAAGTGGAAGAACGCCATGTGCCGCGGGTCGTAGAGCGCGACGGGGCTCGCCGCGTTCTGCTTTCCGACAGGCGCCAAGTCGTTCATCGCGCGGCTATTCCGCCGCGGCCGCGACTTCGGATTCGCGCCGCCCGGCCTCGCGTGCCGCATCGCTCATGCCGTGGCCGCCGCGGTCGCGGTCCATCGCATCGGCGGCGATCCAGCCGGACATCATCACCATAGGCATGCCCGGGCCCGGATGCGCGGCGCCGCCGCAAAGGTAGAGCCCCTGCACCAGCTTAGAGCGGTTGCCAGGCTTGAAGGCGCCGGTGAAGCTGCCGTGGCTCGCGATGCCATAGATCGCCCCATCCAGCACCTTGTAGCGGTTGTGGATATCGACCGGCGTGAGCTGGCTTTCCACCACGATCCGCTCCTCGATGTCCTCCATCCCCGCCGTGCGCTTCAGCTTGTCGAGGATGGTCTGGCGATAGGCCGGCAACATCTTCGACCAGTCATGGTGCGGGCGCAGATGCGGGGTGTGGACCAGCACGTACAGCGCCTCGCCCCCCGCCGGTGCCGTGGTGTCGTCGCTGCATGACGTCGCGGCGAGGTAGGCGGTGGGGTCGGGTGCCGGTTCGCCCTTCTTGTAGATCGCATCGAACTCCTCCTCCGCATCGCGGGAGAAGACGAAGCAGTGATGCGCGAGGTGATCGTAGCGCTTGTTCAGGCCGAGATAGAGCACGACGCCCGAGCATGCCGGCTCGAAGCCCTTCTTTTCATACTTCCGGCCGACCTCGCCGCCGACCAGCTCCTTGTAGGTACGGATCGCATCCATGTTGGAGATCACGGCATCGCAGGCGATGCGCTCATTGCCGACATAGACACCCTTCACCGCGCCGTTCTGGATGTCGAAGCCCGTGACCTCGCTGTCGGTGCGCAGATCGGCGCCGAGCTCGGTCGCGAGCTTCGCCAGGCCCTCTGCCACCGCGCGCGTGCCGCCCACCGGGTACCACACGCCCTCACTCGCCTGCATGTCGCCAATGGAACACACCACCGCCGGCGCCAGGTAGGGCGAGGAGCCGATATACTGGCAGTAGTGGTCAAGCATCTGCGCGAGCCGCTCATCCGACACATGGCCGCGGATCACCTTGGCCGCGGTCTGGCCCATCTTCAGCCTGAGCACGTCGCGGATCGTGCCGGGGTTGAGGTTGGCCTTCATGTCGATGGTGTCGGTCACACCCTCGACCGGACGCCAGAAAAAGAACTTCTCCGACACGCCGTGCAGGTGGCGCGATTCTTCCTGGAACTTGCGGTAGCCCTCGCCAAGGCCACGGCCCGGCGCGAATTTCTCGATCTCGGCCTGCATCGTCGCGACGTCGGCCATCAGGTCGATCTGCGTGCCGTCCTCGAAGAAACAGCGCCACTGCGGGTCGAGCCGGATCAGCGGCAGCTCCCGCGCCTGGTCACGCCCGGCCTCGGCGAAAATCCGGCGCAAGACGCGCGGTACGGTCAGGATGGTCGGCCCCATGTCGAAGCGAAACTGCCCCGAGCCGTCCGGCGCATCCAGGTGCAGCACCGCCGCCTTGCCGCCGAGCCAGGGATTCTTGTCGAGCAAGGTCACCTTGTGGCCGCGCGCCGCCGCCACTGCGGCCGCCGCGAGACCACCAAGACCACCACCGACCACCACCACCCGATCCGCCATGCGCGCATCCCTCCGTAGGCTTGAACCATAGCATGTTGGAGTAGGCCAAAGGGGCTTTACCCCCTTGGAACCCCCACCAGGAGGATGTGGCCTCCTGGACCTCAGGTTTTCAACGCTGGCGGGGAGGCGGCACTTCGGCCCTCTCCCTGCTGGCGTTCAAGTCCTGGCGGGGTCCGGGGGGACCCTGTTCCCCCAGCGGGGGTCCAGGCGGCAGAGCCCCCTGGCGCACTCCCCACCAGGCTTCGCGTTCAGGCCTCGGCGGGCGTCGCCGTGGCGAGTTGGCCACCGGGGACTGGCAAGCTCGACGCGCCGGACAGGCCGAGGTCTTCCGCCAGCAGGCTCGTCGTGATGCGCGCGCCCTCATAGATCACCGGCAGGCCGCTGCCTGGATGCGTGCCGCCGCCGACCAGGTAGACGCCCTCGACGTCGCGGAAGCGGTTGCCGGGGCGGAACAGCAGCATTTGCGGCAATTCGTGGCTGAGGTTGAAGGTTGCGCCGTAGCCCACCGCGAAGTCGCTTTCCCAATCCTGGGGCGCCACGATCCGTTCGTACTTGATGTGTTTGCGGATGTCGCCGAGGCCGAGCACCTTCAGCCGATCCAACGCCACTTCCCGGAATCGCGCCGATTGCGCGGCCCAATTCGGTTGCTTGATCAGGTTGGGCACCGGCACCAGCATGTACAGCGCCGAGTGTCCGGGGGGGGCCAGGGTCGGGTCGGTCACGCCGGCGTTCTGCACATAGAGCGAGGGTATCTCGGGAATCTCGCCATTCTCGATCTGGCCGATATTCTCGCGATACTGCTCGGAGAGAATGACGTTGTGGTGCGCCACGTTCGGCAGCGGGATGTCGAGGCCGAGGTAGAGCATGAAGGTCGAGCAGGAATAACGTGCCTTGCCGATCTTCTTGTCCTTCCAGCCGCGCCGGAGGTGGTCGGGGATCAGCTTCGGGATGGCGTGCGCGAAATCGGCGTTGACCACCACCGCGTCATAGTCATGCCGCGTGCCGCCGACCTCCACGCCCCGTGCGCGCTTGCCCTCGAAGGCGATGCGATCGACCGGGGTGTTGAGGCGGAAATCCGCGCCCATCCGTTCCGCGACGCGCGCCATGGCGCCGGAGACCGCGCCGCAGCCACCGATCGGATGGAAGACGCCGTGTTCGTATTCCAGGAAGGACAGGATGGTGAACAGCGCCGGGCATTTGAACGGGCTCATGCCCAGGTATTTGGTCTGGAAGCTGAAGGCGAGGCGCACGCGCGGGTCGCGGAAATGCCGGGCGAGGTCGCGGTCCACCGTGGACCAGGGCTTCATCAGCGGCAGCGCCTTGAGCATGTCCGGCCGCATCATGTCGGCCGCCGTGGTGAAAGCGCGTTCCAGAACCGGCTTGAAGGCGGCCAGCTTGGCGCGGTTTTCTTCCATATAGGGCCGCAGCCCCTTCGCGTCCTCGGGTGAGAAGCGCGCGATCTCCGCCTCCATCCGCGCGATATTCGCGGAAGCGTCGAGCTGCTGGAACGTACCGCCCTGCTCGAAGATCAGCCGGTATTGCGGGTCGAGCCGGCGGAGATCGACCTCCTGCTCCAGATCCGCGCCGCAGCGGGAGAAGATCTCCTTCAGGATGCGCGGGTAGAGGAAGAAGGTCGGCCCCAGGTCGAAGCTGTAGCCTTGAGGTGAGGTCAGCGTGCGGGTGCGCCCGCCCACCACCTCATCCTTCTCATAAACCGTGACCTTGGCGCCTGAGGCGGCCAGCATCATGGCGGCGGCGAGGCCCCCCGGACCGGCGCCAATGATGGCGACCTTCCGACGGGGGCGGTGAAGGGCGGGTGTGGTGAGTGCGGCTGTCATGATGGTGGGCACCAGATGCTGGCAACCCGTTCGACTGCAAGAGGCATGAATTGCGGATTACATCAGCGACGGCGGCGGCGCCAGCGCGCCTTGGGCAATTTCCGTGCAGCGAGCTTCGGCCCTGGGCAACAGCCGCGCCAGGTAAAAGCCCGCCAGCGCCGCGTGGTCGGGCTCCACTGCGGCGGCGCGGGCCAGCATCCAGCCGCCGAGCAGCCAGCCACAGGCTTCGAGGTAGGGCACGGCGAGGGAGTTTCCCAGTTCGGGATCGCGCCGGCACAGATCGAGCATGGTGGCCGTGGCCTCGCCCAGCCGGGCGGCCGGCGGGGCGAGGCGCGGATCGGTGGCGGCGACCTCGGCCAGCAGCATCTGCATCGCCGCACCCTCATCCTTCGCCACCTTGCGGGCGAGCAGGTCGAGCGCCTGGATGCCGTTGGTGCCCTCATAGATCGGTGCGATGCGGGCATCGCGCAGCACTTGCGCGGCGCCGCTATCCTCGACGAAGCCCATGCCGCCATGCACCTGGATGCCCAGGCCCGCGACCTCCACGCCGCGGTCCGTGCACCACGCCTTCACGATCGGGATCAGCAGCGCGAGCCGCGTGGCGGCGGCTTCGTCGTGCAGCAGGTGATGCCGGTCGAGCGCAGCGGCGGCCTCCAGCGTCAGCAGCCTTCCGGCCAGCGTGATGGCCCGCATTTCGGCCAGCATGCGCGCGACGTCGGCGTGCTTGGCGATAGGCCGGCCGGATTGGGTGCGCTGCGCGGCGTAGGCCTCGGCCAGTTCCAGCGCCCGCGCGCCCTGCCCCACGCCCTGTACGCCCACACCGAGCCGCGCCGCATTCATCATGGCGAACATGGCGTTGAGGCCGCGATTGGCCTGACCCACCAGCTCGGCCTCGGCGCCATCGAACAGCATGGTGCAGGTGGGCGAGGCATGGATGCCCAGCTTGTGCTCGATCCCGCCGCAGCGCAGCGCGTTGCGCGTGCCGTCGGCGAGGAATTTCGGCGCCGCGAACAGCGATATGCCGCGCGAGCCCTCCGGCGCGCCGGGCAGGCGGGCCAGCACCAGGTGCAGGATGTTGGGCGTCGTCTCGTGCTCGCCCCAGGTGATGTAGATTTTCTGGCCATGCAGGGCGTAGCGGCCATTCGGCAGGGGGTCGGCGCGGGTGCGCAGCGCGGCGAGGTCGCTGCCCGCCTGCGGTTCGGTCAGGCACATGGTGCCGTTCCAGGCCCCGGTGACGAGGTGCGGCAGAAAGCGCGCCTGCTGGTCCGGCGTGCCGTATTGCACGAGCAGGTCGATGGCGCCGGCCGTCAGCACCGGGGCGAGGAAGAAGGCCATGTCGGCGGCGGAGGCGAGCTCGGTCACCGCCGTCCAGATGGCATGCGGCAGCCCCTGCCCACCATGCGCCTCGGGCGCCGAGACGCCCTGCCAGCCGCTGTCGATCCAGGCCTGCATGAGCGGCGCATAGTGCGGCGGGGTGGTGACGGTGCCGTTGGCGTAGTGCGCGCCGTGCCGGTCCGCCTGCTGCCAGAGCGGCGCCATCTGCTCGCGGGTGAAGCGGGCGGCTTCCTCGATCAGCGCCGCGATGTCCTCGGCACCGAGCGGCGCGCCGGCGGCGGCGGTCAGGCCGGGCAGGTCGATGATGCGGGTCAGGCCGAGGATCAGGTCCTGGGCGGCGGTCGTCATGCGGGCATATCCTCAGGCAACAGGCCGGGCGGCGGCGGTGTGCGGCCGGCGGCCCAGCCAGGCAGCGCCGCGGCCAGCGCCGGGTCGGCGGCGGCGCGCGCCACGGCGAGCCCCAGCAGGGCGCCGAATTTGAAGCCGTGGCCAGAGAAACCCGACATCACGAAGCCGCGTGCGCCGAGCCGCTCGACCACGAAATGCTCGTGTGGTTCGACATCGTACCAGCAGGCAATGGCCGAAAGGACCCGATAGGCGCCGAGGTCGCGGATACGGCCACGGGCGAGGCCGAGGATGCCCTCAACCTCATCCGCCGTGACCTCGCGCGGGCCGTCAGGGTCGTGGGTGGCGGCGAATTTGTGGTCGCCGATCTTGAGCGGCGTGCCCGCCACGGGCGGCACGGCGTAGAAACCCTCGGTGGTGCCGATGTCGAGCAGCATCGGCGCCCGCGCCCAGGCCTCGGCCAATTCGGGCGGCGGGGCGAGGCGCACCACCACTTGCCGCGTCGGGCGCACCCGTGCGGCGAGGCCGGGGACCAGGCGCGGTCCCCAGGGTCCGGCCGCCACCACCAGCAGGTCGGCCGAGAGCACGCGGCCATCGGTGAGGTGCAGGCGGGCCTGCTCGCCCTCGACCTCGGCGGCCGTGGCGCGCTCGATGGGCACGCCGCGCCTTGCCAGCAGCCCGGCCAAAACCTCCACGATTCGCCGTGCCAGCAGCACGCCGCCGCGGGGCATGTGGAAGGCGCTGGCAATGCCCTCGGGCGCGAGGAAGGGGTAGCGCGCGGCGATCTCGGCGGGCTGAAGGTCGCTCAGGGCATGGCCATCGCCCATCAAGGCGGCGCGGCTATCGGCGATCCAGCCGCCGCGGGCGCCGGCCAGGGCCAGCACACCCGTCTCGACATAGGGCGCCTCGCCGGCTTCGGCGAACAGGGTGGCCCAGGCGCTGTAGGCGGGGCCGATCATCCGCATGTAGCCGGCCTCGGCGCCATAGGCGTGGCGGATCAGCCGGTGGTCATCCACCGAGCTGCCGCGCGGATTCGGCACCGGGTCCTGCTCCACCACCCGCACCGCCCAGCCGGCGCGCGACAGCGCCCAGGCGGTGGAAAGCCCCATGATGCCGGCGCCGAGAATTAGTGCGGTTTGCATCCGCGCAGTTTCGCGCGGGAGGCCCCCCGGGGGGAAGAGGGGCAGGTCAGCCGAGTTCGAGCCGCGCCGACAGCGTCGCGCCCGGCGCGAGCACATGCATCGCGCCATGCTGCGCCGCCGCCGGCCGGTTCGGCGCATCCGGCGCATGCGTCACCGGCTCGACGCACAGGATGCCCGCGCCCTGGGGGGCGAAGACCTGCAGGTTGCGCGCCCAGGCGCCCTCGGCCAGCAAAGTGAGGTTCAGCCCATCGGGGCGGCTGATCGCGGCCACGCCCGACCAGCCGGCGAAATGCGTGTCCAGTCCATCGAGGGCGGCATCGGCGCCGACAAGACCCGCGGTCGGGCGTGGATCGATGGGCAGGGTGCGGTGGTCGCGGTCGAATACCGTGCTGGCCACGAAACGCAGCTGCGTGCCGGGCGGTCGAACGAAATAGGGATGCCAGCCAAAGCCCATCGGCGTGGGCACATCGCCGGTGTTGCGCAGGCTGAAGCGCAGCTCGAGCCCCGCCGCACCGAGCCGCACGAACAGCTTCGCCTCG
>JBBSCP010000100.1:0-13923 GCA_038250135.1 Acetobacterales bacterium | reverse complement strand
GAGCTCGAGATTGTCACGTGAGTGGCACCACCGGACGCTTTGCGCAGGCGGCGGCGGAGGTTGTTCACGACGCCCTCCCGGCCGGCACCGGCACGGCGCGGTTTGGCCACGTCGGCGTGGAGGTGGTGCGGGACAATGCGGACATCGCCGCGACGACCGGGCGGTTTGGGCAGGCTGCGGTCGAGATCGTGCATGACGCGCTGCCGGCCAGCAGCGGCAGCGCGCGCTTTGGCCAGGTGGCGGTGGAAGTCATTCGCTCGGTTGCGGAGATTGCCGTCAGCGGGGTGGGGGCTGGGCAGGTGATGGTGATCTGGACGTAGGCGCGTCACTGAAGTGCGACGAAATGTCGGTGTCGTTGCCCGCCGGCTTTTTCCTAAACCAACGACACGGTGCGGGCGACGCCGCGGAATATCTCCGCGACGGCGTTCGATCTCGCGGCGGCGACGCTGTCGGTGGGGGTGGTGAAGCGCCGGGTGGGGTAGGATCCCCGCCCCGCTTCGCAAGACGCTGACCTACGACCAGGGCAAGGAAATGGCCGGTCATGCAAGCCTGGCAGCACCGACCGGCATACGCATTTTCTTTGCCGATCCGCACTCGCCCAGGCAGCGGGGTTCCCACAAGAACACCAACGGCCTGTTATGCCAGTAGCTGCTGAAGGGTGTGCACGGCGGTGACAAAGCAGGCCACAGGATCGCCGGCGTTGACACGCGAGTGTTCGCCGCCGAAAGCGAGCGCTACGGGCGGTTGGTGCGGGAGTTCAACATCTCGGCGCAGAAGCGCCCGATGCCACGCGTTCAACCGATCGGCTCGAGCGCCTCGCGTTTGACGTTCGCCGGCGCCTGCTGCTCCGCCATGGTCGGCGCCGCCCAGCGCACGCCATTGGCGATCACCCGCAGCACGCCATCCTGGTGGTAGGCCGGGAAGGTCTCGTGGCCGGGACGAAAGTAGAATACGCGGCCGCGGCCGCGCGTCCAGGTGCAGGCGGAGCGGAACACTTCGCCGCCCTGGAACCAGGAAATCATCAGCAACTCGTCGGGTGTAGGGATGCCAAAGGGCTCGCCGTACATCTCCTCGCGCGGCACTTCGAGGTAGCGGTCCACGCCCTGCATGATCGGGTGCTCGGGCTGGACCACCCATATGCGTTCCTTCTCGCCTTCGGCACGCCAGTTCACGGTGCAGGGCGTGCCCATCAGAGAGCGGAACAGCTTCGAGTAGTGGCCGGAGTGCAGCACCACGAGGCCCATGCCGGCGAGTACGCGCGCCTTCACGCGCTCGACGATCGCGTCATTCACGTCGTCATGCCGGCGATGACCCCACCACACCAACACATCGGTGGCGTCGAGTGCTGCTTCTGTCAGCCCATGCTCCGGCTCATCCAGCGTCGCCGTGCGCACCTGCGGCAGCCCGCGCGCGACGAGGCCCGCCTTGAGGGCGGCGTGGATTCCCTCGGGGTAGATCTCGGCTACGATCGGGTTATGCTTCTCATGATGGTACTCATTCCACACCGTCACGCGGAGGGCGTCGCTCATTCAAGAACTCCTTCGGCTTGCTGCATCACTTCGGCAAGTTCCACCCAGGTGCCGCTGAGCGACGCCGACAGCGTGCACGCCTTCACCAAGGCAAGGCTGTGTATGTTGTCCTCGCCAGAGGGGAAGTAGGGCGGCACCACGCCGCTCCGCACGGCTTCAGCGATCGCGGCGATCGCGCCGGCACGGTCGGTATGGCGCAGCGGCTCGAGCTGCTGCGGCGCGGCTTCTCCGCCGAGCGAGCGCAGCGTGAGCCAGTCAACTTTGCTGCGGTTGCTGCCGGCATCGCCGCGGCAGGCGAGCGCGATCTCGCCCTTTTGCCCATTAATCGCCCACACGCCCGACCACGGCGTGTCGGCACCGGCAGACATCCAGGAGCCGCGATAGGTGACGAGCACGCCGCTGGTGAATTCGATCAGAAGTGCGCCCGAAGGGTCGTGGTGGAACGGGCTGCCGGGCGGGTTCCAGGTGCGACAGGAGACGCGCCTCGCATCGCTGCCCAGCACCATGCGCATCAGGTCGAAATGGTGGATCGCCATGTCGGCGATCAACGGGTCGGGGAATTCGTAATAGGCGTAGCCCATGCTCGGGCCATGCCTGCGGAAATCTATCGCTACCTGGTCCACCGCGCCGATCGCGCCTTCCGCCAGCAGCGCCGCGGCACGGCGTGGCGCGCGGTAGAAGCGGTAATTCTGGCTCACTGCCATCAGCAGGCCGCGTTCGCGGGCAAGGCGGTTTAGCGCGGCGGCTTCGGCGAGCGTCGTGGCGAAGGGCTTTTCCACGATCGCGTGCTTGCCGGCTTCCAGCGCCTGCCGCATTACCGGGTAGTGCGCCTCGGTGCGCAGCGTGCCCAGCACGATGTCGCAGGACACCGCGTCAAGCGCTGCTTCCAGCGAGGCAAAGCAGCGTGCGGCAGGGATGCCGCTCTTTGCACGCAGCGCCTCGAGGGCTGCGGGGTTTGCATCAACATGCGCCGTGACAGAAATCTCCGGCACGGTCGGCAGGATTTCCTGAGCCCAGTTGCCGCCCCAGCGGCCAGTGCCGACCTGGATGACCGAAACCATGCGTAACACTCCTACTTGATGGCACCGGCTGTCATGCCCTGCACAATCAACCTTTGCATGAGGATGAAGAGGATGATGACGGGTGTGACGAAGGCGGACGCAAAGGCCATAATATTGTTCCAGTCGGAGATCTCGGCGCCGATGAAGGCGTAGAGCCCGACGGTGGCCGGCTGCATCGCGATGCGCGAGAGCAGCGAGGCGGCATAGACGTACTCGCCATAGGTCATCAGGAAGACGAGGATCGCGCAGACCACGATCGCCGTGCGCGCCGCGGGCAGGATCACGCGGAACAGCGCGCCAAGCCGCGTGCACCCATCCACGCGCGCAGCTTCCTCGAGCTCCTGCGGCACCAGCAGGAAGGCGGGCCGCAGCACTACAATCGCAAAGGGGAGCGACTTCGTCACCAGCGCGAGGATTACGCCCTCGTAGCTGTTGGTCAGCCCAAGCTGGCGAAACATGATGAAGATGGGCGTTACCATCAGCGCGGGCGGTAGCACCTGCGCAAGCATCACGCCGAGCAGCGCACCATCCACCCACCGCGAGCGCAGACGCGACATCGCATAGGCGCAGGGGATAGCGAGCGCGAGTGTGACGAAGGTTGTAGTGCCAGCGAGCAAGAAGCTATTGGCGAGGTAGCGCAGCACGTTCTCGCGGGTGAAGATCCACGTATAGGCGGCAAGGTCGATGGCGCTGGGGAACAGGGTGGGCGGGCTCCGGAACAATTCCGCGGGCGACTTCAGCGAGGAGGCGTACATCCAGTAGATTGGGAAGAGGTAAAGCGCAGTGATCGCCGCCCCTACAGCGGTCAGCGCCCAGCGGCCCGCAACGCGCGCCCTCATGCGCGGAGTTCGCTCCTGATCGAGCGGATGTAGAGCAGCGCCACCAGAATCACGAGTGCGAACATCATCGTCGCGATCACCGCCCCTTGCGCGAAATTAAACTGCTGAAAGGAGAGTTGGAAGGACCAGACGGGCAGCACGTTCGTAGTGTTTGCCGGCCCGCCGCCGGTCATGCCCCAAATCACATCGAAGGCGCGTAGCGTGTAGATCGTGCAAAGACACGTGACTGCGAGCAGCGTCGGCATCAGCAGCGGCACAGTGATGCGTGTGAAGCGCGTCAGCGTACCGGCACCATCAATCTGCGCTGCCTCAAAGACGTCGCGCGGCAGATTCGCAAGGCCGGCAGAGAGCAGGATCATCGCGAAGGGCGTGCCGAACCAGACATTGGTGAAGGTCACGGTCGCCATCGCGGTGGCGGTATCGGAGAGGAAGTTCACTGGCTGCGCCGTCAGCCCCGCTCCCATCAGAGCCTCGTTGATCAGCCCGCCATTCGAGGCAAACAGCCACTTGAACACGGCGGCGATGACCAGGGGGGGAAGGATCCAGCCCGCGAGAATCATACCGCGCATCCAGGCCGCACCTGGGAAGTCCTGCAGAAAGAACATCGCGAGCCCGAGCCCGAGCAGCACCTGCAGCACGACGTTCGTGATGACGAAAATCGAAGTGTTGCGCAGCACCGGCCAGAACAGCGGATCGGCCACGAGTGCCTGGTAGTTCTCGAGGCCGACGAATGGCCGCGCGAAGTCGCGGATGTTACCGAGCGTGACCTCCTGAAAGCTCATCGCGAGGTTGTAGGCGACAGGGTAGCCAATGAAGACGATGATGAAGATGAGCGCGCCGGCGACGAGCGTGGGCAACAACGCATCGCTGTCGGTGAAGCGCGTACGCGTGCGCGCGGGGCTTGGCACTGCCGGCGAGGCGCTGCTGCCCACGCTTCAGCCCCTGAGCGGCGTCTGCTGCAGAATCGGCCGGATCGCGGTCGCTGCTGTGCGCAGCGCGACGTCAGGCGGCGCTTGGCCGGTGAGCGCTGACTGGATCGCCGTCTGGATCGGCCGTGAGATATCGGGCCAGCGCGGATGCGGGCCGCGCGGCCGCGCGGTGAGTATCTGCTCGGAATAGGCGCGAAAAGCCTGCGCGTAGACGGGGTTTTCGACGGGGACGTCGGTGCGCGGTGGCAGCCGACCGGAGCGCCAGGATTGCGCCATGTGCTCTGGCCGCGACATGTGCTCGATCAACCGCCAGGCGGCGTCTGCGTTGCGTGTGCCCTGCGGAATCGCCCAATTCCAGCCGCCGAGACCGGAAGCATGGATCTCGCGTCCCTCGCCACGTACGGGGAGCTGCGCGACCGACCATTCAAAACGCGCCTGCTGCGAGACGCGGGGCGTATCCCACGGCCCCGAAATCGCCATCGCGGCATTGCCCGAGATCAGCCGGTTCACGCCCTCCGACTGCGAAACCGTCAGCACGTCGCGCGAGGAGACGCCGCTGGTGACGCACTCCACCCAGAAGCGCAGCGCATCCAACGCCTCGGGACCGTCAAGCCGGTCGATGTCGCCGCCCGCCTGCCAGAGGAAGGGCAGCCACTGGAAGGTCGCGTCCTCGGCAGCACGCGCCGAGAACATCAGGCCCGAGACGCGACCATCGGCAGAGGTAAGGCGGCGCGCCGCGGCGAACAGATCGGGCCAGGTGCCGGGTGGGCGCGCCGGGTCAAGTCCGGCGGCGCGGAACATCTCGTGGTTGATGTAGAGCGCGATGGTGTTGGAATCGCGCGGTACGGCGAAGGTGCGCCCGCGCCACTGCGCGGTGGACCAAGGCCCGGTGTGATAGACGCTGGCGCGGATGCGCTCGGAGGTGGCGACGCGCTGCGTCAGGTCGGTCAGTTGGTTCTGCGCGGCAAAGGAGGGTGTGTCGGGGTTGTCGATTACGCAGAGATCGGGGACGTCGCCGGTGGCGATCGCGCGCACCAGTTCGGTGCGGTACTGCGCGAAGGGGATGATTCGCTCCTCGATGCGCTGGTTCGGGTTTTGCGCATTCCAGTCGCGCACGCCCTCGCGCATGTAGGCCTCGGTCTCAAGATTGAAGACGTGCCACAGTGAAATGGTACGGGCCTGCGCCTGGACGAGGGCAGGTGCGGCGAGCGGGGCAGCGCCCGCGAGCGCTAGCGTCTGACGGCGCGTGATGCGCATAAGGGTCTTCTCCGTGGCGTCCCTGTTGCCGGGCGCCTTGATTGTGAACAAAATGTGGACACGACGCTGCGCGCGCGTCAAGCTTCCTCACACCGGCGAGGCGACGCCCGGGCGCTGCGCGGTTTCGGCAATACCTGCCGAGGTGTCGGGCTGCTGCGACACGCCGCCCGCACGGCGCGTCGCCATCAGCCGCTACTCCGGCTTGCCCGGCACCAGCATCTTGCCGCTCGGCGCTGAGGGTCGGCGGGTCTTCACCCAATTCACGTAAGCGAGGCCGATTGCGCGAAAACTCCCCCTCGGTGCCGAAGTACGCGATGAGAGGTAGAGCGAGAGTATGACGTAGACAACGCGCTGCGAGACCGGCTCGGCGTCAGCAGCACCGCTGGACTGCTGCGTGGCGTATGCCTTCGGGTGCGTGGCGTATGCCTTCGGGCAGGTGGTGGAGCATCATGGCGAGGTTTGCCCGTTGCGATGCCGCGCCGATGAGGTGCTGCCCGTGCTGCTGGTGGTATCGGGTGAACACCCGGGCGACGGTGATGTCGGCAGGTTCGGCACGATGCGTTGCGACGTTGCGCGTGACCACCGCGGCGGCGATGAGGCCAAGCACGACCGGATCCCGCGCAAAGCCGACCAGATTGTCCGAGAAGGTCGAGAAGCCGGCATTGTTGAACGCCGAGACGGTGTGGAACAGGCCGTGCCAGGCGGCTTCTGGCCAGGGCATGTCGAGCGTCATGCGCAATGGGATGGCCAGACCGAGGGCGATGCTCGCCTCGACAGCGACCGTTGTGAGCAGCACGAGCCGCAGCACGGCCCCGACATCGCCCAAGGCGAGGCTGCGGGTCTCCGCCTGGGCTACCAGCCGTGTGCCGAGCCGTAGCCGCTGCGCGACGAGCATCCCCAGCAAGGTCGCCCCGCTCATGATGCCGCAGCCGTCCACCTGGAACAGCAGCAGGATCACCGGCCGGCCGAAGCCCGACCAATGCGTCGCCGTATCGACGACCGTGAGGCCGGTGACGCAGACCGCCGAGGTGGCCGTGAACACCGCGATCAGGAACCCGGTCCCGGCCCCGCTGGCGCTTGACTGCGGCAACATGAGGAGGCCTGAGCCAAGCAGGATGGCCAGCAGGAACGCGATCGGCACCAAGCGTGCGGAGTGCCCAAGGAGGCGGATCAACGGGTGGCTCGGATCTCACGATGGAAGGAGGAAGGGACAGTGGAACATAAACCCCGATCCGCAAACGATACAGATGCGCAAAAGGCAGGCTACCGCGTTGCTATACCGGATCGAATGTCAATTCATGCGGGCCTTGGGGCCAGCGTCAGGACGACGTGCGCGCCAATCCTCCGACTCGGCGGGGGACACGCGCTCGTGGGGGACCAGGTACCCCTGCACCTGGAGCTGCAGCTCGGCGCCTCCCTCGGCGACGAGGAGACGCACGCTCTCCGGAGCACCCGGACGGAGCCAGGCCGCCGCCATCGGCGGGTCCCCCAGCGCCGCCGATAGGGCGGGGCGTCGCTGCGCTTCTGGCGCAAGGTACCGAGCGAGAAGCCGGCCCCGGCTGAAGGTGCCGCGACGGTCTGCGAGTTGTTCGCCGAGACCGATGATGCGGTTCCCACCCCCGCCCGGGTCAGGGCGCGCCCGGCCCGCGCGGCGCCGGCGGGCGACGCCAGGTCAGCCAGGTGATGAACAGCAGGCCCGCGCCGATGCCAACGAGCAACGCCGACATGAAGGCGGTGGTGAACCATCGGCCGGCCAGTTCGCTCAGGCCCCACACGATGCCATAGCGCGGCGCTTCGCCCTCCCGCGACAATCGCCGCAGTGTCGGGATGTCACCGGTGCGGTTCGACGCAAGCATCCGCTCGAGCCGCGACGATGCCCGCGCCCCGGGCCGACGGAGCTCCGCGAGGCGCCTCAGGTTTTCCTCCACGACGTCGATCGGGTTGGCGCCGGGGCGCGGCGCCGCGACGGGGGCCTGCCGCGGCGCGAGGTCGATCACGCAGATCCATTCGCGTACCTGCAGGCTGCGTGTGCCGCCGCGATGGCTGCGTTCGACGCAGTCGACGCCGGACACCAGCGGCACGCCGTCTGCCGTCCCGCCACCGAGCCAGGCCCTGGTGTCGTCGAGCAGGCGGCCGCCATCCCTGGTGACGAGCAGCCAGGCGCCAACGAAGCAGGCCAGGGCGCCAGGCACGAACATCACGAGGCCAGCGACGCGGGCCAGCTTCACACGGAGAGGCACGGTTCCAGCCCGCCGGCCGGACGCTTGATCTTCCTGCACCGAGCGTTCGTCTCCATCGCCGCCGCGACAGAATCAGAACGACGCGGAAAAGACAATCTCGCAGTTCGAGCATCGCGCCGGTGGCGGCGGACACGACCCGCAGGAGGGCCTCCCGCGGCACACCGGCATGGTCCGCCGGGCCGGCTTTCCCGCAAACGCGATCCGATCCAGCCTGCGCTTGGACAGTCGGAGGGTGCGTCAGATGGATCTGGGTTTCGCGGGACGGCGCGTGCTGGTGGTGGGTGCGTCCGCCGGCATTGGCTTCGCGACCGCCACATTGCCGGCGCGCGAGGGGGCTGCGCTGCTCATAGCATCGCGCTATCCGGCCGCCATCGCGGCCGCGGCGCAGCGCGTGGCCGACGCTGCATTGCGTCTGGCTTGAGGCGGGCAGCAAATGGTCCAGCACGATCATCTGGGCCAAGAACACCTTCGCGCTCGGTCGCGCAGACTACCACTAGCAGTTCGAAACCATGCTCTATGGCTGGAAGGCAGGCAGCCAGCACTATTGGTGCGACGCTCGCGACCAGGGGAATGTCTGGCACTTCGACAAGCCAGCGTGCAACGTCCTCGCGCGGCTACGGCTTTCTCTGGCACAACCCGGCAACGGGGCGGGCGGACTTCGCCGCCAATATCACCCGCTGGACGGCGGATGCAACAGCGCAGCTCGACTACTGGATCACCGCTAGCGACAGCCCGCGCGAGATCCTCGCGCGCTACGCCGATGCCACCGGCCATTCGCCCGACTTCCCCGAATGGGCCAGCGGATTCTGGCAGTGCAAGCTGCGCTATCGCACGCAGGACGAGCTGCTTTCGGTCGCGCGCGAGTACAAGGCGCGCGGCTTGCCGCTGTCCTGCATCGTGATCGACTTCTTCCACTGGACCCGCATGGGCGAGTGGAAATTCGATCCCGCCGAATGGTCCGACCCGGATGCGATGATGGCCGAGCTGCGCGCGATGGACGTGGAGACGATGGTCTCGATCTGGCCCACCGTGCAGACGAATGCCGAGACCTGGCCGGAGATGCGCGAGCGCGGCTACCTGATGAAGACCGAGCGCGGCGCGCCGGTGACGAATGTCTACCCGGACAAGCACCCGCTCGCCTCGCATTTCTGTACCTACTACGATGCCACCAACCCGGAGGCGCGCCGCTACGTCTGGAACAAGGCGCGCGAAAGCTACGTGCGGCACGGCATCGCCAATTTCTGGATCGATTCCTGCGAGCCGGAGCTGCGCCCCAACCATCCCGAGCAGGTGCGGCTGATGCTCGGCAACGGGGCGGAGGTGCTGAACGCCTATCCCTACCTGCACATCGAAGGCTTCCGCGAAGGGCTGACCGAGGCGGGCCACCCGGACGGCGTGCTGCTGGTGCGCAGCGCCTGGGCGGGCAGCCAGCGGCACGGCGTTATCCTTTGGTCGGGCGATGTCTGGTCCACCTGGCACGACTTCCGCGCGCAGATCACCGCGGGGCTGCATTCCGGCCTGTCGGGCCTCGGCTGGTGGACCACCGATATCGGCGGCTTCTACGAAGGCATCGTTAAAAGCGCGGAGTTCCGCGAGTTGCTGGTGCGCTGGTTCCAGTTCGGCGTCTTTTCGCCGGTGTGCCGCCTGCACGGCTTCCGCGTGCCGGACGACCTGCCCCTGCCGAATGACGGCGTGCCGACCTACGGCGAGGACACGTTCAGGATCTTCACCGCCACCGGCGGCGCCAACGAGGTATGGAGCTACGGCGAGCGGCTCTACGCCATCTTCGTGGACCTGCTGTTCCTGCGTGAGCGCATCCGGCCCTACATCATGGCCCAGTTCGCCGAACATGCGCGCAGCGGCGCGCCGGTGATGCGGCCGCTTTTCTTCGACTTTCCCGCTGATCCGCCCTGCTGGGACGCCGCCGACAGCTACATGCTCGGCCCCGACCTGCTGGTCGCGCCCGTCGTGGAGCCAGGTGCCACCAGTCGCGCCGTGTACCTGCCCCGCGGCGCGCGCTGGCGTTGCGCCTGGACTGAAGCGGAACACGAGGGCGGCGTCACCGTCATGGCGGACGCGCCGCTGGAGCGCATCCCCCTCTATCTTCGGGACGGGGCGGTGCTACCTATCGTCGCATGAAGCTGAGGGATTTCGCCGCCGCGCTCGGCCTCGCCACCGGCACCGTCAGCCGCGCACTGAACGGCTACCTGCGTTTGCCCTGGCTGCAATCGCGCGGCGTGCCCTTCGCCACGCTCGGCCGCACGGACGCGGCGCGGCCGCACCCTTGGGTGGATATCGACCATGCGGTGGTGGGGCGGGAGGCCGCAATACGCCTCGCCGCGCGCGGCCATCGCCGGGTCGCGTTGCTGAACACGGCAGAGGCCATGATGTACAGCCGCCACGCACTCGCCGGCTTCCGCGAGGGGTTGCGCGTCTCTGGCCTCGATCCAGCCAAGGCGCCGGTGCTGCATGAGGCGCCGACGGAGGCGGGCGGCGAGGCGGCGATGCGCGCACTGCTCGACCGCCCCGGCCCGCGCCCGACCGCGGCACTCCTCGGCAACGACCTGATGGCGGCAGGCGCGATGCGCGCGCTGGCGGCGGCGGGGCTGCGCGCCGGCTCCGACATGGCGCTGATCGGCTGCAACGACCACCCGATGTGCACGATGCTCGACCCGCCATTGACGAGCTTCACCGCGCCCGTGGCCCATGCCGGGGAGCGCTGCGCGCGTCTGCTACTACGGGTGCTGGCCGGCGACATGCCGGAGCCCGAGTTAATCGTGCCGCGGCTGGTGGCGCGCGCTTCGGACCCGCCGCTGTCGGAACTGCGCGCAGCATGAGCTTTCTCGGTATCGACCTCGGCACCTCGGGCGTGAAGGCCGTGGTGGTCGGACAGGACGGCGCGGTTCTCGCCCAGGCGACGGCGCCGCTCGAGGCCTCGCAGCCGCGCCCGCTGTGGAGCGAGCAGGGGCCAGAGGATTGGTGGCGCGCGGCGGGCACGGCGATCGCGGCACTGGGCACGGCACGGGGCCGCTTGCGCGCGATCGGCCTGTCCGGCCAGATGCACGGCGCGGTGTGCCTCGATGCGGCGGACCGGGTGCTCCGCCCGGCGATCCTGTGGAACGATGGCCGCAGCTTCGCGGAATGCACGGTGCTGGACGCGCCGGCGCGACGCATCGTCGGCAATCCGGCGCTGCCCGGCTTCACCGCACCGAAGCTACTGTGGCTGCGCACGCATGAGGCAGAGGTCTTCGCCGCCGCGCGGCGCGTGCTGCTGCCGAAGGATTGGCTGCGGTTGCGGATGACCGGCGACGCAGTCTCCGAGATGTCGGACGCCTCCGGCACGCTGTGGCTGGACGTGGCGCGGCGTGCCTGGTCGGCGGAGATGCTGGCGCGAACCGGGCTCGATTCCTCCTACATGCCGCGGCTGGTGGAGGGCAGCGCCATATCGGGCACGCTGCGCGCGGATGTGGCCGCGGAATGGGCTCTGCCCGCCGGTATCCCCGTCGCGGGCGGCGGCGGCGACAATGCGGCAGGGGCGGTCGGCGTCGGTTGCGTCGCGCCGGGCCGGGCCTTCGTCTCGCTCGGCACCTCCGGCGTGATCTTCGTGGCCGATGCGACGCATCTGCCCGACCCGGATCGCACGGTACACGCCTTCTGCCATGCGCTGCCCGGCCGCTGGCACCGCATGGCGGTGATCCTCTCCGCCGCCGCCGCGTTGCGCTGGGCGACGCGCGCGCTCGGCGCCGCCAGCGAAGCCGCGCTGCTGGCCGAGGTCAAGGCGGCGGGCGCGGAGAGCGACAATCGTGTCGTCTTCCTCCCCTATCTCTCCGGCGAGCGGACACCGCACAACGATCCCGCCGCCGCGGGCGCGTGGTTCGGAATGGACGGCGGCACCACCCGCGCCGACCTCGCCCGCGCCGTGCTGGAAGGCGTGGCCTTCGCCCTTGCCGATGGGCTGGACGCGCTGGAAGCACAAGGCGGGCGCATCCCCACCCTATCGGTGATCGGCGGCGGGGCGCGCAGCGCATTGTGGGGCCGCATCCTGGCGACTGTGCTGGATCGCGCGCTTGTCTTTCGGGCCGGCGGCGAGATCGGCCCGGCGCTCGGCGCCGCGCGGCTGGCGATGCTGGCGGCTGGCGCCGATGCGGCCGAGGTGCTGACCGAACCGCCCGTGGCGCGCGTGCAGATGCCCGAGCCGGCACTGGCCGATGGCCTGGCCCGCCGCCGCGCGATTTTTCGTGACCTCTACCCTGCCCTCAAAGACCGCTTCGCGGAGTCCGTGCGATGACGACCTTCGACCACATTCCCACCATTCCCTATGTCGGCGAGGACAGCAACGCCGAATGGGGCTTTCGCGCGTGGCAGCCAGACCGCGTGGTGATGGGCCGCAGCATGGTGGCGTGGCTGCGCCCAGCCGTAGCTTATTGGCATTCCTTCTGCGGCACCGGCGCCGATCCCTTCGGCGCCGCGACCATGCAGCGCCCCTGGTTCCACACCCCCGATCCGATGGCGGCGGCACGCGAGAAGGCCGAGGCCGCCTTCGGCTTCATGGCACGCCTCGGCACGCCCTTCTTCTGTTTCCACGACCGGGACGTTGCACCCGAGGGCGCGACGCTGCGCGAGAGCAACACCAATCTCGACGTAATGCTGGATATCATCGCGGGCCACATGGAACGCACCGGGGTGAAGCTGCTCTGGGGAACCGCGAACCTGTTCAGCCATCCGCGCTACATGGCCGGCGCCGCCACCAACCCGGATCCGGACGTCTTCGCCTACGCCGCCGCGCAGGTGCGGCACGCGCTGGAGGCAACGCACCGCCTGGGCGGCGAGAACTATGTTCTGTGGGGCGGGCGCGAGGGCTACGACACGCTGCTCAACACCGATCTGGGGCAGGAGGACGCGCAGCTCGGCCGCTTCCTAAACCTAGTGGTGGGGCACAAGCACAGGATCGGCTTCCGCGGAGCGATCCTGATCGAGCCGAAGCCGATGGAGCCGACCAAGCACCAGTACGATCGCGACGTGGCGACGGTCTATGGCTTCCTGGCCCGCCATCGCCTACTCGGCGAGGTGAGGGTCAACATCGAAGCCAACCACGCCATCCTGGCCGGCCACAGCTTCGAGCACGAGATCGCACTGGCGGCGACGCTGGGCATCCTCGGCTCGATCGACATCAACCGCGGCGACCCGCAGAACGGCTGGGATACCGACCAATTCCCGAACAACGCGGGGGACCTGGCGCTTGCGGTGCTGGAGGTGCTGCGCGCTGGCGGGCTCGGCACAGGCGGCTTCAACTTTGACGCCAAGGTACGCCGTCAGTCCTTCACGCCCGAGGATCTGATGGAGGCGCATGTCGGAGGCCTTGACACGCTCGCCCGCGCGCTGATCATCGCGGCACGGATCGTTGAGGATGGCAGCCTCGACCATGCGCGAGCGGCGCGCTATGCGGCCTGGACGGGCGAGGCAGGCCGCATCGTGTTGGACGGCCGCGTGAGCTTGGCCGAACTCTCCGATCGCGTGCTGCGCGACGGCACGGAGCCGCAGCCGCGCAGCGGTCGGCAGGAAAGGCTGGAAAATCTGGTGGCACGGCTGGCGAGGTAATTACCCATCTTAGCGCAACGTGACTATGCCACGACCATCGGCGCCCCTGTCGAGCCGACACCGAGGCTAAGCGCGATGTCAGCCAGCGCCGTCGGGGATCAGGACGGGAACTGAGCGACTTTGGAGTGCGTGATTCAGCCCTTTGGTCCCTTCGCACCTACGGCCATCTCGCTTAAGCCCCGCACCTGCGTGGTATGCACCGTCATGGCGAGATATACGCCAGCGCTTCGCGGTCGCCTTCCGACTGTCTCTACAGCATCGGCGCCCTGGAGTGACTTTTCGCGGCTCAATACCCAGCCCGCTAGTGCCCCTGTCAACGCTTCACCGGCACCCTAGCGGGTGACAGCGCATGACTCGGGGTCGTCGTGGGTGGCTCGTCCTTCAACGTGCGGCTCTTTCATCCGCTACCTCCTGCCGGTCTCCCGGGGCACAGAGATGGTTGGATTCCGGTTGCCACCGCTGCTCCAGTC
>JBBSCP010000099.1:0-13929 GCA_038250135.1 Acetobacterales bacterium | reverse complement strand
GGCAAAGAAGGCACCGGCACCGCCCCGTGGCGCCAGCCAGGTGATCATTGGCGGCACGACCGCCACGACCACCATCACGCGAATCGTCTGCGCCAGGGACACCGAGGCCACGGACACGCCAGCCCGCTGCGCCAGTACCGCCATGACAATGACGCCGCCGGGCACGGCCGAGAAATAGCCTGTCTTCATGTCAATCCCGGCCGCCGCCGAGAAGAATCGAGCGACTACTGCGCCGACGAGGATGCTGATCACGGCGGCCAGCACCAGCCAGGGCAGTGCCACCGCCAGCGCGGCAATGACCGGCGTGGTGAAGGTCTGACCGAGCCCGAGGCCAAGGAACAGCAGGGCCGTTGGCCGTGTCGGCGGCGCGACCGCGGCCCGGTCATGCCAGGCGAGGATGCCGGTGGCCGCCATCGATCCGAGCATCCACGGCAGGGGGATGTGCAACAGCCAGGCGATGGCGCCGCCCAACGCGGCGCAAGCAGCCGTCAGCACCAGTCGAAACCCCGGATCGGAGATGAAGGGCGATAGACGGGGAAGGATTGACGACACTGCGTGCAGGATCATCCAGAGCGATCGCGCCCGTCAAACCCCGCGACGATCATGGCAACCATGCATCACTGCCGGAAAGGCTGGCCGCCTTAACGAAAAAGCAACGAATGGGCCGCGAACATGGAGCTCATCTGCGGCTCGCCACCCGGTGCCCGCTGGACAATGACGCCATGCTTGCCCTCCCTTCCGTCTCATCCTTTGTCCCTGCTGCGGCTGCCTCGATGCGGCGCCAGGCCGCGCCTGAAGAAGCGGCCGCGACGCGCCCGGCCCCGCCCGTGACCAGCCCCCACCTGCGCATCGATGGCGCGCTGAACCTCGTGGTGATGGAGTTCCGTTCGCCGGATGGGCGGGTGCTGCACTCCTTGCCGACATCGCGCGAACTGGATGCCTATCGTCACGCACCGCGCAAGGGCAGCTTCGCCGAGGCGGTGGACCTGATCGGCTGATGCCGCCTCGCGCCTTCAGGCGCGCAGTGAGAGCGTACTGCCGATCAGCGAGGTGAGCGGCCTTCCGCCGCCATCGAACAGTGCCGTGATGGCGTTGTTGGCGGAGGGTTGGGGCGCGGCCAGCGCAAGGTAGCGACGCACGAGCTTGTCCACTTCCTTCGGATCCTTCAGCGCCTCGAAATCCACGCGCGCGGCCAACAGGTCGCGCTGCTTGTCGAAATCCAGCACCGCGAAACTCGCCGGCAGTCCCAGTGAGCCGCGCACGACGGTGGTCAGCGCGCGGTCGGACATCAAGGCCGCGATCGTGGTGACGCTGCCGATCGTACGACGGAAATACAGCGCCTCGCGCAGCCCCGGATTGTCCTGGCCCATCGCTTTCTCGAAACGATTGACCATGGCGTCGCGCGTCAGCCGGTCGATCAGCGCGGGGTCCGCCAACGGCGCGCCGGCAGGCGCGACCCGCTCCTCGTCCCGCAGCGCCGCCGACGGCCGCGTGGAGAGCGCACCGCGCTGCTCGGCGGTCAGCGCGGCGAGCTGCGTCGTGCTCAGCGCCAGCGATTGGGTCAGGGTCAGCGAGGCCAGTTGCGTGGTGCCCATGGCGCGCAGCTGCGCCGTGTCGAGCGCCGCGAGCTGCGTGGAAGCAAAGGCGCGGAGTTGCGCGGTGGACAGGGCTGCGATGTCCTGCGTCTCGATCGCGCGCATCTGCGCGGTGCCGAGTGCGACGAGCTGCGGCACCTGCAGCGAAGCGATTTGCGCGGTGTCGAGTGCCGCGACATCGCGCGCCTCCATTCCCGCTATCGACGTCGCGGAAAGTGCCGCGATCTGCGCGGTGCCCAGCACGGCCACCTGCGTGGTGGACAAGGCCGCCACCTGTTCGGACGTCAGTCCCGCCACCTGGCTGCGCGCCAGGCCCCGCACCGTGGTGGTGGTCAGCAACGCAACCTCGTTGGCGGCCAGGGCGGAAGGCTGGCTCGTGGCGAAGGCCTGCGCCAATTGCCGCCAGCGCCGATCCGTCATGCGGTTGGCGAGACTGGTCTGTTCGTTGGGCGGTTCCGTCAGCACCTTGCGGATAATGCCGCGCTTGTCGATCTCGCCTTCCAGCTGGAAGGCTTCCAGCGCGATGGTCAGCGCGCGTCGGTCCTTCAACAGCGATTCGACGTCCTTAAACTGGGATGCCACCTCGCGGAAGCGCGCCATCTCGGCCTTATTGTCGCGTCGATCGGCGAAACGCTCCTGCAAGGCGCTGCCCTGACGCTGCGCCACCAGGAAGGCCGTCTGCGCGCCCAGACCCGGCAGCATGTCAGACCGCCGCGGGCGCGAAGGCGCGCGGTGCCGTCGCGGTGGACGCGGCGCGGGTCTGCGCCTCAAGGCCATCGATCATGTCGCGGTGCAGTGCCAGCAGCGGCTCCAGGCTGCCGCCATCACCCAGCCGCCGGTCGCATTCGCGCTGCGCCCAGATGCCGAGCGACACCAGATTGCCACGCAGCTGCGCCGGCAGCGCATTGCCGGGCGAGCCGAGGTCGTTCAGCAGGATCGACCACAGTCGATGCGTCTTGTGGAGCGCCGCCGCACGGGCCGGCAGATCCTGTGCGGTGGACAGCATGCCGTTGACGTAGCGAAAGGCGCGCAGCTCGATCTCGCGTGGCGAGGCTGCGGCGTTCTGGGTGGCGGCGTAACGTGCGACGCTCATGCGGCCTCCGGCGGGCGAGAAGACGCGGCGCCGGAATGTCCGGCGCCGCGCGGTTGTTGGTCGATCAGCGGAACAGCGAGAGCAGCGACTGGCTCTGCTGGTTGGCGATGGACAGCGACTGCGTCGCCAGCTGCTGCTTGGTCTGCAAGCTGGTCAGGCGCGCGCTTTCCTCGGCCAGATCGGCATCGACGAGCGCGCCGAGACCTTCCTTGATCGAGTCGTTGAGCTGCGTCGTGAAGGTCGCGAGGCCATCCACCTGGCGCCAATTCGCGCCGAGATTGGCAAGCCGCGTGCCCATCGTGTCGATGGCGCCCTCGACCAACGCGATCGCCTCCGCCTGGCCGGTGCCAGCCGGCGGCGCGGCTGTTACTGTGGCGCCTGTGATGGTGCTGGTCACGGCGGTTGTGGTGCCGCGGATCACCAGAGCGCCTTCGTTGTTCAGCCCCGCATCGATACCAGCGCCCTGCAACCGCGTGACCAATGCGCTGACGCGCGCGAGCGGGCTGTCGGCGGCTTGGAACTGCACGTCGAACACGCGCGTATCGGCATCCGGCGTGGTGGTGAGTGCGGCCGTGCCGTCGCTGAACTCAAACACCAGCTCGACTGGGACGTTGGCCGTCGCCGGGTCGTTGTCCAGGTCGCGCAGCACCGTCAGCGTCAGGTTTTCGCCATTCGCCGGGGCGAAGGTGCTGTCGAAGGTGAGGGTGCGCGATGCACTGTCCACGTTCAGCCCGGTCAGGTTCAGGCCGGCCGAGGTGCTGTTCGTGCCGGTGATCGAGGTGGTGGCACCGCGGATGTCGCGCACGATGTCGAGGTTGGTGTCGGTCACGCCATCGACCGTCAGGCCCGAGGTCAGCAGGTTCACGCCGTTGAACGTGGCCGAACGCGCGAAGGCGTCGATGTTCTGCAACGCGTTGGTCATCTGGCTGTTGATCTGGGTGGCATCCAGGCCCTGCTGCTGACCCTGCGTCATGGTCTGCTTCAGGCGGCCAAGTTCGTTCGAGATCTGCGTCGCCGCATCGCGCGCCACGGTCAGCGCCGACTTGCCGAAGTTCAAGCTGTCCTTCACGGCGGTCATGCCGCTGAGGTCGGCGCGCATGTTCTGCGCGATGGCGAACACAGCGGGGTCGTCATTCGCCTTGCCGATCCGCAGATTGCTCTCGATACGCTGCTGCGTGATGCCGAGTTCCTTGCCGATCATGCTGAGCGAACGCACCGCCGCCATGGCGGAGACATTTGTATTCACGGAGGACATGGTCCCCACTCCTTATGCAATCGTTCCGCGAGGGGTTGGGCGTTTTGCCGCCCACCCGCGGAGCCAAAAGGGCACAGCCCGCTCTGGCTGCCAGGCCCCGCCTGCGCGGAACCTGGACTTTCACCCGAACTGCCCAAGGCAGTCCTGGCTTGGATGATCCTGCATCAGGCGGGTGAAGGGCCGGTAAAGGCCACTCCCGACAATGCAGAAAAGCCTATTCCGCGTGCGGCCGCAGCACCGCCACAGTCGCCACCATGCCGGCGATCGGCGAGGGCACGGGAAGCCCGGTCTGGACATCCAGACCCAGCACCGTCGCCTCATGGCGCATCACGTGCCGCACCAGGCGCAGCGCCTGGTACCACTCGTCCTGTTCCGCCATCGCGAGGGCGCGTTCCAGCAGCTGGCGCGCCATCACCGAGGTCGTCGCCTCCTGGAATTCTCCCACCAGGCGATGGGCGTCCGCCAGGGCGGCCTCGCGCTCCTCCTCAGGGCCTACATAGGCACATTGCAGCGCGAAATAGATGCGACGCGACGGCGTGTTGACCGCCTCGGGCGTCATGACCTGCTTGCCGAACAGGAAACGAGCCTTCGCGACAAGTTCCACGCGCGTGCGGCTGCGAAACCGGAGCGAGGCACCATTCACCACCATCAGATCACCGGGCCGCAACTCGAGCACCAAGGTGGACATGCCAGTCTCCCAACGCATCGGCCCAGCGGTACGGGAAAAGTCCCGCCGAGCCTCGTGGCCAGCGAATGCCGGCCGTCGCGATTCTTTCGCCACCACGCGGCACTCGCCGCGCGCCCGAGTCCTTCGATCCTGGCTTGCATTCGAACTGCTCGGCGCAGTCGGATGCCCTGCCATGACCGCATTGTGCCGCAGGCCCCTTAATCGCCCCTGAAGGCGGCTGCGATCTTTCAGGCTAATCGTCGTTCGCCTTGTCGCACCGGCAGCACCGGCTCAACGCAGCAACGAGGCCAGCGACAGGCGCGAGAGCATGCCCGTCGCCTCGTAGGACGCTTCGAGCCGGGACTGCATCTGCCGCATGGCGGAAGACGCCGCCGCCAGATCGACCTCCTCGACATCGCCGAGCTGGCCGCGCAGGACCACCATGCTGTCGCGGTGCCGCTCGCGTGCGGCCTCGATGCGCCGCTCGGCGCTGCCCAGCGTGCCTTGCTCGGCCGCGAGGCCCTGCGTCGCGGCCGTCAGCGAATCATGCACGCCTTGCAACAACTCCTGATAACCTTCGCCAGCAGAGGCTTGCGCGGGCGTGAGGGAGGCCAGGATGGCGAAGCCGCGCAGGATTTCGCGCCCCCAACTGGCAGTCACTTCATCCGACGAGTCGCGATTGGCCAGCACGCCCAACGATACCCGTTCGCCATCCGCCACCTGAATGGCGCGGCGGGCCTCCGCCACGCCAGCGCCCTCAAGGAAAGCGGAGAAGGGTGAGGTGGCGGGATCGGTCGCGGTCGTGACGCTCGCGCCCAGAATGGCGGCGGCGTTGGTCGCGTTCAGCGTCGCGACCTCGGCGGCGATGGCGCTCGCCATCGGGCCGTTCGCGATCGCGTCGGCGCCGGGCACGGGCGCGCCGGAAATGTCGGATCCGGCAAAAAGATACTCGCCGGAATGGCGCGTGTTGAGCAGCGCCGCCACCTCCTCCAGCCCAGCACGGGCGATGCTCGCGAGCGTGGTGACGCCGGTGGCGCCGAAGGTGCGCGCGCGCAACGCTTCGGTGGCAAGGTCGGAGGTCAGCGATTGCAGCCGGCCCAGAACCTCCTGCGCGGTGGCGGCGCGGCCCAGCGCGCGGTCGGCCGCGGTCGCGTAGGAGTCGCGGCGGGTGATCTCGCCCCGAAGGTCCAGCGCCCGGCGGGCCTCGACGCCCAGATCGCCATAGAGCGCGCTTTTCTGCCCGGTCGTGACCTGGCGGCCCAGCGTGTCGAGGCGCGCGCGAAGCTGCGCCTGATCGACGGCGAGGGCGCCCACGGTGCCGATGATCGACATGCTCAGCGCACCGCGCTGAACAGCGCGTCCCACATGGCCTGGATGGTGGAAATTACCCTGGCATTCACGCCATAGGCCATTTGCAGCTCCACCATCGCGGCGACCTCCTTGTCCACATCCACGCCGGAACGCTCTGAGAGCCGCGTGGCCAATACCTCACCCAGGGCCTCGGCCTGGGTGCGACGACCGGTCGCATCGGCGCGCAGCAAGGTCTGTTGGGCGACCAGCGCGGATGCGTAGTCTTCCAACGTCACCAGGCCGCTGAGCGAGGTGCCCAGCGTTCCGTCCGGGCCGAGGCCGGTCGTTGGAATGGCGATGTGCGCCACCCCCGGTGCCTGGGTGGTACCGAAGACATAGTCCAGCACGCGATTCACCATCGTGGAGAAGCCTGCCGGCCCGCCCGCCGGGTTGGGCGTGAAGGCGGTCGGCCCGCCGGGCAGGCCCACAACCGCATCCGTGCCGTCCCGGATCAGGGTCGGGTCATCGAGCACCGCCTGGTTCACACGCATGGCGGAGGCGAAGCCGATCTGGCTGCTTCCGCTATAGGGGAGGGTGACATCGGGCACGGTGCCGGCGGCGTCGGTGAACAGCGTCAGGCCCTGTGCCTGGAAGCGCTGCGCGACATGCGTCGCCGCGAGGTCCAGCTCGGCCTGCATGCGGGGCAGGATGGTATCGCGCGCCTCCGCCGCCGCGGCCATCCTTCCGCCGACCAATTGGCGCGTCACGTCCTGCGCGCCCAGCATCACGCCGGGCAGGCCGCCACCGTGATAGGCGCCTGCGCCGACCGTCACCCGATCGATGGTCAGGGCCGCGCGCGATTCATCGAGCGGCAAGACCAGGCCACCGCGCGCCACCAGGGTGACTTCGCCGGAGGTGCGGCGGATGACCTTCACCTCCAGGCTCTGTGACACGATGGCGATGGCCTGGTCGCGTTGATCCTCGAGCGCCGCCGCCCCGCGCCCGGAGGCGATCTCGCGCCGGATGTCGAGGGTCAGGCGCGCCACATCGTTCAGAGCGGCGTTCACCGCAGCCACTTCATCCACTAGCGCGTCCTGCGCCATCTGGCGCGCATCGCCGATCGCGGTGGCCACGGTGTTGAACTGGGCGGCCACACCCCGCGCGGCCTCCAGCGCGCCAGAGCGACGATTCGAATCGGCGGGCGCTTCCTGGAGCAGTACGAAGCCGCTGCGCAATTCTGCGAGCCGGCCCGAGAGGCTGTCGCTATCGCCCGGCCGGCCATGCACGGATTCCACGCCGCTGAGCAGCTGCTCACTCAGGCTGGCCGCGCTCGCCTCACTGCTTGCGCGCTCGGAAGCGGCGATCAGCGCGAGATCGACATCGCGCGCGATCGCCAGGCTACGCACGCCGATGCCGCTGCCATTCGCCGTCAGCGCCGTACCGTTCAGGACTTTGCGGGTATGGCCTTCGGTTCCGACATTGGCGATGTCATCGGCAGCGCGGGCCATCTGCCGGTCGAGCAGGCGCAAGCCGGAGCGCGCGACGCTCAGGGCCAGATCGAGGCTCATGGCGGGTTCATCCGGTGCGGTGCGCGTTCATTGCGGCCCACTCAACGCTTCATGTTGATGGTGTCTTGCAACATCTCGTCGCTGGCGGTGACGATGCGCGTGTTCGATGTGTAGGCCCGCTGCGCCAGGATCAGCTTCGAGAACTCCGCCGCGATATCGACGTTCGAGCGTTCGATCGAGCCCGTCACCAGCTTGCCGACACCGTTGGTGGACGCGTCGGTCACCCTCGCCTCACCGCTTTCGACCGTGCGCAGGAAGGCCTGGCCGTCGAGGCGTTGCAGCTTGTCCGGGTCGTTGAAGGCGACCACTGGCACGCGGGCGACAATCCTGGTCTGCCCGTTGTCGTAGTTCACGGCGACATTGCCGTTCTCGCGCACGGTCACACCGGAATAGGCGCCGAGGGGGACGCCGTCCTGCGACAAATCCCGCACGCTGTATTCGGTACCGGCGTACATCGTCAGCCCCGTCGGCACGCCATAGCCACCGAGCCGCAGATCGACCTCCTGCGCGCCAAAACCATAGTCGATGGTGAAGGTGAGCGAGGCCGGGTCGCCGGCGAGGATGGGTGTGGTACCTGTCGTATTGGCGAGCGGCGTGACGGCCGAGATGGTGCCAGGTGGCGCTGTCACGACCGGCGGGCCGGCGGCGATCGGACCTCCGAAGTCGATGTCGACGAAGCGGCCGTCTGCGGGGCTCAGCGTGTCGTCCGCCGGGTTGACCCGCAGCCGCCAAGTATCGGTATCCAGGCGCCACCAGTCGAGCGTCACCTGACGCTCGTTGCCCAGTGCGTCGTAGATCTGGATCACGCTGCTGACGGGTGCTTCAGTCGGCGCCCAGGGGGCGGCCGCTGGTACGGTCGCGACCGCGGCCACATTGGCGGGCAGGTTGGCGGCGAGGTCGATCCGGCTGGTCGGTACGGGATTGTACACCAGCTCGCTGATGCGGATCGGCGCGAGCGACGTGCGGTCCGGATCGCCAGCCTGATCGACCTGCCATCCCTCCAGATAGTATCCCGCGCCGTTCACCATGTAGCCGTCGCGATCCATGCCGAAATCGCCGGCGCGGGTGAAGAATTGCCGCTCGTCGAACAGGACATCGCTGCCCTGCCCGCCCCTGGCCTGGGCCACCGAGAAGAAGCCCTGGCCTGCAATGGCCATGGCCAACGGATTTTCCGTCTGCTCGATCGTGCCCTGCACCGTGTTGGTGTAGTCAGGCCGCGCCTCCACCGACCCCGGCATGTGCAGGCGCAAGGTGGATCGGGTGAGGTAGGAAGTGAAGTTGGTATCCACCCGCTTGAACCCGACCGTCTGGCTGTTCGCCACATTGTCTGACACATGGCCAAGCGCACGCGCCTGGGCGGCGAGCCCGCTGATGGCGGTGGTCATCGAGCCGAGTAGCGACATCGGCGGCATCTCCTCAACGGGGGCAGTTGGAAGCCCCAGCGCAAGGCGCGTGCCACGTTCGCCGGGCTTTGCGATGGGGTGATTCTGCCGGGACCGGGCAGTGTTTGCCGCGCAATGGCACCGCTTTGCCTGCCTCGGCCGCGGCAGGGCTGGCACGGCGGTTGCTCTCCGAGGTCCAGGCTTCAACCGGCGCACCGACCCATGGATCTGCTGACCGCTCCCCCTGTCCCGAATGCGGTTTCCCCGACCCTGGCCGTCGCCATGACGGAGAAGGCCAGCCCTTTCGCGGGACTGCTCGCTGAGGCCATCGCGACACTCGACCCGGGGGAGGGAATGCCCGTGGAGAGCGGTTTTGATCCCGGCGAGACGGAGATCGCCGAGTTCCAGACGCCTGCCGAGGCGGGGTCTCTTTTGAGCCTCATGCAGCCCCTGTCTGTCGCGGTTCCCATGCCGGTCGCGTCGCCGGGCCAGGCAGCCGCGCCAAAATCTGAGGCGGGATCGGCGATTCCTGTCCTGCCAAGCCTGGGGCCGGGCGGGGAAAGGGTGGCGGCCCCGGTAACAACGCCGACGCCAGACCCAGTGCTGGCCGATGCCCAAGGCTCGCCCGATCAGCATCCAGCGATGCAAACGGTGCCAACCGGGGCGGTTGGTACCGCGGCCTCCGAAATCACCGATCACCCGCCGCAGGCTGCCGAGGCGATGACCGCAGCGTCAGACGCCAGGACGATGGGCGACGAAAGCAAGGCCGCCTCTCCCCCCATTTCCCGGGAATCGCCGGCTGCGACGGCAACCCTGCCGGCCGCGGCGCCGAAGTCGGTGGTCCCGACAGCGCCTTCCGCGCCAACGGCCGCCGCCGTCCCGCCGCAGCCTATTGCCGAGGACATGCGCGACTTGCCGCCCGCGGCAACAATTCAGGCCAAAGCAGCCGTCGCGGTTGCCGCGACAGCCTCCGCGCCGGCGCCGCGGCGTGCGACGACCCTGACGACGCCCCCCGCCAACCCGGCCGCCGAGACCACGCCGAAAGACCTCACGCCCCTGATGCCGCAGGCAAGGATCGAAGGGCTGGAGCAGCCGCAAGCTGCGTCACCACTGGTCGAGGCACTGCTCCTGCCCCCGGATGGCAGGACCAGTGCCGGCGAAGCGGCAGCCTCCGCCGTCCCGATCGATCCCACCAACACGCGACAGGGCGAGGCGCAGCAGCTCGACCCGATGCCAGAGGCCATGAACAGCACGGCGCCTGCGGCCGCGAGCAGCACGCAGACTGCGGCGCCACCCATGCCACCTACGCCGCGCCCGAACAGCACGGTCGTTTGGCCGGCGCGTCAGATTGCGCCGTTCGCCGTGGCGCTGGCGCTGGGCTCTGACGCCAGCCTGACAGTGACCCTCGACCCTGTGGAGTTGGGCCGGGTGGAAGTGTCGATCGAGCGCAGCGGCACGGAAGCGACCATCCGTATCATGGCGGAACGGCCGGAGACACTCGCCCTGCTGCAACGCGATTCGCGCGAACTGGAGCGCGCCCTGTCCGATGCCGGCCTGGCGGAAGGTGGCACCAGCATGTCCTTCAGCCTTGGCGGCGGCGATGCTTCGCAGCAGGAAGCGCGACAAGCGGCGCAACGGCGCAACGGCTTCGCGAATGCCTCCCCCCTCGCGGCGTCAGTGCCGCGCCTGTCCCCCCAGCATGCCGACCATCGTCGCGGCCTGCTCGACCTCGCCATCTGAAGGAACAGCCCATGAGCGGCAGCATCAGCGCCTCCAGCAGCGCCGCATCAAGCGGCGCCCGGCAAGGCACCACCACCGGCCTATCGGGCGACTTCAGTACATTCCTGACGCTTCTGACAACGCAGCTGCGCAACCAGGACCCTTCTCAGCCCATGGATGCGAACCAGTTGACCCAGCAACTTGTGCAGTTCGCAACGGTCGAGCAGCAGATGAACACCAACCAGACCCTCGAACGGATGCTCTCCTTGCAGCAGGCCGGGCAGATGGCGGATGCGGCCTCCCTCGTGGGCCGCGATGTATCGGTCGCGGGGAATGTGCTGCCGCTGCAGAATCAGGCGGCGCAGGTCAATCTGCCCGCCGCCGGCCAGGCCAGGACCACGCGCATCGAGGTTCAGGACAATTCAGGAAATCTGGTGCGTCGCACTGACGTCACCCTCGGCCCCAACGCCACCACCTGGAATTGGGATGGCAAAGACCAGCGCGGCAGCCAGCGCGCTGACGGTGCCTATCGCGTGACGATCAGCGGCCGGGCCGCCGATGGCACCGCCGCGACGGTCGATACCACGCTCACCGGGCGGGTGACCGGTGTGGGCCGCGAAGGCACTGACCTCGTGCTGCGTATGGGGCGGGCGAACATTCCCTTCTCGCAACTGCGCGATCTTCCTCAGCGGCCTTAACCACTCCGTTACCCGCTACCCGGCAAAAGCTGCCCTACCGGCTTCGGCCGCGAGGGGAAGAGCATGAAGCGGCTCGATGCGGGATGCGCAGGATGCGCCAATGGGACCAAGGATTGCGCCGTCGCTGAGGGGCGCCTTGGCGAGGCGGGCGCCGCATGGGTGGCATGATCGCCCAACTTCGTGAATTCGGGGCGCTACGCCTGGCAGCCTTGGCAGGCGCCGGGCTGGCCGTACTCGGCCTCGTCATCATGTTGGCCTTGCGCGCTGCTGAGCCGCCGATGGCGCTGCTCTACGGCGAACTCGACCCACGCGACGCCGGCCAGATTGTCGCGCAGCTCGAGCGTCAACGCGTCCCGCATCGTCTGGCGGCTGGTGGCGCGCAGATCATGGTGCCCGAAGCCGACGTCCCGCGCCTTCGCCTGATGCTGGCCCGTGAGGGTCTGCCGTCGGGCGGGTCGATCGGCTACGAAATATTCGATCGCGGCGAGAGCCTGACCACCACGCCCTTCCAACAGGATGTCAACCGCCTGCGGGCGATGGAAGGCGAGTTGTCGCGCACCATTCGCGGGCTCTCGGGCGTCAGGCAGGCCCGCGTCCATCTCGTGCTGCCCAGGCGGGAGCCCTTCTCGCGCGAGCGTGGTGAAGCACAGGCCAGTGTCGTCCTGACCATGCAGGGCGCCCAGCGGCTCGATCGGGAGGGCGTGCAGGCCGTACTGCATCTCGTCGCCGCGGCGGTGCCCGGCCTGCGCCCGCAACAGGTTTCGATCATCGACAGCCGGGGCGAGTTGCTGGCCCGCGGCGGCCAGGCGCTGACTGGCCCCGCTGCCGCGCAGACCGGCGAGGAACTGCGGCGCGCCTCGGAGTTGCGGCTGGCGCGCGCGGTGGAAGACCTGCTCGAGCGAACGCTGGGTGCGGGCCGTGTTCGGGCGGAAGCGTCGGTCGAAATGGATTTCGACCGCATTCAGACAACCGAGGAACGCTTCGACCCCGAGAACCAGGTGCCTCGCAGCACGCAGTCGAGCTCCGAGACCAGTCGGAATGCCGAAGCCGGCAATGTATCCGTCGCGAATCAATTGCCGGGGGGCGACGCCCAGGCTGGCGGCAATCGGCAGGAGCAATCGCGTCAGGAGGAGACCACGAATTTCGAAATCGGCCGAACCACGCGCAATACGGTGCGCGAGCAGCCTGCGCTGCGGCGCCTTTCGCTGGCCGTGCTCGTAGATGGCGTATGGGAGCCTGTCACAAACGGCCCGCCGAACTTCCGCGAACGCACCCCTGAGGAGATGCAGCGCATCGCGGCACTCGCCCGCTCTGCGGTCGGCTTCAATGAGCAACGTGGCGATCGGGTCGAGGTGGTGAGCCTGCGCTTTGCCGAGCCGCCAGTGGGAGAGGCACCGCCGACAGGCTTCACCATCCTGGGCCAGTCCGTGCCACCGGCGGTCATGGGCCGCGTGACCGAAAGCGCCATCCTCGCCCTGGTCGCTCTTGCCGCCATCCTGCTCATCGGTCGTCCGGTCGCAACACGCCTTGCGTTGGTTCTCGCACCACAACCGGTGCTGGCCGGCTTTGGCCCGGACGGCACGCCACTCGTCGTGGGCGCGGCGGCTGGCCAATATGCCGGCGCTCCCGGCTCGCCAGCGGTCGCCTCGGACGGAACGCCGCTGCTGCCTGGCGAATCCGGCACGGCAGCCGGCGACAGCGAAGATGACAGGCTGGTTGATCTCGCCAATGTCGCGGGGCAATTGCGCGCCTCTGCGCTCAAGCAGCTTGCAGACATCGTTGATGAAAACCCGGATGCCGCGGTCCGCGTCATCCGCCGCTGGCTTGCGCCACAGGATGTGACATGAGCGGCACGATCGATCTCACCGGTCCGCAGAAGGCCGCGACCTTGATGTTGGCCCTTGGCGAAGAACAGGCCGCCAAGGTGTTCGGGCGATTGCATGAGGATGAGATCCGCGACCTGTCGCTGGCGATGGCGGCACTCGGCACCGTCTCGGCCGAAATGGTCGAACAGGTTGCCCGCGAGTTCCGCACACAGCTCGGACAGGCCGGCAATCTGGTCGGCAGCTACGAAAGCACCGAGCGACTGCTGCTGAAGACGATGCCGAAGGAGCGCGTGGCGCAGATCATGGAGGAGATCCGTGGTCCGGCAGGTCGCACCATGTGGGACAAGCTCGGCAACGTGAATGAGGCTGTGCTCGCCAACTACCTCAAGAACGAGTATCCGCAAACCGTTTCGGTCGTGTTGTCGAAAGTTCGCCCCGACCACGCAGCCCGCGTGCTGTCGCTGTTGCCGGAAGGCTTCGCGATGGAAGTGGTGATGCGCATGCTCCGGATGGAGACGGTGCAGAAGGAAGCGCTGGAAGGCGTGGAGCGCACGCTGCGCATGGAATTCATGTCGAACCTCGCACGCAGCTCGCGCCGCGACTCGCATGAGGTCATGGCCGAGATCTTCAACAATCTCGACCGTGCGGCTGAAGGCCGTATCCTGGCTGCGCTCGAGGAGCGCAATCGCGAGAGCGCCGAGAAGATTCGTGCGCTGATGTTCACCTTCGACGATCTGCAGCGCCTCGATGGTCCGGGCATCCAGGTGCTGCTGCGCGCCGTGCCGAAGGACAAGCTGACACTCGCGCTCAAGGGCGCTTCGGAGCCGTTGCGCGAT
>JBBSCP010000098.1:0-13951 GCA_038250135.1 Acetobacterales bacterium | reverse complement strand
GGGATCAACCAAGGCCGGGATCAACCAAGGCAGGGTGGAGGCGGCGTTACCTTTCTTTTTTCAGATTGCTGCGACATACCACCCCCCGCCCCTTCCCGAGGTCTGAACCGATGCCCTCTGCCGCCGATGCCATCGTCCCGGTCATTCTCTGCGGCGGCACCGGCTCCCGGCTCTGGCCCCTGTCGCGGGAGGCCTATCCGAAGCAATTCTGGCCGCTCGTCTCCAAGGGCACGATGTTGCAGGAAACCGCCGGCCGCGCCCGCGGCCCCGGCTTCGCCGACCCGGTCGTGGTCTGCGGCGAACAGCACCGCTTCCTGGTCGCCGAGCAATTGCGTGAGGCGGGCATCGCCAACCCGCGCATCGTGCTCGAGCCCGCCGCGCGCAACTCCGCCGCCGCCATCGCCGCCGCCGCCGTGCTGGTGGCGGAGGCTGAGCCCAACGCCGTGCTGTGGATCATGGCCGCCGATGCGGCGATCGCCGACCTCCCGGCGCTGCTTGCCGCACTGCAGCCTGCCGAAGCCGCTGCCCGCGCCGGGCGCATCGCCACCTTCGGCATCCGCCCGACCGCGCCGGAGACAGGCTACGGCTATATCGAGGTCGGCACCGCCCTGGCCGAAGCGCCTGGCGCGCTGGCCATCGCGCGGTTCGTCGAGAAGCCGGACGGCGCCACCGCCGCGCGCTTCCTCGAAGGCGGTCGGCATCTGTGGAATTCGGGCATGTTCGTCGCGGCGGCCGCCACGCTGCTGGCCGAGCTCGAGACGCATGCCCCGGCCGTGCTCGCCGCCGCCCGCGCGGCCGTGGCCGGCGATACGGAGGATCTGGATTTCGTCCGCCTCGGCGCCGCGTTCCTCGACGCGCCTTCCATCTCCATCGACCATGCGGTCATGGAGCGCACGGCGCAGGCCGCCGTGGTGCCTTGCGATCCGGGCTGGTCGGATGTCGGCTCCTGGGCCTCGCTGTGGGAAATCGCCGCCAAGGACAGCGACGGCAACGCCGCCATCGGCCCCGTCACCACGCTCAATTCCAAGCGTTGCTACGTGCGCAGCGAGGGCATCCTCACTGCCGTGGTCGGCCTCGATGACGTGATCCTGGTGGTGACGGATGACGCCGTCATGGCCTGCCCGCGCGATCGCGCGCAGGATGTGAAGAAGATCGTCGAACAGCTCAAGGCCGCCGGCCACAAGGAAGCCATCGAGCAGCGGCTGGTCTACCGCCCCTGGGGTTCCTATGAGGGTGTGGCGCATGGCGCGCGCTTCCAGGTGAAGCGCATCAGCGTGCGCCCGGGCCGCAAGCTCAGCCTGCAGAAGCACTACCACCGCGCCGAGCATTGGGTGGTGGTCGCCGGCACCGCCATCGTCGAACGCGACGGGGAGCGCCTGCTGCTGCGCGAGAATGAAAGCGTGTACCTGCCGCTCGGCTGCGTGCATCGCCTGGAGAATCCCGGCATGATCCCCCTCACGCTGATCGAGGTGCAGTCCGGCCCCTATCTGGGCGAGGACGACATTGTGCGGCTCGAGGACAATTACGGTCGTGTCTAAAGCACGTTTGGTTCAATTGAACCGATAATGCGCGAAGGCGCGCGGAATGATCCGCGTCTGAGGCGCTACCCACGGAGAGGGCATGGAACCGGATCGGTCCCGCGGCGTGTCGGACCTGCTGGCCGAGGCCGACCGGCTGCGCGACGCGCAGGATTGGCAGGCCGCGGCGCAAGGCTACGCCGCCTGGCTCGCCGTGCATCCGGACGATTCCGTCATCGCCATCCAGCACGGCCATTGCCTGAAGGAGGTCGGCGATGCCGCCGGCGCGCTCGCCGCCTATCGCCGCGCCGTGCGCTGGCGGCCGCAGGATGCCGATTTGCAGGTGCAGATCGGCCATGCCCTGAAGCTCACCGGCGACCTGCCGGGCGCCCGCACCGCCTATGGCCGTGCGCTGGAGCTCGACCCCGGCAGCGACGCCGCCTGGCGCGAGGTGGCCGGCCTGCTCGGCCAGGGCGCCGACCCTGTCGTGGCCGAGGCGGCGCCCGAGGGGCTCAGCTACATCGATGCGCTGAGCGTGGTCTTCGACGTGTCGGACCTGCTCTCCTGGTTCGCCACCTCGCGCATCCCTTCGGGCATCCAGCGCGTGCAGATCGAGCTGGTGGGCGCAGCACTCCGCCCCGGCGCCCCGGCCGGGCGCGTGCTGCTGGCCGGATTCAACGGTGCGACGGGCACCTGGCGACCGCTGCCGCGCGAGATATTCCTCCGCCTCGCCGCCCTGTCCCGCAGCGGATCGGAGGTCGAGGACCCGAGCTGGCAGGAGGCCGTCGCCGCCGCCGGCGCCGCCATGGCGGCCTCCCCGGACCTCGCCTTTCCGGACGGTGCCTGGCTGGTCAATCTTGGCACCTCCTGGGGCCTGCCCGACTACCATCTGGCATTGCGCGCCGCGAAGGCACGGGCTGTGCTGCGCTACGCCACGCTGGTGCATGATTGTGGTCCCCTGTTGGTGCCCGAGCATTGCGAGCCCGCGCAGGTGGCAAGTTTCAGCCGCTGGTTCGCGAGCCTTGGGGCGCATGCGGATTTGCTGTTCACCACCTCCGCCGCCACCGAGGCCGATCTCGCCCGGCTGCGGGCTGAACTGCTGCCCGGCCTGCCGGAGCCGCCGACCGCCGTGCTGCGCCTTGATGCGGCACCGCCCCGCCCACCGGCGTCGGCGACGCTGCACCCCGCCGTCGCGGGGTTGCAGGGCCGGCCCTATGTGCTGTTCGTCGCCACGCTGGAATCGCGCAAGGACCATCTGTTCGTCCTGAATGCCTGGCTCGCGCTGCTGCGCCGGCGGCCAGAGGGCGGCGTGCCGCTGCTGATCTGCGTCGGCCGGCCGGGCTTCCAATCCGGCCCTGTCTTCGCCCTGCTCCGCGCCGCCCCCGCCTTGGCCGATGCGGTCGAGGTGCTGAGCGACATCCCCGATGCCGCGCTGGCCAGCCTCTACGCCGGCGCGCTGTTCACGCTCTACAACAGCCATCATGAGGGTTGGGGCCTGCCGGTGACCGAGGCGCTGGCGCTCGGCAAGGTGGTGGTCGCCCCCGCCCATTCCGGGCTGATCGAGGCCGGCGCCGGCCTCGCCGTGCATTTCGCGCCGCAGAGCGAGCCGGAATTCCTCGCCCAACTCGAACGCCTGATCTTCGAACCCGGCGCGCTCGCGCAGGCCGAGGCGCGTATCCGGCAGGGCTTGCGGCTGCGCAGTTGGGCGGCGGTAGCGGACCAGCTGCTCGGCCGCCTCGCAACCACATCGCCCGCGCTGCCGGCGCCGCCCCTGCCCGCGCCGCTCGGCCTGGTGCAGCCGCTCGGCATCGGGGCGGCGGTGCGGCCGGAGCCGGCCATGGCGCTCGCCGACCTGCTGCGCGCCGGCCCCTTCTGGCATGCGCCGGAGGAGTTCGGCTGCTGGACCCGCCCCGGCCGCGCCCTGCTGCGCCTCACGCACCCGGCCGCGCCGGGGGCGGCGTTGCGCCTGCTGGTGACGCTGCGCGCGCCCTCGGCGGGCGGGCGCGTGGTGCTGCGGGCCGGGGGCGCGGCGCCGCTCGCGCTGGAATTGCCGCCGGGCGGCAAGCTCACCGCCGCGCTCGACGTGTTGGCCGAGGGGCCGACGCTGGACCTAGCCCTGGAAGCCGCTTCCGCCACCGCGACCGGCGCCACGCCGGAGGCGCCGCTGCGCCAGGTCGGCGTGGGCGTGGTCTCGGTGATGCTGTGCGCGCGGGAGGATCTGGCCGCGCGGCTCGACTACCTGGAACGCCAGCGCTTCGCCTGGCCGGTGCCGGTGTAGCGCACGAGATCGATCCAATCGGACCGATCGTGCTCTGGGGTGCGATCCACGCCCGCCCTCCGGCGCTCGTCGCACGCGCCACACTCATGCGCGAAATGACCTGTATCGACCCAACCGATTTCGGGCAGACAAAAAGCGCATTGCCTCGCGCGGCACTGCCGTCTCAACGTTCACTTTGAAGAAATGGCCCGGTTCACCCCTGGATCTGCGAAATATACAGCCATTGCGGGAAAGACCAGGAGGACCACTCAGACGCTCAACGCTACCGGCCCCAACGCGAGCCTTATCGTTGTCACCGACAATATCGGCGGCGGCGACTACAATTATGTAATTAACGGCGTTGGCGGATCCGGCACGGCCGATGATCTCATCGTCAATGGCGGCGCCGAGGGGGACCAGCTGCTGCTCGGCGATGTCACCGCCTTGTCCGGCGTTGTGACACTGCGGGTGAACGGCGGCTCAGGCAACGATACGGTGGTCGGCAGCCAGCTTGGTGACGTCATCAACGGCGATGGCGGCAATGCTTCGCTTCTCGGCGGCGGCGGGGATGACACCATCGATGGAGATTTCAGCTCTCTGGGCCAGGATGTGCTGCGCGGCCAAGGCGGGAACGATGTCTTTCTGGTCACCGGCTTCTTAGGCCAGGGCGATTTGTTCGATGGCGGGTCGGGCACCGACACGCTGCGCAACATCGCCGGGCAGACCACAAGCTTCACCTCGGCCGGTGGCGGCGGTGACACGCTGGTCGGCGGCGCCGGCGCGGACCGGTTGAGCGGTGCCGCGGGCATCGCCGACAACTTCCGCTGGGCCAATGCGGTGGCAGGCCTGGGCGATCTGGTGATCGGTTTCGAGCACAACGGCGATCAGCTGCGGCCGGCTTCGGCGGGTTGGCGATCGGGGGGCTGGCGGCGGCGAATTTCGCCTCGAACACCACGGGGGCCGCCGACTCGGCCGCGGGCACGCCGCAGTTCATCTACGAGACCGACACTGGCCTGCTGTGGTGGGATGCGGATGGCGGCGGCGCAGGGGCTGCCCAAGCGATGGCGCAGTTCGCGGCACGGCCGGTGGTCACCGCCTCGGATATCGCGCTGATCGCCTGATCATCGCGGGTTCGCCGCCTGGTCCGCGCTGAAAAGCAGTCAGGAGGCCAAGGGTCAGACCGCCCTTGGCTCCCCCACCGAGGGCACAACCACCCTGCCCCCGGCGCCGGACGTCCGGCCGTCGCGCCTGCCGTAGCGCCCGAACCCCCAGGCCAGCACCAGCAACAGCCCCGCCATCACCGCCACCATGCCCGAGGCGCTCAACCCGTGGCCGAGGCCAAGCGCGCCCGGCAGCGCCGCCGCGGCCAGGTAGCCGCCCGCGCCCATGAACGCGGCGATCACGGCCGAGAGGGTGAATTGCGCCCGGTAGCTGTTGGTCATGAGCCGCGCTACCGCCGGCGGCGCCACAAGGGCCGCGATCACCAGCACCGAGCCCACCGCCCAGAAGGCCGCGACACACGCCACCGCCACCAGCGCCAGCAACAGCGGCGCCAGCAGCCGCGGGGAGAAGCCGATGGCCTGCGCGAAATCGGGATCGAAGGCGGCGAGCCGCATCTCCTTCCACAACAGCACCAGCACCAGCACGATCAGCGCCAGGGCACCGAGCAGCGTCCAGACCTCGGTCGGAAATTCGGCCATCGCCACGGGATCGAGGAAGGAGCCGAGCCCCGTCGCGGCCGGCCAGATCAGTGCCTCAAGTTGCCCGTACAGCACGCAGTCGAGGTCGAGGTCGATGGCCTGCGCGCCGGTCAGCTCGAGCATCACGAGGCCCAGCGCGAACATCCCCGAGAACACCACGCCCATCGCCGCGCCGGCTTCAAGCCGCGTGAGGCGGCGTATCAGGCTGATCAGTAGTGCGGCCACCACCGCCGCCAGCAACGCGCCCAGCACCATCGGCACCGGGTCGCGCGTGCCGCTGACCCAGAAGCCGAGCACGATGCCGGGCAGCACGGAATGGCTGATCGCATCGCCCATCAGGCTCTGGCGCGTGAGCAGCAGCAGATTGCCGATCAGCCCGCAGACCAGGCAGGCGAGTGTGGCCGCCATCAGCGGCGCGAGATCGAGCTGCAGAAACTCCGTCATCGTGCCCCCCCTGGTGCCTGGTCGCGGGGCGCGTGCTCGCCGGGCGGCGGCAGCGCGGCATGTTCAGGCAGGCGCTGCGGGTCGTGGCGCCGCAGCCAAGCCTCGGCATCGCGCGCGACATCCGCCGGCAGCGCGTGCTCCACCTCGTCGGCGGCGCGATGCGCGGCCTGCGGCGGCAGTCCGCCGGCGGCCTGCATGTAGTGCTCCCACACCCGATGCCGGCGCGTGACCGCCTCGGCCAAGGCGATTCCGGCGTGCGAGAGTACCAGGGCGCCCGGCGTCACCCAGCCTTCTTGACGGAACCAGACCGGCAGCACCAGGCGTTGCAGGCGCGACCACCCGGCCTCCTCCGCCAGGCCGGGCCAGTCGCGCGGTGCGGCGCCGCGTTCGGCGCCCTCCACCATGGCGCGCAGCGCGTGGTCGCGCGCAATCACCAGGGAAAGGCTGCCCTGCCGCCAGGCGAAGGCGATCGCGCCACGCCTGGGCGAGAAAATCAGCGCCAGCAGGAACAGCGTGCAGGCGGTGAGCACGATGGTCGCCCCGGTTGGCAATTGCGGGGAGGCGGCGGAAATCGCCGTGCCCACCCAGGCCGACACCGCGCCCAACCCTGCCGCGAGCGGCACCATCACCTCGAGCCGGTCGCTGACCAGCCGCGCCGTGACGGCCGGGATCACCATCAGCCCGACCACGAGAATGAGCCCGACGGCGCGCAGCCCCGACACCGCGATGGCCAACATCAGCGCCAGCAGCACCCCATCCAGCAGCCTTACCGGCAGCCCGGCGGCGGCGGCGAAGTTCTGGTCGAAGCACAGCGCCGTGAGCGGCCGGAACAGCAGGGTGAGCACCAGCAGGCATGCGAGCGCGAGGCCCGCAATCAGCGTGGCGTCGGCAGCACTCATGCCCGCCGCATGGCCCAGGATGAAGCCCTTCAACCCGGCCTGACCGCCCACCGGCAGCGACTGCACGACCGAGAACAGCACCACGCCGATGCCGTAGCCGATCGACAGCACCAGGGCCATCGAGGCGTCGTCGCGCAGCCGCCCGCCGCGATTGAGGGCTGCAATGCAGACCACACCCAGCGTCGCCGTCACCCCCGCGCCGAGCAGCAGCAGCGGCAGGGAGCGCGCATCGAGCCCGAACGTCGCGGCGATGATGAAGGCGCCCGCCACGCCGGGCAGCGTCGCATGTGCCGCCGCATCGCTCACCAGCGCGCGGCCGCGCAGCAGCACGAAGCAGCCGATGGCGCCAGCTGCCAAGCCGAAGGCGGCGCAGCCCAGCGCCACGACGGTCGCATTGTAGCCGGAGCGGAGCATCAGCGCGGCGAGGAAATCGGCGTTCATCACGTTGACGCGGCACCCTCGCGCGCCTGTGGCGGGACGCCATCACGATTCGCCGCCGCGACGGCCTGTTCCAGCAACGACAGGCGACCGCCATAGGTGCGCGCCAGGTTCGCCGGCGTGAAGGCGGCCTCCATCGTGCCATGCGCGATCACCTGCACGTTCAACAGCAGCACGTCCTGGAAGTACTGCGGCGCGGTGGCGAGGTCGTGGTGCACGGCGACCACCGTCCGCCCCTCGCGCGCCAGGCGTTGCAACACATCGACGATGGCGCGTTCCGTTGCCGCATCGACGCCGGCGAAGGGCTCGTCCATCAGATACAGATCCGCCTCCAGCGCCAGGGCGCGGGCGAGGAAGATGCGCTGTTGCTGCCCGCCGGAGAGCTGGCCGATCTGGCGCTCGGCGAAATCCGCCATGCCGACCTCGGCCAGCGCAGTGCGGGCCTTTTCGCGCTCGGCGCGCGGCAGGGGGCGCAGCCAGCCGGTGCGCGGGTAGCGGCCCATGCAGACCACCTGCAGCGCGGTGATGGGGAAGTCCCAATCGACGCTCGCGCGCTGCGGCAGATAGCCGATTCGGGACCGCGCCGCAGCAAGGCTCTGGCCGAAGATCCGCACGTCGCCCGACAGGCGCGGCACCAGGCCGAGCGTGGCCTTGATCAGCGTCGATTTGCCCGCGCCATTCGGCCCGACGATGGCGACGAGCCGTCCCGGCGGGCAGGCCCAGCTGACATCCCACAGCACCGGCTTCTCGCTGTAGGCGACCGAAAGATGCCGCACCGCGAGCGGCGCAACTTGCAACGGCACGATGGCCGCGCCGGCGCTGGCGCTCACGCGCGCGTGCCCAGTCGGTCCTGGAAGCCGCGCTCAGGCACCGAGCCGCCCAGCGCGCGGGCGATCGTGGTCACATTGTGGTCGATCATGCCGATATAGGTGCCCTCATAACTGCCCGGCTCGCCCATCGCGTCGGAGAACAGCTCGCCCCCCACCACCACGCGATGGCCGCGCGCGCCCGCGCCCTCGACGAGGGCGCGGATGTTGCGATCGGAAACCGAACTCTCCACGAAGACGGCCGGGATGCGGTTCGTGACGAGCCGGTCCACCAGATCCTGGATTCGCCGCACGCCGGCCTCGCCCTCGGTCGAGAGGCCCTGGATGCCGATCACCTCGATGGCGTAGCGGCGCTCGAAATAGTTGAAGGCGTCATGCGCCGTGACCATCACGCGCTGGCGTTCGGGGATGGTGGCGATGGCGCGCTCGGCATAGGTGTCGAGCTCTGCCATCTTCGCTTGGAGTGCGGCGAGGTTGCGGCGATAGCTCGCGGCACCAGGGCGGTCGAGCTCGACCAGGCGCTCGGCGATGAAGCCGGCAGCCTGCGACCAGAGCCGCACATCCATCCAGACATGCGGGTCATACAGGCCGTTCTCGCCCTCAGGCTCGATCAGCTTGTCCTGCGGCAGCAATTCGGTGACGGCGAATACCGGCTTGCCGCTGCGCGCGACGCGCACGATGGCGTCGATCATTTTTCCTTCGAGCACGAGCCCGTTGTAGAACAGCACATCGGCGCGGAGCATGCGCGCGATGTCTTCGCGCGTCGCGCGATACAGGTGCGGATCAACGCCGGCGCCGAGCATCGTCTCGGCACGGATACGATCACCGCCGATCTGGCGCACGACATCGCCGATCATCGCGATGGTGGACAGCACGTTGAGCGGCCCACGCCGCGCCGCCTGCTGCGCCCAGGCCGGGGCAGCGAGTGCGGCTCCGAGGGCCGCGCCTGCGCCGACCAGTGCGGCGCGGCGTGAGAGGGCGCCGCGCCCGGCGGACGGCCCGATGGTGGACATAGGGCTGCGATCGTCCATCAGTCTCTCTCCGGCTCGCGTTGTCATGAGCATCCTGGAGGATGATGGGGGGCTCCATCTTCGTGTTCAAGCACGAAAATGCAGCCTTGGCTAAGTTTCGCTGCTGCGCGCTGCCGGCCCTTCAGCCGATGCCCCGGACCTTCAGCCGATGCCCCGGACCTTCAGCCAATGCCAACCACCCGCCAGGCAGAGGTGACGCCGTTCGGCGCGCGCAGCGTTACCACCTCGCCGGGCCGGAAGCCGCCCTCATGGTTCAGGATCCGGTGCTGCGCCGCCTCCGGATCGATGTCCGGGCCGCGGGTGAAGCGCAGCCCCCAGCCATCCTCGTCATGCACCACATCGCCGGTGCGGGCGGGCTCATCCGGGCGGTGGCGTTCGGCGGGCCAGATGTCCGGGTCGGCCAGCCAGGCGGCCGCGTCGAGTTGCCCCTGCGGGTCCAGCACGGCGGTGAAGACAACGCGCTGCTCCGCCTCGTTGGCCCCGGGCTCCCAGGCCTTCACCATCGTCACCTGAACATAACGCAGCGCCAAGGCCGGTCTCCTGTGCGGCGCAGATCCCCCGCGAGCAGAGCTTAGACCAGGAGCGAGCGATCCGCGCGATCATCAGATCGCGACTCGTACCCCAAGCTCGACCACCCGGTCGGAGGGGATGCGGAAGAACTCCGTCGCGGGCATCGAGTTGCGCGTCAGCAGCGTGAAGATCCATTGCCGCCAGCGCGACATCTTCGGCACCGCCGCCGCCACCACCGTCTCGCGGCCCAGGAAGTAGCTGGTCTGCATCGGCTCGAAGGGGATGCCGAGGTCGCGCAGCGATTCCAGCTCGCGCGGGATGTGCGGACTTTCCTGGAAGCCGTAGCGCAGGATCACGCGGTGGATGTCCGGCGCCAGCTCCGTCACCTCGCGCCGCGCCTCGGCGCCGATACGCGGGATGTCCTCGTTGATCACCGTCACGAACAGCACGCGCTGATGCAGCACCTTGTTGTGCTTGAGGTTGTGCAACAGTGCCGCGGGCACGAAATCGGCCTGGCCGGTCATGAACACGGCGATGCCGGGCACGCGGGTCGTGCGGCTTTGCGGCAGGCGGGCGAGGAAGGATTTCAGTGGCAGGCTGTCCTGCCGGAAGCGCGCGAACAGCAGCTCGCGCCCCTGCTTCCAGGTCAGCATCAGGATGAAGGTCGCGATGCCCAGCAGCAGCGGCACGTAGCCGCCTTCGGGGATCTTCAGCGCGGTCGAGGTGAAAAACGCGATGTCGAGCAGCAATAGCGGCCCGAACACGCCGATCACCAGCGGCCAGGCCCAACCATAGACGCGGCGGAACACCAGCAGCGCGAGCAGGGAGCTGCAAACAAAGGTGCCCGTGACCGCCAGCCCATAGGCCGCCGCCAGGCTGTCGCTTGTCTTGAACTCCAGCACCAGGATGATGACGCCGATCAGCAGCATGAAGTTCACCTGGGGCATGTATATCTGCCCCTGCTCGGTCTCGCTGGTGTGGCGCACTTCGAGCCTGGGCGTGAAGCCGAGCTGCACGCATTGCCGCGCGATGGAGTAGGCGCCCGAGATCATCGCCTGGCTCGCGATGATCGTCGCCGCGGTGGCCAGGACCACCAGCGGCAGGCGGAACCATTCCGGCGCCAGCAGGAAGAAGGGGTTCTCGATCGTCTTGGGGTCGGAGAGCAGCAGCGCACCCTGGCCGAAATAATTCAGCGTCAGCGCCGGCAGCACCAGCACCACCCAGGCGATCTGGATGGGTTTGCGGCCGAAATGGCCCATATCGGCGTAGAGCGCCTCGGCCCCCGTCACCGCCAGCACGACCGAGCCGAAGGCGATGAAGGCGGCCAGCTTGTAGTGGGCGCAAAAGCCGATGGCGTAGGTGGGCGAGAGCGCCACCAGTACGCCCGGCTCGCGCACCACCTCGATCAGCCCGAGCCCGCCGATCACCAGGAACCACACGGCGCAGATCGGCCCGAAGATCGCGCCCATGCTGCCCGTGCCCTTCCACTGTACCAGGAACAGGGCGAGCAGGATGCCAAGCGCGATGGGTACCACCGCCTCCTCGAAGGCCGGCGAGATGACCTTCAGCCCCTCCACGGCGCTCAGCACGGAGATGGCGGGCGTGATGATGCCGTCGCCGAAGAACAGGCTGGCGCCGGTGATGCCGATCAGCGCCACGATCCAGCGGCCGCGCGGGGTGACGGTGTGACGTTGCGCCAGCGCCATCAGCGCCAGGATGCCGCCCTCGCCGCGATTGTCGGCGCGCAGCATGAACATGACGTATTTCACCGACACGGTGAGGACGAGGGACCAGAAGATCAGGCTGAGCAGGCCGAGTATTTCCCACCGCTCGACGCCATCATCGGCGAAGTGCAGCAGGGCGGCACGCATGGCATAAAGCGGGCTGGTACCGATGTCGCCATAGACGACACCCAGCACACCGATCAGGGCGGCCCGCGTCACCGGACGTTCGACTCCGGGGGCGACCGCAGGGGAATGGCTCAAGCCGGGGCTCCAACGCCGTAACCACCGCAGGCATAGGCCGGGTAGCCACTACGGCGCAAGCACGCCGCGGTGGCCACCCGGGGAAGCCTCAATGGCCACGCAGGATCTGCGACAGGAACAGCTTCAGGCGATCGGTCTTGGGGTCGTTGAACAGGCCCTCGGGCTCCCCGCTTTCGACGATCTCGCCGCGGTCCATGAACACCACGCGGTCCGCCACCTGGCGGGCGAAGCCCATCTCGTGCGTGACACAGATCATGGTCATCCCGGTCGAGGCCAGCATCACCATGGTATCCAGCACTTCCTTGATCATTTCGGGGTCGAGCGCGCTGGTCGGCTCGTCGAACAGCATGATCTTGGGCTTCATGCACAGCGCGCGGGCGATGGCGACCCGCTGCTGCTGGCCGCCGGAAAGCTGCCCCGGATATTTCTTCGCCTGTTCTGGGATGCGCACCCGGGTCAGGTATTCCATCGCCAGTTCCTCGGCATCGCGCTTGGGCATGCGGCGCACCCAGATCGGCGCCAGCGTGCAGTTCTCGAGGATGGTGAGGTGCGGGAACAGGTTGAAGCTCTGGAATACCATGCCGACTTCGCGACGGATCGCGTCGAGGCTTCGCAAATCATCTGACAATTCGATGCCATCGACGACGATCTTACCTTCCTGGTGCACCTCCAGCCGGTTGATGCAGCGGATCAGCGTCGATTTGCCCGAGCCCGAGGGCCCGCACACCACCACGCGCTCGCCAGCGGCGACGTTGAGGTTGATCTCGCGCAGCACATGCAGCGCGCCGAACCATTTGTTCACGCCCTCCAGCACGATGGCCGGCGGCGCGTCGGCGCGCACGGCGGAGGCGATGTGCATGTCGCCCGCCATGTCCATGGTCTCACCCATTCGAATTCCCCCTGTTTCCGATTGAACGCGCGAAAATCCGCATGGTCGTCACCGCCGCCTATCCTTGTTCAGGTCTTGCTCGAGATTCTGGCTGTATTTGCTCATCGCAAAGCAGAACACGAGGTAGATGAGGCCGACCGTGATATAGACCTCGATGCCGAAGCCCTGCCAGGCGGGCTCGACGATCGCGGTCTTGCCGGCGGTCAGCAGGTCGAAGATGCCGATGATCAGCACCAGCGAGGTGTCCTTGAAGAAGCCGATGAAGGTGTTCACCAGCGGCGGAATCACCAGGCGCAACGCCTGTGGCAGGATGATGAAGCCGGTCTTCTGCCAGTAGGACAGGCCGAGCGCTTCGGCTGCTTCGTACTGCCCGCGCGGCAGTGCCTGGAGGCCGGCGCGCACGACTTCGGCCAGGTAGGCCGCAGCGAACAGCGTGATGGCCACCTGCGCACGCAGCAGCTTGTCGATGTTCATGCCTTCCGGCAGGAACAGCGGGAACATCACGCTCGCCATGAACAGCAGGCTGATCAGCGGCACGCCGCGGATGAGCTCCACGTAAAGCACGCACAGCGTCTTGATCGCTGGCAGCTTCGAGCGCCGGCCAAGCGCCACCAGCACCGCGATCGGGAAGGCGAAGGCGAGCCCGAAGGTAGACAGGATCAGCGTGATCGGCAGCCCGCCCCAGCGTTCCTGCGGCACATAGGTCATGCCGAGGATGCCACCCCACATCAACACGCCAATCAGCGTGAGCGTGCCGAGCCAGATCGGGATCAGCTGCCAGTTCCAGAAACGTCGCAACGCCGAAACGATATAGAGCCCGACGAAGAGGAAACACACGACCAGCGGCCGCCAATGCTCCTCGTAGGGGTAGGTGCCGAACAGGATGAAGCGGTGCTTCTCGGTGATCACGGCCCAGCAGGCGCCAACGCCCTTGATCTCGCGGCAAGCGGCGGTCTGCGCCTGGCCATTCACCACCGGGACGGACCAGATCGCGTTGAGAAAGGCCCAGTCGATGAAGCCGATGGTCCAACGGGTCAGCAGATAGGCCAGCAGGAGCGTCACCGCCGTGCTCAGCCAGGTGGAGAACAGGTTCATCCGCGCCCAGGCGACGAGGCCCGTGGTGGCGATCGGCGGCGCGCGGCGCGCTTCGGTGGCGGGCATGCTGCCCAGGGTGAAGTCGCTCATCGGCTCAGCGCTCCACCAGCGCTATGCGCGCGTCGTGTCTGGCTATCGGCCAGACGAGCAAATCAGGGAAACAACGCGCTGCAGCCAGCGCGAACTGCGGATGCGTCATGGCTCAGCGCTCCACCAGCGCGATGCGCGCGTCGTGTCTGGCCATCGGCCAGACGCGCAACCCAAGGAAACAACGCGCTGCAACCAGCGCGAACTGCGGATGCGTCATGGCTCAGCGCTCCACCAGCGCTATGCGCGCGTTGTACCAGTTCATGAACAGC
>JBBSCP010000097.1:0-13964 GCA_038250135.1 Acetobacterales bacterium | reverse complement strand
TCGCCCACCCGGATTTCCGCGATCTGCAGCCTGTCGAGCTGCACGGCGAAGGGCAGATGCGGCCATTCGGGCAGCAGCGGGCCGGGCGGCGAGGGCTCCGGGTCGGGCGTGCTGGCGGGCAGGCGATGCAGCGTGAGGCGCGCCGCCTCCAGCGCCTCGACCCGCAGTGTGCCGCCGAGCAGCGCGCGCAGGTCGAGCCGGAACGAGAGTTGTTCGACCTCCAGCCACACGCCCTGGTCGTCCGCCATGGTCAGGCGCGCGAGGCCAAGGCGGCCTGGCAGGGGACCTTCCAGGCCGTCGAGCGTCAGGCCGGGCACCTGCGCGGCGGCCAGCCGGGCCAGGCTGTCCCGCCCGCCCTGGGTATTCGCCCAGAGCAGCGCGAGGCCGAGCGCCAGCACCGGCAGCAGCACCACGAGCCCCAGCGCCGAGGCGGCCCACACCGCCCAGCGGCGGCGAGGCCTTGGCGGTTCAGAAGGATTGGCCGAGGCCGACATACAACCCGTACGACTCATCCCCGGCGCGCTGCCGCAGGGGAATGGCAAGGTCGAGCCGCAGCGGCCCGATGGCGGTGGCATAGCGGATGCCCAGGCCCGCGCCCATGCGCAACTCGGCCCCATCCGGAAACTGGTGCTGGCCGACCGTGCCGGCATCGAGGAAGGCAACCATGCCGAAGCTGCCGCGAAGGCGCTGGCGGAGCTCGACCGAGGCCTCGGCGAGGCTGACCCCGCCCTCCGGGCGTCCCTGTGCGTCGCGCGGCCCGATCGATTGGTAGGAAACACCGCGCACCGAGCCGCCGCCGCCGGAATAGAAACGCTTGTCGAGCGGCACGCCGCGCTCGGCCCCGGTGATGCTGCCGAGCGTGCCGCGCAGCGCCACCACGCTGCCGCCATCGCCCCGCAGGTCGAAATAGGTGCGCAGCGTACCGACGGCGCGGATGAATCCGTCGCTCCCGTCGAAGCCGGTATAGGGAATCACCGTCGCTGACGCGCGGATGCCGCTGCGCGGATCGAGCACCGAATCGGTGGTGTCGAAGCGCAGCCCGACCAGCACGCCGACGAGGTTGGAGGCTTCGAGCTGCCCGTCCCGTCCGACGCGGCCGAAATCCAGCACCGGCCCGGCCTGCAAGACCCAGCGATCCGCGAAGGGGTGTTCCAGAGTCGCTGCCAGCACCACGGCGTCTCGGTCATAGGCCTTCAGCCGCTCGCGCAGCGCCTGGGCATCCACGACCAGGGTGGTGGCACCATCGAACAGCGCGGGGCGGCGGAAATTGGCGGCGATACGGGCGTTGGAATCCTCCGTCCCCAGGCCGAGGCGCGAGCCCTCGATCTCCAGGCGAAGGCGCTCGGCATTGCCGAAGACGTTGCGGCGCTCGTAATAGATCCGCCCGGTCGGGCCGTAATTGGTCTCATAGGCCAGGCTGATGCCCGCGGCATTGCGCGGCCGGTCGGTGGTGGCGAAGGTGACGGGCAGGCGCCCGGCCTCATCCAGCCGAGCCCCCGTGCGGGCGCGCACCGTGTCGAACACGCCGAGCTGAAGAAAGTCGCGCCGCGTGCGCTCCACCGCCGTGGGGTCGAAGACCCGGTCATCGAGCCGTCCCGCAAGGCGCGCCAGCAATTGCGGGTTCACCCGGCCGCTGCCGGTCACCTCGGGCGTGGCGAAGCGCGCGCGCGGGCCGGGGGAGAGCGTCCAGGCGACGTCCATGATCTTCGCGTCATGGTCCACGATCACGTCGCGGGCGGTGACGGCGGCCAGCGGATGGCCTGCCATGCGCAGCGCGCCGACCAGCCCGGCCTCGGCATCCAGCACGGCGCCGGCGCGCGCCGCATCGCCCGCGGCGAGGCCGGGCGGCGGGCCGATGGCGGCCAGGGCCTCCTGCTCCGTCGGCTCAGCGGCGCGCACTCCGATCTGGCGCAGCCGATAGACCGGCCCGGGCGTCACCTTGATCTGCACCGCGACCGGTGCGCCAGACGCGGCCAGTTGTTCCGCCAGGCCCGGCGTGCCGAGTGGCTGGCCGGCCAGGCGAATCTCGACCAGCCCGCCCCAATATCCCTCGGCGCGAAGCACTTCCTCGAGCACCGCGGGCTCGGCGCCGGCGCGCGCCACCAGGCCGAAGGCGTCCACCGGCGCGGGCTCGGCCAGCCGGCGGAGGTTGGAGGTGGCGAGCAGGGAGTTGTCGAGGCGCTCGATGCCGGTGGGCAGCAATTCGATGGTGAGCGGCAGCGCCCCGGTCACGGCCGCCGGCGCTTCCGCCGACTGGCCGAAGGCCGGACAGAGGGTGGGCAGCAGCAACAGCGTGGCCAGAAACAGGCGGGCGGCGAAGATCCGGTGGTTTCCCTCTGCAAAGTGCGGGCCTGTCATCTCAGGGATGGAGACAGCCGCGTGAACACGTTAGGACTATGCCATGGACACGCCCTTCGCCGAGACCCTCACCGCCTGGCGCCGGCATCTGCATGCCAACCCGGGCCTGACCCTGCATGAAGGTGCGACGGCCGCTTTCGTTGCCGCGCGGCTGCGTGACATGGGCGTGACCGAGATCACCGAGGGCTTTGGCGGGCATGGCGTGGTCGCCACGCTCCGGCGCGGCGCCAGCAACCGCAGCGTCGGCCTGCGCGGCGACATGGACGCGCTGCCGATCCAGGAGATGAACGAGTCGCTGCCCTATCGCTCGACCAATCCGGGCGTGATGCACGCCTGCGGGCATGATGGGCACACCACGGCGCTGCTCGGCGCGGCGAAGCTGCTGGTTGATGATCCGGACTGGACGGGCACGGTGCATCTGGTGTTCCAGCCGGCGGAGGAGGGCGGCGGCGGCGCCAAGCGCATGGTGGCCGAGGGGCTGTTCCAGCGCTTCCCGATGGAGCGCATTTTCGGCTGGCACAATTGGCCGGGCCTGCCGGCTGGCACCATCGCCGTGCATGACGGCCCGGTGATGGCGGCCGGCTGCCGCTTCGACATCACCTTCGACGGCCACGCCGCGCATGCCGCGCTGCCGCATCTCGCGCGCGACCCGATGGTGGCGGCGGGGCATTGCATCGTGGCGCTGCAGACCATCGTGGCGCGCAACCTCGATCCTCTGGCGGGCGGCGTCATCAGCGTGACCATCGTCGAGGGCGGCGAGGCACAGAACCAGATTCCCAGCCGCGTGGTGCTCAAGGGTACGGCACGCTGGCTGAAGGACAGCGCGGGCGAGGCGCTGCGCGAGGGCATCCATCGGGTGGGTGAGGGCATCGCCGCCACCTTCGGCGTGCAGGCCACGGTGGCCTGGCGCCAGGGCGTGGAGGTCACGGCCAACCACCCGGCCGAGCGCGATCTCGCCGCCGCCGCCGCGACCGCCGTGGCGCCGACGCGCCGCGACTTGCCGCCGGCGATGACGGGCGAGGATTTCTCCTGGTTCTTGAAGGAGGCGCCGGGCGCCTTCGTCTGGATCGGCAATGGCCCGGCCGAGGGTGGGCGCGAGCTGCACAACCCCGGCTATGATTTCAACGATGCCATCCTGCCGACCGCGAGCGGCTTCCTCGCCGAAGTGGCGAAGCGGGCGCTGGCGGGGCGTTAAGCGAAACGCTGGGAGAGCCAGGCGCCGGCCTTCGCCACCGCATCGCGCGCCTTCGCCACATGGTTCAGGGCGCGCAGGAAGCCATGCGCGGTGCCGGGGAAGACCTCCTGTTCCAGGGCGACACCTGCGGCGACAAAACGCTGGCCCATGGCAAGGTTCTCCGCCGCCAGGACGTCGAGTTCCGCGATGTGGAGAAGAACGGGCGGCAAGCCCTTGAGATCGCCGCGAAGCGGTGCGGCGAGGGGGTTCACCCGGTCGGCCTCGCGCGGGGCGTAGCAGTTCCAGTAGAAGCGCATCTTCTCGCGCGTCAGGAAGTAGCCATCCGCAAATTCCTGGTAGCTGGCGGTATCGGTGCGTGAATCGAAGACGCCGTAGTTCAGCAACAGGCCCGCGAGGCTGATATCCGGATCGGTCTCGCGCAGCAGCAACGCCACCCCCATGGCGAGGTTGGCGCCCGCACTGTCGCCGCCGAGGACTATGCGGCTGGAATCGAGGCCCTTCGCCGCCCCCTCGCGCGCCACCCAGCGCACCACGGCGGCACATTCCTCCAGCGCCTGGGGGAAGGCGGCCTCGGGGCTCAGCGCGTAATCGGGGCCGATCACGGCGCAGCCGCCGCCGGCCGCGTAGTCGCGCATCAGGCGGTCATGCGTGTCGATGCTGTTCCACACCCATCCGCCGCCATGCAGATAGATAAGTACCGGCAGAGGGCCGGGTTTCGGCCGGTGGAAGCGGCATTGAATCCGGCGGCCACGGATCGGCAGCCAGAAATCCAGGCTCTCCGCCATCGTCGCGCCGCCAGCGCTAAGCGGCAGGTTCAGCGCCTCGGTGGTGGCGCGTGCCGCATCCAGCGGCAAGGCGAGGGTGATGGGGGGGTGCTTCGCGCCCTCCGCCTCCATCATCGCGCTGAAGGCGAGCATTTCGGGGTCCCAACGCGGATCGGGGGCGGGCATGGCGTTCCTCGACATCGTGATCATGCGCATGGAACGGCGCCGCAGCGCCTGCGGCAACCCCTTGGCGAGACGGGTTGTGGCATAAGCGTCATGGAGAGCGGTGTTGCGGCGCCTCCTTTTACCCCACATGCTGCACTGCACCATGACCGTGACCGTGACCATGACCCTGACCTCGCACCCCACCCCCCGCGCCGGCCGATTCGATGAGCGCGCCCTGTACCGCCCGCGCCATGTCGCGCTGATCGCTGATCCGGCCCTGCCGATCGCGGTGCTGCTGGCGCGCAACCTGGCCGCGGGTGGCTTTCGCGGCTCGCTCGCCGTGGTCGGCATGGCGGCGGAGGGGCTGGAGGAGGCGCCGAGCATCGCCGCCCTACCGAACCTGCCCGACCTCGCCGTGCTGGCGCTGGCGCCCGAGGCGCTGGAGCCCGCCATGGCGGCGCTGGCCGCAAGGGGCTGCTTCGCCGCAGTGGTGCCGGGCGCGACATCGGACCTCGCGGCGATCTGCCGTCGTACCGGGGTACATGCGCTGGGCCCGGCGAGTTTCGGCATCTGCGTGCCGGCGATCGGGCTCAATGCCTCGCTCAGCCACCTGGCGCCGCGGGCGGGCAAGCTGGCCCTGATCAGCCAATCGGCCTCGATCTCGCGCACAGTGCTCGACTGGGCGGAAGCCGAGAGCGTGGGCTTCAGCCATGTCATCGGCCTCGGGGCCAATGTCGATCTCGGCTTCGCCCATGCGCTGGACTGGCTCTCCCGCGATCCCGGCACAGGGGCGATCCTTCTGGACCTGCGGCACATCAAGAACCGCCGCATGTTCATCTCCGCCGCCCGCGCCGCGGCGCGTACCCGCCCGGTGGTGGCGCTGCGCCCCGGCGGGCGCCTGATCGACCCGTCAGGCACCGGCGATGCGGTCATGGAGGCTGCGCTGCGCCGCGCCGGCGTGCTGCGCGTAAGCGGGCTCGAGGATCTGCTCTCCGCCGCCGAGACGCTGGCGCGCACCAGGCTCTCGGCCCGGGCGGGGGTGGGAGACCGTATCGGCATCGTCGCCAATGGCACGGGGCTCGCGGTGCTGGCCGGCGATGCGGTGCTGGCCGGTGGTGGCCGGATCGCCTCGATCCCTGATGCCGCGCTGGCGAGCCTCGCCATCGCGCTGCCGGGCGGCTTCCAGGGGCGCAACCCGATCATCCTCGACTCGCTCGACGGCACCGCGCTCGGCGAGGCTGCCGCACTGCTGGCCGCGGTGCCGGAGGTGGATGCGGTGATCGCGCTGCATGCGCCGGTGGCGGGCGAGAATGCCGAGAGCATCGCCACCGGCCTGACCGCCGCCGCCCGCGCCACGCGTGCCGCGCCGGTGCTGCTGTGCTGGTCCGGCCAGGCCACGGCGGGCGCGCAGCGTGCGGCGCTGGCGGCTTCGGGCCTTGCGGTGTTCCCCACGCCAGAGGCTGCGGTGCATGGCGCGCTGCACCTGCTGGCCGACCGCCGCAACCGCGCCGCCGCGGCCGAGCTGCCGGGGCGCGAGGTGCTGGCGCTGAAGCCGGACCGCGCCGCCGTCGCGCAGCTTTTCGCCAGGGTGCGAGGCGAAGGCAGGCTCTCCCTGACCGAAGACGAGGCGCTCTGCGTGCTCGGCGCCTACGGGTTGCCAGTGGTGCCAGGCCGCGTGGCCCATGGGGTGGAGGAGGCGGCGGATGCGGCGAACCTGCTCGGCTTCCCGGTGGTGCTGAAGCTGCGTAGCGCCGAAATTTCGCGAAAGACCGATTTCGGCGGCGTGGTGCTCGGCCTGCGCAGTGCCGAGGCGGTGCGCGAGGCGGCGGAGGCGATGCTGGCGCGCGTTGCACGGCTGCGCCCCGGCGCGCGCGTCGATGGTTTTCTGGTGCAGCGCCAGGCGGCCCGCGCGTTGGAACTGCGGATGTGGCTCGCCGAGGATGCGATGTTCGGCCCCTATCTCGGCTTCGGCCTGGGCGGCACGGCGGCGGAGTTGCTGGGCGATGCGGGGCATGATTTGCCGCCGCTGAACATGACGCTGGCGCATGCGCTGATCGCGCGCACCCGCGCCGCGAAGCTGATGGCCGGCTACCGCGACCAGGAAGCCGCCGCCGAGCCGGCGGTGGCAGAGGCGCTGGTGCGGCTGTCCCAGATCGCGGTGGATTTCCCGGAAATGGCAGCACTCGGCGTGAACCCGCTTTTCGTCGATGCCGAGGGCGTGCTCGCCGCCGATGCGAGCCTCGACCTTCGCCCGGAAGGCGAGCGCGGGCTGCTGGCGGTGCCGCCCTACCCGGAGGATTGGGTGACGCGCTGGGCCGCGAAATCCGGCGAGACGCTGACCTTGCGCCCGATCCGCCCGGAGGATGCGCAGGCGCATGGCAGCTTCATCGCGCGCCTCTCGCCGGAAGATATTCGCTACCGCTTCTTCTCGCAGTTGAAGGAACTGCCGCCGGTGCAGGTCGCGCGCCTGACGCAGATCGACTACGACCGCGAGATGGCTTTCGTGGCCATGCGTGCGGTGCCGGAGGGTGGTGAGGAAATGCTCGGCGTCTCGCGCCTGATCCGCGAGCCGGATGGCGAGACGGGCGAATTTGCCGTGGTGGTGGATGCCCAGATGAAGGGCCAGGGCCTTGGCGCGCAGTTGATGCAGCGCCTGTTCGACTGGGCACCGGGCGGGGGCATCAAGACCATTGCGGGTCAGGTGCTGGCCGACAACGCGCCGATGCTCGGCTTCGTGAAGCACCTGGGATTCACGGCGCGGCGTAGCGTGGAGGATGTGGAGGTGGTTGAGGTGAAGCGGGCGGTGTGACTGACTGCCCGCTTCGAGCCGGCCTCAGCCGCCGCCCGGAATCTGCACCATCTGGTCGGTCTGGCCGCGCATGGCCCAGCCGGTGGTGCGGTTCTCGATGGTCACGGCAGCCGCATACATCAAAACGCCCATCACCGCCGTCACCATCAGCCCGGCAAACACCAGCGGCACGTCGAAGCGGCTGCTGGCCAGGATCATCAAATGGCCGATGCCCTTATTGGCGGCGACCGTCTCGGCGATGATCGAGCCCACGAAAGCCACCGTGATCGCTATTTTCAGGGAGGCGAAGAAGTACGGCATTGCCCGCGGCAGGCCGACCTTGCGGATGATGTCGGAATGGCGCGCACCGAGCGCGCGCAGCACGTCGCGCAACTCGGGCTCGACGGTCGCGATGCCGGTGGCCACGTTCACGACGATGGGGAAGAAGCTGATCAGGAAGGCGGTGATGACGGCAGGCACCGTGCCGATGCCGAACCAGATCACCAGGATCGGCACCACGGCGACCTTCGGGATGGAATTGAACCCGATCAGCAGCGGATAGAGCCCGTGATAGAGCATCGACGAACTGCCGATGGCGATGCCGAGCAACAGCCCGAACACGATGGCGAAGCCGAAGCCGATCAGCGTCGTCATCAGCGTCTGCCAGGCATTGTCCAGCAGCGGCTTCCACCACTTGATCATGCTGGCCGCGATGTCGGTCGGTGCCGGCAGGATGAATTGCTGCACGTCGAAGGCCTGGACGCCGATCTCCCAGATCAGGAACATGCCGGCGATCACCAGATAAGGCAGCCAGGCCTGCAACCGGCGGCGGCGACGCGCCGAGGCGATCAACGCTTCGAGGCGCGCCAGCGCCTCGGGCGACATGGTTGGATCGTTGGCGACGGTGTCACGCGGCATGGACAACCTCCTCGCCCTTGCGGGCCGCGCTGATGTGCTCGCGCAGGTCATGCACCATGGTGACGAATTCCGGCATGTAGGTGGTCTCGAGCGTGCGCGGGCGCGGCAGGCCAACTTGGCGCTCGGCGATGATGCGGCCGGGGCGTGAGGACATCACCAGCACGCGGTCGGACAGGAAGGTCGCCTCGCGCAGATCGTGAGTCACCAGGATCACGGTGGGCTTGCGCGCCATCCATACATCCTGGAGCACCGACCAGAGATCCTCGCGCGTGAAGATGTCCAGCGCGGCGAAGGGCTCGTCGAGCATGAGCAAGGCGGGGTCATGGATCAGCGCGCGGCAGAGGCTCGCGCGCTGCTGCATGCCGCCCGAAAGCTGCCAGGGGAACTTCTTCTCGAAGCCGCCCAGGCCGACGAGGCCGAGCAGATCCCGCGCCTTGGCCTCATACATCGCGCGTTGGCTGCGCAGCCGGCGGCGATGCGGCTCCACCACTTCGAGCGGCAGCATCACGTTGTCGATGATGTTGCGCCAGGGCAGCAGGGTGGGGTTCTGGAAAGCCATGCCGGCGACGGTCAGCGGACCGGCGACTTCCGCCCCCGAGACGATGACGCTGCCCGCGGTCGCCGGCCACAGCCCGGTGACCAGGCGCATCAGCGTGGATTTGCCGCAGCCCGAGGGGCCGACGACGGCGATGAACTCGCCCTTGGCCACCGACAGCGTGGTGCCCTTCAGCGCCAGCGTGCCTTCGACACCGCCGTAGCGCATGGCGACCTCGTTGATCTCGACGAAAGGACGCTCCATCGATTCCCCCCCAGGGCAAGGCGGCGCGGGCCGACCCTCGGCCCTCGTAGCGCCTGTTTGGGGCAGGCGCCCCCCCTCGCGCAAGCAGCCCTTGGGGGTTGAAGCCGTCCGCCAAACTTTCCGCGGCGTCATCTTGCCGCCTTGGGAGACACTATGCCGAAAAACTAGGCAATCGTGCGACTCAGCGCGCGTTGAAGACCGGGCCGCAGGCCATCGGCAGGGCCGGCGGAGCGGACTGGCGGGCCGGTGGCGTCGGCGGGCGCTGCGCCTCTGGCGAGAACCACCACTCCAGCGTGGCATCGCAGCCATCGCCGGGCGGCGGCGGGGCGATGTCGCGGCAGTCGGGGCTGTCGGGCGGGCAGCGCAGGCGGACATGCATGTGGCTGTCATGCCCGCGCCAGGGCCGCACGCGACGTAGCCAAGGTTCTCCGCGATGATCGGCGCAGAGCCGGCGCTTGATGGCGGGGTTCACCAACAGCCGGTCCACGCCCTGGGCCTCGGCGGCGAGGCGGATCAGCGTCGCGTGCCGCGCCGTCCAGCGCGCCGGATCAACCGCATCGCCCTCCGGTGGGACCAGGGAGGGGATGGTGAGTTCCTCTCGCGCCGCCACGGGCATGCGCGGCTTGGGGCGGAGGTCCAGCCACACATCCACGTCGAGCCCGTTCTGGTGGCTTGCATGCCCCCAGGGCATCGGCCCGCCGCGCGGCTGTGCCAAATCGCCGATCCACAGATCCGGGAAGGCCTGCGCCCGCGCCCGGCCGGCGAGATCCTGCACGAAGGCGATCGTCGCGGGGTGCCCCCAATGGCGGTTGCGCGAGACCCGCACCGCCTGCCAGCCCGGCCCCTCGCTCGGCAGTTGCACCGCCCCCGCGATGCAGCCGAGGCTGGTGCCGCCAATGGCCCGTGACGGCCCGGCGGTGGGCATGCTGCGCGTCGCCCAATCCGCGGCACCGGAAGGCGGCGATTCGGCCGAGGCCAGGGGCGCCGGCGGGAGAACCAGCAGGACAAACAGGGCAGACCAACGCATCGGCCCATCATGGGCGTGCTGCGGTCCGCGCTCAACCGGCCCCCTGCCTCGCAGACGCCACACTCCCGCGTTATAAGAACACCTAGTAATTGCCGTTCCGCTTGATGGCCTTTCCGAAGGATGTCCGCCTTGGGTCGCTATCTCGTCACCGGCGGCGCCGGCTATGTCGGTAGCCATACGGTGCTCGCCTTGCTTGATCGCGGCGACGAGGTCGTGGTGCTCGATGATCTCTCGAAGGGCCATGCCGGCGCTTTGCCCGCGGGAGCCCGGCTGGTCACGGGCCGCTGCGACGATGCCGCGACGCTGGCCGCTGCCTTCGCGCTCGGCCCCTTCGAGGCAGTGCTGCATTTCGCAGCCCTCTCCCTGGTCGGCGACAGCATGCGCGAGCCGATGCGCTACATGGCGGAGAACCTCGCCACCACCTCGGCCATCGCCGACGCCGCGGTAAGGGCCGGCTGCCGGCGCATGGTGCTGTCCTCGACCGCTGCGCTGTTCGGCTTTCCAGAGCGAATCCCGATCGACGAGCAGCAGCGCCTCGGCCCCGTCTCGCCTTATGGGGAGAGCAAGCTGTTCTGCGAACGCGCGCTGGATTGGGCGGACCGCTTGCACGGGCTGCGCTTTGCCTCGCTGCGCTACTTCAACGCGGCCGGTGCCGACCCCGCCGGGCGCTCCGGCGAGGATCATGAGCCGGAGACCCACCTGGTGCCGCTCGCCATCGACGCGGCGCTGGGCCTGCGCCCGCCGCTGATGGTCTTCGGCACGGATTACGACACGCCCGACGGCACTGGCGTGCGCGACTATGTGCACGTCAGCGACCTGGCGGAGGCGCATCTGCGCGTGCTGCCGCTGCTGGAGGAGAAGTCGCGGCGCTACAACCTCGGCAATGGCCGCGGCTATTCGGTGCGGGAAGTGATCGAGACGGTGGGCCGCATCGTCGGCCGCCCGGTGCCGCACACGCTCGGCCCGCGGCGGGAAGGCGACCCGGCGGTGCTGGTCGCCTCCTCCGCGTTGCTGCGCAAGGAGACCGGCTGGACGCCGCGCTTCCCCGCCCTGGATGATATCGTGCGCACTGCCCATGCCTGGCGGGCCGCGCACCCGAAGGGCTACGCGGACCGCGCTGGAGCGTGAGCCTTACCCGTTGAAGCGAAAGGCGCCGGCCACGTGGTCGGTCGCCGCCGGCGCGGCGGCCGGTGCGGCAGGCGCCTTGGCCTGCGCCTGCGCCATGGCTTCCTTGGCCTTCGTCTCGATCTGCTTGGTCACCTCGGCCAGCACGCGCGCGAGCGTGGGCAATTGCAGCACGGGCACGATCAGCATGCCAGACGGCATGGGCTTCGCATCCTGCTGGCCGGTCGCGGCGCCGAGCGTGATGCGCGCCACGCCATTGGCCACGTGCACGTCGATGACGCCGTCGCCGAAGACGGTAGGGATGCCGGTCATGGTGGTGGTTCCTATTGTTCGCGGAAGGAGCGGTGGAAACTGTCGATCAACGGCTGGATCATGTAGCGGCCGAAGCTGCGGCTGCCGGTCTGAATCATCGCCTCGACCGCCATGCCGGCGCGGAGGTTGACGCCGTCGAGTGACCTGAGCTGCGCCTGGTCGATCTCGATCTGCACGCGGTAATACGCCATGCCCCGTCGCTCATCCTCGGTGATGTCCGAGGCGACGAAGATGACCTGGCCGTGCAGATAAGGCACCAGGCGCTGCTTGAAGGCGGGCAGGCGCACCTCGGCCTGCAACCCGTTTTGCACCACGTCGATGTCGTTGGGCTGGACATGCACTTCGGCGATGAGGCGATCGCGTTCCGGCACGATGTCGAGCAGCGGGTCGCCGGGGCGCACCACGCCGCCTGCCGTGAAGACGCGGAGGTTCAGCACCACGCCATCCTCCGGCGAGGTCACTTCGAGCCGCGTCGAGACGTTCTCGGCCGCACGCAGCCTTTCCTCGGCTTCCGACAGCCGCATGCGTACTTCGCGCAGCTCGGTGGAGGCTTCCTGCAGGCGCGTATCGCCGAGGCGCGTGATCTCGCGCTCGGCTTCCGCGATCTGGGCGCGGGAGCGTTCGGTCTGGCTGGTGATGTCGGCGACATTGCCTTCGGTCGAGGCGACCTGGCGCTGCAACGCCAGCAGCTGCGGCAGGCGCGCCAGGCCCTGGCGCATCAGAATCGCGGTGTTGTCCTCCTCCACCTTGAGCAGCACCAGCATGCGCCGCTGGGCCGTCATCTGCGCGGAGGCGGAACGGATGGTGGCTTCATGCTGCTCGATACGAGCACGCAGCACCAGGAACTGGCTGTCGAGGGCGACACGCCGTGCTTCGAACAGGGCGCGCTGGCCGGTGATGACCTCCTGCGCGCGGGGGTGGTCGGAGACCAGCAATTCGCGCGGGAAGGCGATGTCGGCCCCGCGGGCGAGCTCGGCTGTCAGGCGCGCATCCTGCGCCAGCATGGCGAAGCGCTGGCTGCGCAGCGTCTCGGTCTGCTGCGCAGCCTGTGGTTGGTCCAGGCGCAGGAGCGGTTGGCCACGTCGCACGACATCGCCGTCGCGCACCAGGATCTCGCGCACGATGCCACCTTCGAAATGCTGCACGGTGCGGCGCGTACCCTCGACCTTCAGGGTTCCGGGCGCGATCGCCGCCTCGGTCAGCGGCGCCAGCGAGGCCCAGGCACCCAGGCCGAAGACGAAGACGCCGCAGATGACGTAGCCCATCATGACGACGAGGCGGGTGCGCGGCTTCGGCGCGTCGAGGATCAGCTGTTCGGCTTCGGGCTGCCATAGCGCGGGCGGCCCGCCATTGCCTTTCGGCACTATTGCGTTCCCGGGGACGTTCCCGGGGGCGTTCCCGGGGTCATTGCGGGGGAAGGTAGCGTCGCTCATGCCATCAAGCTCCTGCGGCGCGGCTGGGCACGACTTCCGTCGGCCGGCTGGGCGCCCCCTGTACAAGGCGCTTCAACACCTCGGCACGCGGGCCGAAGGCCTCGGCCGCACCGTCGCGCAGCAGCAGCACCTTGTCCACGCCCTGCACCAGGGTCGGCCGGTGCGAGACCAGGATCACCGTGGTAGCGCGTGCCTTCAACGCTTCCAGCCCCCGGATCAGCGCCTGTTCGGCGTCGCCATCGAGGTTGCTGTTGGGTTCGTCCAGCACCACGAAATGCGGGTTGCCGAACATGGATCGGGCGAGGCCGATCAACTGGCGCTGGCCGCCTGACAGATGCTGCCCGCCATCGCCGATCTCGGTGTCGTAGCCTTGCGGCAGGCGCAGGATCATCTCATGGCAGCCCGCGAGCTTCGCGGCTTCGAAGACCATCTCGGGCTCGGCATCGCGCATGCGGCCGATGTTGAGCATGACGGTGCCGTCGAACAGCTCCACATCCTGCGGCAGGTAGCCGACATACTTGCCAAAATCCTCGCGCTGCCAGGTGAATACGTCCGCGCCATCGAGCCGCACCGTGCCGGCGGAGGCTTGCAGCGTGCCGATCAGCAGCCGGATCAGCGTGGTCTTGCCGGCGGCGGAGGGGCCGATGATGGCCAGGGATTCCCCGGCGGCGAGGTTGAAGCTGATGCCCTTGATGATCGCCACCGGCTGGCCCGGGAAGCCGAAGGTCACGCGCTCGGCGGCGATACGCCCGGTCGGTTCGGGCAGTGCCATGCCGGGCGGGCGGATGCGCGGCAGTGCCATGAAGCCGGTCAGCCGCCGATAGGCCTGTCGCGCCTGCACCAGCTGCTTCCAGCCGCCGATCATCTGCTCCACCGGCGCCAGCGCACGGCCCATGATGATGGAGGCGGCGATGGCTGCGCCTGAGGTCAGCTGCTGCTCCAGCGTCAGCCAGGCGCCGACGCCGAGCACCGCCACCTGGATCGTCAGGCGAAAAAAGCGCGTCATGGAGAGCAGCATCGCCGCGCGGTCCGCCGCGCGTTCCTGCGGCGGCATGGAGGAGGCCAGGCCCTCGCGCCAGC
>JBBSCP010000096.1:0-14047 GCA_038250135.1 Acetobacterales bacterium | reverse complement strand
TGCCGCCGACATTAGCGCAGGGAAGCCGCGTTAAGGTAATTTCAATAAATCCAGTTCTATCATCTTTCCCATGATAGACGATCCGATTCCCACCTTCATCCTGCTGGGGGCTTCGCTCCTGCTTGCGGTGGTTTCTTTGCACCTGCGCAACGCGCTGCGGCAGGCACGTGACTGCGTTGCTGCCGCCGAGCGGCTTGCCGCCGTCCGCGGTCGCTGCCTGTCGCTCGCCGCGCAGGAATTGCGCGGGCCGGGGCTGGCGCTGATGGGGCAACTCGATCGTTTACCGCCCGACCACCGTCTCGCGGGCGAAGCTGCAACGCTCGGTACCGTGGCGCAGCAGTTGCTGCGGATCGCCGATGATCTATCGGATTTCGCCACCGAATCCACCGCTCGCACAATGCAAGACGCGCCGGCCCAACTCGGCCCGCTTGTTGATGCCGCCGTTGCCGCCGTGGCCGCGCAGATCCGCCCCGGTCGGCGCCACTGGCAGATCGACCAGGGGCTGCGCAACCTGACCGTCCGTGCCGATCGCCGCGCGCTGGAAGGGGCCATCGGCGCGCTGCTGCGCCGTGCCGCCCGCCATTCCCGCGATGGTGACGTGATCGCGCTACGTCACGCCATGGCCGCTGATACCATGGCGATCATCGTTGAGGATGAGGGCGATGGCCTGGCGAGCCAGGATCTGGTTTGCGAGACCGCCGGCCCGGTCAACGGCACGCGTGGCCTCGACCTTGGGCTCAGCCTCGCACGATCGCTGGCCGCGGCGCATGGCGGGGACATCCGCCTGGAAAGCGCACCAGGCATTGGCGCCCGGGCCTGGCTCACGCTGCCTCGGGCGCGGCTGCTCGAAGCCGTCTGATCGGACAGCAATTCCAGTCAAGGCAGCAATTCCAGCAAAAGGAACAGGCTACGCTGGAAGGCGCTTTCATTGTCGTCCGAGACCAGTGCCACCAGGGTTCGGCCCTGATGGGCCAGCACCGAGACACCCTCCCAATTCTCGGCCGGTAAAGGGTCCGACAGCGACAGGATCTCGGTGCCCTCGATCAAAGTGCCAGGACGCAGCGCAGCTTCCGGCACGCGGACGAGGCGACCGCGAAAGCCGCCGATCCAGGAGAAGGCGCGCTCCAGCACCAACGCGCCACCATCTGGCAGCGGCGCGGCATCCACCGGGGACATCCCCGGCCCGCTACGCCAGGCCAGAGGCTGCCAAGCGTCCGGGCCGCCGATCCAGCCACGTGTGGCGCCGGGATGCTCGGGCGCCGACAGCGCTTCGCTCAGCGCGAGCCACCGCCCGCCGGCCAATACTGCCAGCGCCTCCAGCCCGCCATTTCCTGGCGCCGCCTCCAACCCGGGCGGTGCGGCGACTTCGGCACCGGGCCCCGCAAGATCCTCGTAGCGGCGGATGCGGTGCCAACGCTCGAAGCCCACCAGCCAGGCATCGGGCAGGCGCGCCAGCGACTCGGCATCACCGGCATGGCCGCGCGCCAGCGGCTGGCCGCGCCCATCGCCAAGGCGCCCGCGCCGCAGCAGGACCAGCGCCTGTGGACGCAGCCGGTCATCGAGCCGCAGGCGGAATTCGGCGAAGCGGGCGAGGTCGCTGATCGCGGTCAGCGTCAGATCGGGGGCGAGGTGCAGGCCCGAAAGTCCTCCGAAGCCCAGCACCCCGCGATCGATCTCGAGCCCGCCCAGCAGGCGCAGTACGCCGCCCTCCGGCAGCGGCGGCACTGCCACAAGCTGGGTGAGCGGCGCCTCGGCGGCCGCGCAGCCCGGCAGGGCGGCGAGAAGGGCAAGAAGCCCGCGCCGGTTTGTTCGCCGGGTCAGACGAGCAACGGCACCCGCCTTGCGGCAGGGCGTTGCGTCATGCCGCAGGCATGAAGGTCGGAACCGCGTGGCAGGATGCCGCGACTCATCCGAGCAACGGCGCCCGCCTTGCGGCGGGGCGTTGCGTCATGCCGCAGGCATTCAGAACGAAAAAGCGTGGCAGGGCGCCGCGGCTCATCCGAGCAACGGCGCGCGCTCGGCAGCAGCGCGTTGCGTCATGCCGCAGGCATGCAGAACGAAAAAGCGTGGCAGAGCGCCGCGGCTCATCCGAGCAACGGCGCGCGCTCGGCGGCGGCGCGTTGCGTCGTGCCGCAGGCATGCAGAACGAAAAAGCGTGGCAGGGTGCTGCGGCTCATCCGAGCAACGGCGCGCGCTCGGCGGCGGCGCGTTGCCACGCCACGCCAGCATCCTCGTCGAACAGCTCGGCAAGCTTCTTCATCATCGTGCCGCCCAGCTCCTCGGCATCCACGATGGTGACGGCGCGGCGGTAGTAGCGCGTCACATCATGGCCGATGCCGATGGCGATCAGCTCCACCGCCTCACGCCCCTCGATCTCGTTGATCACCTTGCGCAGATGCCGTTCGAGATAGTTGCCGGGGTTCACGCTGAGCGTCGAATCATCCACCGGCGCGCCATCGGAGATCACCATCATGATGCGGCGATGCTCAGTGCGCGTCAGCAGGCGCTTATAGGCCCATTCAAGCGCCTCGCCGTCGATGTTTTCCTTCAGCAGCCCCTCGCGCAGCATCAGGCCGAGGTTCTTCCGCGCGCGGCGCCAGGGGGCGTCGGCGGCCTTGTAGACCACGTGACGCAAATCGTTAAGGCGCCCCGGATTGCGCGGCTTGCCCTCCTGCACCCAGCGTTCGCGTGATTGGCCGCCCTTCCAGGCGCGCGTCGTGAAGCCCAGAATCTCGACCTTCACGCTGCACCGCTCCAGCGTGCGCGCCAGGATGTCGCAGCACATCGCCGCCACGGTGATCGGCCGGCCACGCATCGAGCCCGAATTGTCGATCAGCAGCGAGACAACCGTGTCCCGGAAATCGGCCTCGCGCTCATGCTTGTAGGACAGCGACTGCATCGGGTTGACCACCACTCGGGCAAGGCGCGCGACGTCGAGCAGCCCTTCCTCCAGGTCGAATTCCCAGGCGCGCTGCTGCTGCGCCATCAGCCGGCGCTGCAATCGGTTCGCGAGCTTCGAGACCACGCCTTGCAGGTGCGAAAGCTGCTGATCGAGCTGCTGGCGTAGCCGCGCGAGTTCCTCAGCGTCGCAGAGGTCGTCGGCCTCCACCACCTCGTCGAAGTTCTTCGTGAAGGCGCGGTAGATGCTGGCGTCGTCCACCGGCGGCGTGTCGCGGCGCTGTTGCGGGCCACCGGGGCGATCATCGCCCTCGGCCGCGGCACCCTCCTCCTCGCCGTCCTGGGCCTCGTCGTCGGCGGCGTCGCCCTGCATGGATTCCGGCTGGGCGCCGAGCATGCTTTCCTGGTCCTGCGCCTGGGCTTCGCCCTCGCCGGACTGGTCCTGCTGGCTGGAGGTCTCGCCGCCCTCACCTTCTTCCTCATCCTGTTCGGATTCGGCCTCGACCTCGGCTTCGGCCAGGTCGAGTGCCGCGAGCAGTTTGCGGGCGGCGCGGCCGAAGGCATCCTGGTCGGCGCGTGTCGCGGCCATTTCGGCGAGCGCGGTGTCGCCCTTGTCGCCCAGCGACTCGCGCCACAGATCAAGAATTCGCCGCGCCGCAGGGGGCACCGCCTCGCCCGAGATGCGCTCGCGCGCGAGCAGGCCGAGGGCGGCGGCGAGCGGCAACTGCTCCTTCCGCGTCATGCGGTCGTAGCCTTCGGCCTCGCACTGTTCGGACAGGCGCGCGCGCAGATTGGCCGCCACACCCGCCATGTGCTGGCCGCCGATCACCTCGACGCGCACGTCCTCCAGGGCGTCGAACACTTCCTTGGCCTCGCGCCGGGCCGGGATGCGCGCGGCGTGCACGCCCTCATCATGGTGGCGCAGCTTGAGTGCGATGGCATCCGCCGCGCCGCGCAGCTTCGCCATTTCGGAGGGCGGCAATGCGCGAGTTGGCAGCGGCAGTCTCGCGCGCTTGCCGGACAGGCCAGAGGGGCCGGGCTGATACGCCACCTGCACTTCCGGCTGCCGCGCGATGGCGCGCAGCACGCCGGCGGTGGCGCGCTTGAACTCCTCCTGCCGGGTCTGGTCCTTGGCGTTCGCCATATGCGGGCCTCAGCCCGCCTTGCGCAGCATGCTGCCCGTGGCAAGTTCCTCGTTGAAGCAGCGCTGGTAGTACTCCGCCACCGTCGAACGCTCGGCCTCATCGCACTTGTTGAGGAAGGTCATGCGGAAGGCGAAGCCGAGATCGCCGAAAATCTTCGCGTTCTCGGCCCAGGTAATGACGGTGCGCGGGCTCATGACGGTGGAGATGTCGCCGGCGATGAAGCCGGCCCGCGTCAAATCCGCCAGCGCCACCATCGCCTCCGTCTGGCGCTTCTGCTTCGCATCCTTCTCGTCCATGCCGAGCTTCGCCATGACGATGGCGGTCTCCTGCGCATGCGGCAGGTAGTTCAGCGTAGCGACAATGTTCCAGCGGTCCATCTGGCCCTGGTTGATCTGCTGCGTGCCATGATAGAGGCCGGTCGTGTCGCCGAGGCCCACCGTATTCGCGGTGGCGAACAGGCGGAATTGCTTGTGCGGGCGGATCACGCGGTTCTGGTCGAGCAGGGTGAGCTTGCCCTCCACCTCCAGCACGCGCTGGATCACGAACATCACGTCCGGGCGCCCGGCATCGTATTCGTCGAACACCAGCGCGCAGGGATGCTGCAATGCCCAGGGGAGGATGCCTTCCCGGAATTCGGTGATCTGCTTGCCATCCTTCAGCACGATGGCGTCCTTGCCGATCAGATCGATGCGGCTGATGTGGCTGTCGAGGTTGATGCGGATGCACGGCCAGTTCAGCCGCGCCGCCACCTGCTCGATATGCGTGGATTTGCCGGTGCCGTGATAGCCCTGGATCATCACACGCCGGTTGAACTCGAAGCCGGCGAGGATCGCCAGCGTCGTGTCCTTGTCGAATTTGTAGGTGCTGTCGAGCTCGGGCACATGCTCGGTGCGGATCGAATAGCCATGCACCACCATGTTGCTGTCGATGCCGAAGGCATCGCGCACGGCGACCTCCCGGTCGGGCAGGTCGATCGCGGCGATTGGCTGGGTCTCGGCAACGCTGGCGAGCTTGTTCATCTCTCAGTCCGATTGTGGCTTGTGTCGCAATCTAAGACGGGTCGGCGAGGCCGGCTACCCGTGATGGGCCATTTCACGCCGAGGCCGCGGCCCGGGCGCGTTCCGAGAGCGCGGCCGGCAGGCTCCGCCGCAGCAGGCTATAGGCGCGGTTGATGTCCTTCAGCTTCTCCTCGGCCGAGCGATCGCCCCCATTGACGTCCGGGTGGTAGCGCTTGGCGAGTTCCTTGTAGCGAGCGCGCAGCATCGTCGCATCGACCGGCCAGGTGAGGCCGAGCAACTCCACCGAGGCGCGCAGCTCGCCCGGCGGCTCGTCGGGCCGCTTTTGGCGTTCACGCCGCGCCTGGTGCAGCGGCGTGGCACCAAGCACACCCAGCGGATCGATCAGATGCTCACCGTCGAAAGGATTGGCGCCGCCGAGGCGACCCAGTGGCCAGGTCGGGCGCTGCCAGCCGGCATCGGCACGCAAATTGGCCTCGATCTCGCCTGGGCCCATGCCCTTGTAGTAGTCCCAGGCGCGGTTGTAGGCGCGCACATGATCCAGGCAGAACCAGCGGTATTCGTTCAGCGCCGTGCGGTCGCGCGGCGCGCGGAAGTCGCCAGCCAGGCCGCAACCCGGCTCATCACAGAATCGTGTCGGGGCCTCGGGCTCCGTCGCTGCCAGTCCGATCCTGTCACCCTTCCGTGCCATGATCCGGTTATGGCCACGCCTCCGCTAGTGCGCAAGCTGAACCGGATCGCGCGATCTGGCGCGACGGCGCGTTATGAGCGAAACATCCACGCATGAGCCAGACCTCCTCGATTTCCCGCGCCGACCGCATCGCCGCCCTGCTGCGCGCCCATTTCGGGCCCGCCGAGATCCAGGTCGTGGATGACAGCCACCGCCACGCCGGCCATGCCGGCGCCGCCCCGGAGGGCGAGACGCATTACAACATCACGGTGGTGAGCAAATCCTTCGCAGGCCTGGGGCGCGTCGCCCGGCAGCGTGCGGTAAACGCGGCGCTCGCCCATGAATTCGACACGGGGTTGCATGCGCTGTCGATGAAGCTGGCGGCGCCGGACGAAGGGTAACGGCGGTCCCTATTCCTCGGCCTGCTCCAGATGCCGCTTCACCACCGGGCTGTCAGGCGCATAGGCGAGGCACGAGCCGATGGCGAGGCTGCGGCGCGGCGGCGGGGTTTCGCCCGCGGCGATCGCCGCCGCACGCGCTGCCTCGGCACGGCGCCATTTCACCGGGCCGACGGTCTGGTAGGCGACCGTCGCCATCTGGGCCAGCACCTCCCGCAGATGGGTGCAGCCCAGCGCGCCGCCCACGCGTTCCTTCACCACCCGGTTGAATCCCACGCCGACCGAGGCGCCCACCAGGGCGGCGAAGTTGGGCGCCGCCTGCGGGCAGATGTCATAGGGCGTGAAGTCCGATACCGCCTCGACCGCACGGATCACCATCGCCTCATCGACCGTCAGGCGCAGCCACATGCCGTGCAGGGGCTCGCCTGGCTTGATCTGGCCGCGATCGAAATTGCCGAAGGGGTAGGTTTTGGTGTCCACCAGATGCGCCTCGATGTCGAACATCCCATCGGCGCGCTGGTAGCCGTGCAAGTCGATGACGCGGCGGTGCAGGGCCTCGCGTGGGGCAGGTTCGGAAAGTGGCATCGGGCGAAGGCCCCCCAGCTATGGTGCGGTGCAATACATAGTGCCACGCAGCGCGCGGCGCCACCACCTCACCCTTCACACCCCTCATCGCGCAGCAGCGAGAGCACCGCGGCCTCCGCCACATCGCCGGCCGTGAAGCACTCGCCCGCGCCGCGCAACAGCACAAAGCGCAGCGCGCCGTCCCGCGCCTTCTTGTCCTTGCGCATCCGCGCCACCAGACGCTCGGCCGAGAATTTCCGCGGCAGATCGCCGATCCGCGCCGGCATCCCGCAGGCCTGGAGGTGGGAGATCACCCGCCCCGGCCATTCCTGCGCGCAATGACCGAGCCGGGCGGAGAGTGCGGCGGCAAGGCCGAGGCCGATCCCCACCGCCTCCCCATGCAGCAGCCCGCCGCCATAACCGGCCTCGGCTTCCAGCGCATGGCCGAAGGTATGGCCGAGGTTGAGCAAAGCGCGGCCACCTTCCTCGCTTTCCTCGCGCTCATCGGCGGCGACCACGGCGGCCTTCAGCCGGCAGCTTGCCAGCACGGCCTCCGCCAGCGCGCCGGCATCCCCGGCCACGGCCTTGGCACCCTCCGCCTCGCACCAGTTCCACATCTCGCCCTGCAACAGCCCGTGCTTCGCCACCTCGGCGTAGCCGGCGCGGAGCTCGCGCGGCGGCAGGGTGGCGAGCACCGACGTATCGGCGAGCACCAGCAGCGGCTGGTGGAAGGCGCCAACCAGGTTCTTGCCGAGCGGCAGGTTCACGCCGGTCTTGCCACCGACCGAGCTGTCGACCTGGGCCAGCAGGGTGGTCGGTATCTGGATGAAGGGCAGGCCGCGCAGCGCGATGGATGCGACGAAGCCCGCGAGGTCCCCGACCACACCGCCGCCCAGCGCCACCACCGCCGTCCGCCGATCCACCCCGGCGCCGAGAAACTGCTCCAGGATCGCCCCCACCTGGCCGAGATTCTTCGTGGCCTCGCCCGGCGGGACGATGGCGGTGGCGAGCACGCCGATTCCGGCTTCGGCCAGCGCGGCCTGAAGGGCCGGCAGGTGCAGGGCCGCCACATGCTCATCGGTGACGATGGCGACCCGCCGCGCCGGCAGATGCGGCGCGATCAGCGCGCCCGCCCGCGCCAGCAGCCCCTCCCCCACCAGAATCTCGTAGCTACGCGCGCCCAGCCGCACAGGCAGCCGCGCGGGCTCGCGATGGGCGGCGATGGCCTCGGCGACGCGGCGCGTGGTGATCTCGGGCGGCTCGTCGGTGCAGTCCACGGTGACATCGGCCTCGGCGAAATGAGGGTGGCGAGCCGCCAGCAGGTGCTCCAGCACCTCTCGCGGGTCGCGATTGAGGAAGATCGGCCGGTGCTCCCGCCCTGCCACGCGGCGCAGTAGCGTCGTCAACCCGCAGCGCAGCCAAACGGAAGTCGCCACCGCCTCGCGTACCGCAGCCCGAGTGCGTGAATCCGTGAAAGCTCCGCCGCCGGTGGCCAACACCAAAGGCGGGCCGGCGAGCAGGCGCGCAATGACGCGGCGCTCGCCATCGCGAAAATGCGGCTCGCCATAGCGGGCGAAGATTTCGGTGATGGGCAGGCCGGCCGCCGCTTCGATCTCGGCGTCGGCATCGACGAAAGGCAGGCCGAGTCGCAGCGCGAGGCGCCGCCCGATGGAGGATTTCCCCGACCCCGGCATGCCGACCAGCACCACGCTGCGCGCCCCCGCCACCCCCGGGTTGGCCGGGGCTTCGGGGTGCAGGGCGGCCGTCTCGGACCAGTCCGGCAGGGCGAGGTTGCGTGACACGACGTCGAAGGTTAGCACAGGCCTCGCCGCGCGAGGATCCGCCCCCCGATGTTCCGCAACCCCTTCCTCCTGCTGATCGTGATCCTGATCGGCGTGGTGCTTGTGGTGTTGCTCGGCATCGGCGCCTTCCCGCCCTCGGTGACCCCCCAGCCCGTCGAGCGCATCATCCCCGCCGAACGCTTCGGCCCGCGCGGCTGAGCGCATGGACCACAGCACCGAGGCGTTCCTCGAAATGCTCGCCGCCGAGCGTGGCGCGGCACAGAACACGCTGGCCGCCTATGCCGCGGACCTTGCTGATTTCGCCGTGCACCTGCGCGCGCGGAGCGTGAGTTTGGCCGAGGCCGGCGCGGATGACGTGCGCAGCTACCTCGCCGGCCTCGATGCGGTGGGGCTTTCGGCGCGCACCGCGGCGCGCCGGCTTTCCGCGCTGCGCCAATTCTTCCTATTCCAGGTCCGCGAGGGCCTGCGCCCCGAGGACCCCACCGCGCTGCTGATGAGCCCCCGCCTGCCCGCCAGCCTGCCCAAGGCGCTGGGCGAGGACGAAATCACAGCGCTGATCGAGGGCGCGCAAACCCTGCCGCGCCGCGGCCCAATGGCGGTGGCGCTGATCGAACTGCTCTACGCCTCTGGCCTGCGCGTCAGCGAGCTGGCCACGCTGCCCTCGGGCGCGCTGCGCGCCGATTCGCCGTTGATCGCGGTGCGCGGCAAGGGCGCCAAGGAACGCCTGGTGCCGATATCGCGCAGGGCGCGCGAGGCGGTACTGGCCGCGACACCCGACAAGCCGCGCGGGCGATTCCTGTTCCCCTCTCGCGGCGCGCAGGGGCACCTCACCCGCCAGGCGATCGGGCTGATCCTGAAGGATGCGGCGCTGGCGGGTGGGATCGATCCCGAGCGTGTCAGCCCGCACGCGTTGCGCCACAGCTTCGCCACGCACCTGCTCAGTCATGGCGCGGATCTGCGCAGCCTGCAGATGCTGCTCGGCCACGCCGATATCGCAACGACGCAGATCTACACAAAGGTGTTGCAGGAGCGGCTGGCGAAGCTGCTCGAGGAGCATCACCCGCTTTCGGAGAGCTTCGGATGAGCCAACCGCGCCTGCACCGCAGCGAGCTCGCCGTCCCCGGCATCCGGCCCGAGCTGTTCCCCAAGGCCGCCGCCGGTGCGGCGGATGCGGTGTTCCTCGACCTGGAGGACAGCGTGCCGGAAGCGCAGAAGGAGGCAGCCCGCGCCAATGTGGTGGCGGCGATCCGCGACCTCGACTGGGGCCGCAAGATTCTCGCCGTGCGCGTCAACGGGCTGGATACGCGGCATGCCTATCGCGACATCATCGCGTTGCTCGAACAGGGCGGCGACCGGCTCGACATCATCATGGTGCCCAAGATCGGCGATGCGCGGGAGGCCTTCGCCGTCGATCTGCTGTGCACGCAAATCGAGATGGCGGTGCCGCGCGCCCGGCCGGTGGGGCTCGGCCTGGTGATCGAAACCGCTCGCGGGCTCGCCAATGTCGAGAGCATCGCCACTGCCTCGCCGCGCAACGAAAGCCTGCATCTTGGCGTCGCGGACCTCGCCGCGTCGCTCGGCATGCGCACCACCGCGATCGGCGGGCTGAACCCGGACTACGCCACCACGGCCGGGCTGCTCGATCCCTGGCATTTCGCGGTGGCGCGCGTGATCACCGCCGCGCGCGCCGCGGGGCTGCGCCCGATCGATGGCCCCTATGGCGATTTCCGTGATGCCGAGGGGCTGGAAGCCGCCGCGCGCCGGGGCCGCGCGATGGGTGCGGAGGGCAAGATGGCGATCCACCCAGGCCAGGTCGCCACTATCAACGCCGCCTTCGCGCCGGGCGAAGCCGAAGTCGCACTGGCCAGGCGCGTGCTGGCCGCGATGGCGGAGGCGCAGGCGGCGGGCCGCGCCGCGGTGGCGCTCGATGGCAAGCTGCTCGACATCGCCTCGATCCGCCAGGCTGAGGGCATCGTGGCGAAGGCGATCGCCGCCGCATAGGGGTCACGCCTTGTGGATGCGCAGCGGCCCGTAGCTCTGCGCCACTGGCATCACCTGGATCAGGTTGACGTTGACGCGCGCCGGTCGGGTCGCGACCCAATGCACGGCGTCCGCGATATCCTCGGCCGTCAGCGGCTCGGTGCCGGCATAGGGCGCGGCGGCTTTCGCGGCATCGCCCTTGAAGCGTACCGCGCTGAATTCGGTGCCCGCCACGAGGCCGGGCTCGATATCCGTCACGCGCACCCGCGTGCCGAACAGGTCGGCCCGCAGATTGTGCGAGAACTGGCGCACGAAGGCCTTGGTGGCGCCATAGACATTGCCGCCCGGGTAGGGCCATTCGCCGGCGGTCGAGCCGATATTCACCACATGGCCAGCATCGCGCGCCACCATGCCGGGCAGCACGGCGCGGGTGACATACATCAGGCCCTTGCAGTTGGTGTCCACCATCGCGTCCCAATCGTCGAGATCGGCGCTCTGCGCGGGGTTGAGGCCGAGTGCCAGGCCGGCATTGTTCACCAGCAGGTCGATCGCTGCGAAGCCTGCCGGCAGGCTGTCAACCGCGGACTGGACCGAAGCGCGGTCCCGCACATCGAGCGTCACGGCGTGGCAGCGATCCGGCCCGAGTTCGGCCACCAGGGCCGCGAGGCGCTCCGCCCGCCGCCCCGCCGCGACCACGCGCCAGCCATCGGCCGCAAACAGCCGCGCGATGGCCAGGCCGAAGCCGGCCGTGGCACCCGTGATGAAAGCGATACGATCGGCCATGGCGGAACCCTTCTGCGGATGCCGCTGTGTGGCGCGGGCTCAGCCGATGCGCAACAGCGCCGGGCCCTCGGTGGTGAGCCAGGCCACCGCCTCCTCGCGATGCGGCGTGAGCTTCGCCAGATTCGCCCAGAAACGAGGCGAGTGGTTGAGCTCCTTCAGATGCGCCACCTCATGCGCCACGACGTAGTCCAGCACCCATTCCGGCGCCATGACGAGCCGCCAGGAGAAGGCGAGCGTGCCATCCGGCGCGCAACTGCCCCAGCGGCTGCGCGTATCCTTCACACGGATCGGGCCATGCGTGACGCCCAGCGCCTCGGCGTGCGGCACAACGAGCACAGCAACGCGGCGGCGCAGCTCAGCGCGCATGAACTCCATGGTACGACGCCGGAACATCTCGATCTCGCCCGTCACCACCAGCGATCTACTGCGCAGGAAGGCGCCGCCTGCCGCCTCGGGGTCGTGGCGCAGGCGATACTTCACGCCGCCGATCGGCACCTGCACGCCGGGCGCGAAAGGTGTTGCGGGGGCGAGGGCCGCCAGGCGATCCATCACCCAGCCGCCATGTTCCTTCAGCAACGCGATGCCCGCACGGCGCCCTTCACCTGGCGGCAGCGTCACCATCACTTCGCCATCGCGCGGACAGACGCGCAGCGAGACGCGTTGCGCACGGGTGGAGGGACGCCAGCGCACGGTGAACTCCATGGCGGGCGCGAGGGCGCCGCGCGGCGCGGGCAGGATGATGCGTTCGGAATCGGGCAATGCCATGGGCGCAGACTTGCGCGCGCTGGCGCGTCGCATCAACCGCTTGACAGAGCTCGCGTGTGATCTGTTTTTGAATGTGATGATCCGATCACTGCAAATCTTCGGTGCGCTGCTGCTGCTGGGTGCGGTGTGGGGGCTGATGCCCTCGCTCGCGAAGCTGATGATGGCGCAGGGCATGCGCCCGCTCGGCATCGTGGCCATCGCGGCGAGCATCAGCATGGTTGCGTTGTTGCTTGTCGCCGCCTGGCAACACAGCCTGCCGCGCTTCACCCGCGCGCATCTGCGTCATTATCTGCTGGGCGGATTCATCGGCATGGCGCTGGCGAATCTGTTCGCCTTCACCGGGCTGCAACGCGCACCGGCGGGATTGTTCGCGCTGCTCGTGCCGCTGGCGGGACTGTTCAGCGTGATGCTGTTCGCGATGGCAGGACTCGACCGAGCGACGCCGCGGCGAATCGCCGGCGCGCTGCTCGGCCTCGGCGGCGTGATGCTGGCGATGGCGCCGGGGGCCGCGCTGCCCGATCCCGCGTTGCTGCCCTGGGCGGCCATCATGCTGCTCACACCGGTCTGCTACGCGGTCGCGAATCTGATTTCGGTGAAGCTCGCCGTGCCGGGCAGCCCGCCGGTGGCGCAGGCTGCGGGGACGGTGATGGGCGCGGCGCTCACCTCCGTGCTGCTCGCGATTCCGATGGGGCATCTGACATTGCCGGCGAATGGCACGGTGGCGCTGCTGCTGCTCACGCACGGGCTGCTGAACGCGCTGGGCTACCTGACCTACTTCCGCCTGCTGGTCAGCGCGGGCGGCATTGTCACCAGCCAGACGAGCCTGACGCTGACGCTCTGCGGTTTGCTCTATGGCTACCTGATCTTCGCCGAGGTGCCGGGTTGGCTGACCATCCCGGCCGTGATGCTGATCTTCGGCGGGCTGCTGCTGGTGACGCTGCCGCCCAGGCGAAAACTCAGCCCGGCAGGTTCTTGAGCTCGACCTCGACGAAGGAGAGCTTCGCCGCGCCGCCATTCACCACATTATGCTCCACACCCGCGTCGCGCGTGTAGGCAACGCCGGCCTTGAGCTCGGCGCTGGCCGTGGCGCCACCCGGCAGCTCGAGCAACAGCGTGCCATCGGTGATCGGCACGACAACGTAACCGAAGCCGTGGCGATGCCAGCCCGTCTCCGCGCCGGGATCGAAATCCCAACGCGTGACGCGCATCTTGGCGTCATCCGCCTGCACCGTACCGATGGCCGGGGCACGGCAGGTGAGCGGCGTGGTCATTCCGCGGCCTTCGCCATGCCAAGGGCGGGCAGCGGCAGCGCGCCGGTGGCGCTCATCGCGTCCCAAGCCTTCTGCGCCTGCTCGGCATTGAGCGGCATGTTGGGCGGCCGCACGAAGCGCCACGCCGCATCGCCGGTGGCGCGCGCAAAGATCTCACGCAGGCCGGGGATCAGCGGCACGGCCGTGGCCGCCTTGCGCGTGGCGTTGAGCACGACCTGCGCCGAGTCGGCCTCGGGCCCCGTACGGTGCTTGTAGACGATGGCGCCGAAGCGCGCATTCACGTTCGACGCCGCGGTAATGCAGCCCGCGCCGCCCTCGGCGAGGATCTTCTGGATGAACTCGTCGCTGCCCGAATAGACTTCGAAGCCATCCTTGGCGAAGGCGTCGATCATCGCCTTCATATTGCTGTAGTCGCCCGAGGAATCCTTCACGCCCTTGATTGTGCCAGGGAAGGCCTTCAGCAGCCGGCCGATGAGGTCGAGGCTGAAGGGCACCGCGGATTGCTGCGGGAAATGATACAGATAGATGGCGATGCCGCCGCCGACGCGGTTCACGACTTCGCTGAAATACGCGAACAACCCGTCATCGGTAGGGTTCTTGTAGTAGAAGGGCGGCAGGACCAGCACGCCGCGGCAACCCGCATCGCGCGCCTGCTTCGTCAGCGCCACCGTATCGCCGAGGCTCGCGCAGCCCGTGCCCGGCATCAGCGACCTTGCCGGCACGCCGCGCGCGAGGATGCCCTCCAGAATCTGCCG
>JBBSCP010000095.1:0-14101 GCA_038250135.1 Acetobacterales bacterium | reverse complement strand
GGGCAGCTATGCGGCCGGCGTGTCGGACAAGCTCGCGCGCTGGGGCGCGGAATTCGCGGCACACCCCGATGTGCGCCGCCATGTCGCGGACCCGGTGCGGGCGTGGAAGGAAGTGTTCCGCCTCAACGACGCGGGCATGAGCTACCTTGTCGAGTGCCTCGGCCCGGTCTGCGTGCCGGAGAACAAGCGCCGCCAGGTGGCGAACCAGATCGACGCGCTGCGTGCCGCACTCCGCCGGCAAATGCAGAACTGGCACGTCAGCGACGACCTCGATGCGCAGGAGCAGCAGCGCCTGGCGAAGCTCGACCCGGCGATCGAGGCCTTGGCCCAGGCCGTGGTGGATGGGCGCTTCGGCACGCTGCTCGCGCTGTTGCAGCTGGAGACGAGCGAGGCCTCGGAGGTCATCCTGAGCCCACCGCCGCTCACGCGCGCGGCCCCCGCCGCCACCGAGGGCGGTGCGCCGCGCAGCAAACTCGAAGAACTGCGCCGCGCCACGCTCCGCCCGGCGCAGGCCGCCGCCCCTCAGCCGGGCGAGCGGATGCAGGAATTGGCCGGCGCGCTGGTCGGCGCCTGGATCGCGCAGCTGCGCCGCTTCGCTCAGGACCCCGTGGCGCGTGGCGCTTTCGGGCTGGAGGCCGCGGCGGCGGATGCGCTGGTCGCGGAACTCGCCGCCACGGCCGATCGCGTCGGCCTCGCACCCCGCATCGCGCGGCGGCTGGGGCAGGTGCAGGGCACGCTGAGCTTTGTGCAGGCCGCCGCCGGCCGCGCCGCGGCAGGGGCGCAGGAGGTGAACGACCTCGTGGCCTTCCTCGGGCTGATGGAGGAGGGCCGGCTGGTCGCCAGCCGCCCCGCGCCGGCGGAGGGCGAGGCGGAGGTCTTCACGCCGCCCGCACCGCCGGGCCCAGAGCTGGAAGTGCCTGATGCGGCGGAGTCGGGTGGCCAGCGCTTCGGCCTCGATTGGATCGTGGCGTTGCAGGATGCGGTGGGGCGCAATGTGCGCACCCGCGGCGGGGCGGGGCTGGTGGACAAGCAGGACAACGCCGCGGTCGGCGCCGTGCTGCGGTTGCTCGCCTGATGCGCATGCGAATCGAGCCCCTGCCGGGGCGTGACGACGAGGTCACCTGCGCGCTCGTGTTCGCGCCTGTCAGCCAAGCCCCGCGCGCGCCGCTGCTGCTGATCCAGCGGCCGGATGCGCAGGATGGCGTGCTCGGCCGGCGTGGCTGGGCGGTGGCGTCGAACGGGCTGCGGCCAAGGCAGATCGAGCTGCGCGGCGAGGAATGCTGGGCGATGTTCGGCTCGGAGCTGTCGTGGCATGTGCAGCGTGGCACGCCGATCTCGGTGCGGGAGCGCGATGGCGATCTCGCTGGCCGCGCCATCTGGCCGGCCATCGCGCGCGGCCGCCAGCCGGCGATGCCCAACGAGGAGGAGGACCAGACGATGGTCAGCCGCCCCACGCCGGCGCCCGTTCCACCGCCTGTCGCAGCGCCACCGCCCATGGTCGCGCCGCCGCCGGTATCCAAGCCCGTGGTCGAGCCGCCGCCCCCGCTGATCCGCCCGCCCGAACAAGCTCTACCGTCCCATGCGGTGCGCTGGCCCTGGCTGCTCGTGCTGCTGCTGCTCGTGGCGGCGGGTGCGGGCGGCGCCTGGTGGTGGACGAATCGGCCGGTGGCGGAGCCGGTCGCCCAGGTTGCGCCGCCAGTCGTGGCGCCGCCCGTCGTCACCCCGCCTGCCATGGTGGAGGCCGATCCCTGCCTCGACGTCGCCACCGTGCTCACCGCCTGCCCGCGCGAGCGCCTGGCCACCCTGCCGCCAGAGGTGCAGACGCGCCTCGCCGAAGGTTTGCTGCGGCTGGAAGGGCGCCCGGCGCTCGGCCTCGGCCTGTCGCTGCTCATCACGGCCGCCAACCGGCATGGCCCGGCGCAGATGGCGCTGGCGCGGCTTTATGATCCGGGCAGCTTCGCGCCGGGCGGCGCGGTCTCGGCCGCCAATCCGGCCCGCGCGCTCGATCTGTATCGCGACGCGGCCGCCGCCAACCTCCCCGGCGCCGCCGAGGCCCGCGCTGCGCTGATCGCGAACCTGCGCCAGGATGCGGCAGGCGAGGGCGCGGCGGCGGATCGTGCACGGACCGTTCTGCGGCAGGCCGGAATCGAGTAGCCTCATCCTGGCTTGAGGAGTGTGACGATGCGCCGCCGAGACCTGATCGCCGCCGGCCTCGCCGTGCCGGCCCTGGCCACCGCCCAGCCGGCCGGGCGCGAGGCGCTGCTGATGGAGGGCAAGCGCACGCTGCGCCAGCGCGTGCTGACCCGCCCCGCCGCCGCGCCGCGCCCCGAACCCGGCCGGCCCGCCCAGGGCCAGCCACTGCCGCCGCTCAGCCCGCTTTTTGTCTATGCCCGCCGCAACGGCCCCGATGGCCGGCCCTGGATCGAGGTCGGGCGCGGGTCGCAAGGGGCGACGCTGGGCTGGATTCCGGCCGCCGAGGCGCTCGACTGGCCGCACACCATGACGGCGGTGTTCCAGAACCCCGCGGGCCGCGGCCGCACTCTTTTCTTTGAACAGCGCGACCCGCTGATCGCCATGATGGGCGGGCGCGAGCCCCTGGCGGAGGCGCAGCGCCTGACCACCCTCACCGAACGCCCGCCCGTGCCGGCCGACTTCCCGGTGGTGGCGGTGGAACCCGCCACGCATATCGACATCCGCCGGCAATTCTACCTGCTGCCGATCCTCAACGCCGAGCACATCGTCTTCCAGGATGGGCGGGAGTTCCGCGCGCTCGAGGTCGCCTCCATCCCGGTCAGCCGGCCGCCGCCGCCGCCACAGCGCGAATTCACGCTGGACGTCGCCTTCGTGGTGGACACCACGCTGTCGATGCAGCCCTTTATCGAGCGCGTGCGCGCCGCGCTGAACGAGGTGGTCGCGGCTGGCGCAGCAGCACAGCGCCGCACGCGCTATGCGCTGGTCGGCTTTCGCAACAGCCTCGAGGCGCAGCCGCGGCTCGACTACCTGGTGCGCCCCTTCGCCCGCTTTGCCGACAACCTCGACCCGGCCGGCTTTGCCCGCCGCGCGGCGGAGATGGAGGCGACGGATGTGGACAGCCTCTCCTTCAACGAAGACAGCTTCGCGGCGGTGCGCAGCACGATCCAGGATCTCGATTGGGGGGAGGGCGCGGCACGGCTGATCGTGCTGGTGACCGATGCCGGCGGGCGCCTCTCCACCGACCGCTTTTCCGCGACACGCCTCGGCCCGGCGGAGCTAGGCGCCGTGGCGCGGGAGGCGGGGGTGGCGATCATGGTGATGCATCTGCGCACGCCGCAGGGCCGGACCAATCACCGGATGGCGCAGCAGCAATACACGACGCTCTCGGCCGCGCCCTTCCCGGCCCTGGGGCCGCAGTATTTCCCCGTGGAGGATGGCGATCCGGAGGCGCTGAACCAGGCTGTACGGGGCCTGATTCGTGGCTTCGCCCGGATCGCCGAGGCGCAAGGCGCACAGCCCCCGCCCGCCGCAGCAGACCGTGCCAACCCCGAGGATCGTGCGGCGCTGATCGGCCACGCCATGCGCCTCGCCTGGCTCGGCCGACAGGGGGCGGCGGCGGCGCCGGATGTGCTGCGCGCCTGGGCGGCCGACCGCTATCGCCAGGGCGAGCCGCCGGAGAACCTCGAAGTGCGCGTACTGCTGACGCGCAACCAGTTGAACACGCTGGGTGAATCGCTCGGCGCCATCCTGCGCGCAGGGCGGGAGAACATGCTTGATACCAACGCAATGTATGACCGCTTGCAGCAGACCGCCGCGGCGCTGTCGCGCGATCCGGAGCGGCTGCGGCAGCGCGGGCTGGAACAGCTCGGCGATCTGCTCGGCGAGTTCATCGATGGGCTGCCCTATCGCACCCGGATCGCCACGCTCTCACGCGACGATTGGCGGGACATGGAGCCGGGCGAGCGGGATGAGATCCTGAACGAGATCGAATCCCGCATCCGCGCCTATGCCGATTTCAACAACTCGCCACAGCTCTGGTGGCCGGCGAACCCGCGCGACGCGCGCGAGGCGGGCGAGCAGATGTTCCTGGTGCCGCTGGATTTGCTGCCTTGAGCGGACCGCCGCTGCTGGACCTTCGCGACGTCGCGGTCCAGCGCGGCACAGGGGCCGAGGGGTTTCGCCTCGATGTGCCCGAACTCGTGCTGGAACGCGGCGGGCGTCTCGCTTTGCTCGGGGCCTCGGGCAGCGGTAAAAGCACGCTTCTGGAATTGCTCGCCCTGGCCGCGCCGCCGCAATCGGCTGTGCTGTTCCACTTCGCCCCGGGCGAGACGTCGCTCGATGTCGCGGCGGCCTGGGCGCAGGGCGGATGGGCGCTGGATGCCTGGCGCGCCACACAGGTGGGGTATGTTGTGCAGACCGGGGCGCTGCTGCCCTTCCTCAGCATCGGCGACAACATCGCGCTCCAGGCCGAACTCGGCGGCATGTCGCGCAGGGGGCGAGTGAAGGAGCTGGCACAACGGCTTGGAATCGCTGACCAACTCGGCAAGCTGCCGGCAGCGCTCTCGGTCGGTCAGCGGCAGCGCGCGGCGATCGCGCGCGCCCTGGTGCACCGGCCGGCGCTGCTACTGGCGGATGAGCCAACGGCCTCGGTCGATCCGGCCATGGCGGCCGAGGTGCTGGCCCTGCTGATGGCCGAGACGGCGGCGGCGGGCTCAGCCCTGGTGCTCGCCAGCCACGACCATGCCTCCGTGGCACGGCTCGGCCTGCCGGTACTGCGCTTCGAGGCCTCGCCAGGCCGGGCGCGCGCGGTGCGCGTTTAGCGATGCGCCTGGTTCTCCGCCTGGCCGTCGCCGATGCGCTGCATGACCGGGTGATGTTCGCCTGCGCCGTGCTTACGGTGGCCGCGGTGCTGCTGCCGCTGCTGCTGCTGCTCGGCCTCAAGACGGGGGTGGTGGAGCGCCTGGTCGCCGATCTCCGCGCCGATCCGGGGGCGACCGAGTTGCGGCTGCGCGGCAATGTGGCGCTGCCGCCGGCCTGGTTCGAGGCGATGCGCGCACGGCCGGATGTGGGCTTCGTCGTGCCGCGCGTGCGCACCTTCGGCGCCGCCATCCAATACGCCCGCGCCGATGATCCGATCCGGGCGCGGAGTGCCGATTTCATGGCCTCCGGCCCGCGGGACCCGCTGCTCGGCGCGCTTTCGGCGGCGATCATCTCTGGCCAGGTGGTGGTGAGCCAGCGCGTGGCGGAGGAGGCCTCGCTGCGGCCGGGCGATGAGTTGGTGCTGTGGCGCCCGCTGCCGCGCGGGGCGGCGCCGGCGCCCAGGGTGGAGCGACGCGTCGTGGTCGCCGCCATTGCCCCACCAGGCGCCAGCGGCCAGCGCCACATCTTCGGCACGGCGGAATTGGCCGGGCTGCTCGAGGACGTGGCGGAGCGGGAGGGCGCGCCGGATGCCGCCGGTCAGCGCAGCTTCGCGGGATTTCGGCTCTATGCGCGCGACATTGCCGACGTCGCGGCCCTGCAACGCCATGTCGAGGCGCAGGGCTTCGAGGTGGAGACCAACGCCGGGCGCATTGCCTGGGTCTTCACCATGGATCGCAACCTGACGATCCTGTTCCTGATGCTGGTTGCCTGCGCGGGCGTGGGCGTGGCGGGGGCGCTGGCAGCGACGCTATGGGGCAATGTGGCGCGCAAGCGCCGTTCGCTGTCGCTGCTGCGGCTGATGGGGCTGTCGGCGCGCCGGCTCGCCTGGTTTCCGCTGATCCAGGCGGCGCTGGTGGCGCTGGTGGGGGCGGCACTGGCCGCGCTCGCCACGATCGGGGCGGCGGCGGCGATCAATGCCGGGTTTGGCGGCGCCTACGGCATTCCGGCGCTGGCGCGAATCCTGCCCTGGCATCTCGGCGCGGCAGCTTCCGGGGTGCTGGGGTTGAGCCTGCTGGCGGGGGCGATCGCGGTGCGCCCGGTGCTGCGTATCGCGCCGGCGGAAGGGTTGCGGGGGGAATGATGTGGAAGCTCGGCATTACGCTGTTCGGTCTGCTGGCGGCCCCCGCCCTGGCGCAGGAGGCGCCGCCGTGGAATCCACGCCCGGCCGAGGGCGACCTCGTCCTACCGCTGCCCTGCGAGCAATCCATCGTCTTCCGCCGTATCGCGACCCCCATCGCCGACAATGCGCTGGCCGACCGTCGCGCCATCCTTGGCGATGAGGAGGCGGATTCTCCATTTTTTGAATTCGTGCGGGAGACGCATGTCGCTGGCGGCTTCGGCCAGGGTGCGCAGGCGCATTTCTGGCTTGGCAAATATGAGGTCACGATGGGCCAATACGCCGCCCTGACCACGGGATGCGCCACCGTGCAGGCGCTGACCCCGGCGCAGCGCCGCCTGCCACAGACCGGCATTTCCTGGTTCGACGCCACGCGGCTCGGCGAGGTCGCGACGCGGCACATCCTCGGCAATGCCGCCGCCGCCGCCGCCATGCCCGCCGAGCGCAACATCCGCGGCTTCCTGCGCCTGCCCACCGAGGCCGAGTGGGAATTCGCCGCGCGCGGTGGCGCTGCCGTGTCGGATGCCGAATTCCGCGGTCGGCTGCCGCCGATGGTTGGGCCCATCACAGCGCAGGCGCAGCTCCGCCGCAGCGGGGCGCGGGTGGTGCCGGTCGGCGTGGGATTGCTCGAGGCAGACCGGCTTGGCCTGCACGACATGCTCGGCAATGCCGAGGAGATGGTGATGGACCCCTTCCGCCTGACCCGCGGCGGGCGGGCCGGCGGGCGGACGGGCGGGATCATCGCGCGCGGGGGCGAGATCAATACCTCGACAGACCGGATTCGCACGAGCCAGCGGGTGGAGCGCGCGCCCTTCCGCCAGGATGGCACGCCCACCAGCCTGCCCACCCTGGGCTTTCGGGTCGCCATCGGCCTGCAGGTGGCGATGGACGACACCGCGATCACCCAGCTCCGCCGTGGGTGGGAGCAGGAAGCCGGGCAGGGGGCCGCCACCCTGGCCGCCGATCCGCGCGTGCTGGTGCAGCAGTTGGAGGCTGCCGCCGTCGATCCAGCCGAGCGCCGTGCCCTGGCCGCGCTTCGCGTCGCCGTGGAGGCCGAGCGCGCCGCGCGGGCCGAGGCCGACGAACGCGCCGTGCGCAGCGCGGTGGGGGCCGGCGCCTCGTTGATCCAGGTGCTGCGCGGGCATCACCGGGTGGTGCTGGGGCAGCAGCAGGTGGCCGCACGCCTCGGCGCCAATGCGCCCGAGCGTCGGCAGGTCGAGGCGAATATCGCCACCTACACGCTGCTGCGCGACAGCATCTTCGGCGCCTTGGCTGGGCTGGTGCAGCAGCAGATCGACCAGCCGCAACCCTTGATCGACCAACAGCTGGCCGTCTGGCGGCAGGAGACGGAGGGGCGTCAGGGATTCGACGCGTTGCGGCGCTTTGCGGGCCTGTTCGTGGCGGAGGTCGCGGCGGCCCGCGGCGGCCGCGCCGTCAGTCGGGTGGAGGCCGAACGCCGCCTTTACGGCGACCTTCAGCAATGATCACTACCCAACCGCCTTGATGAGTTCGCGCACCCGCGCCGCCGCCGGGGCGCCCTTGAGGGCGTTGCGCCAAGCGGCTTCCGCCACGCGCTGATGTGCCGCCACCGCCTCATCCGCTGCGGTGATGGACCCCACGCCAAGGCCGCCATTCGGCGGCGTGTCCGTCGGGAAGGGGGAGGAGATGACATGCGCGCGGTCGCGCCCGCGCAGCAACAAGAAGCCGCCATTCGGCTCGACGCCGGCGGCGAGGCCGATCTGAACGCCGATCGGCGCACTCTCGATCATGTTGGCGAGTGCCTCGGCCTCGCTACGGGCGGCGGCGATGCAACGCTGGCGGGTGCGCTCGGGCACCGTCAGCCCGGCGGCGACGCCCTCAACCAAGAAGCGACGCAATGCGGCCTCGCCAAGAATGGCGATGATGGTGGGCTTGCGCGCCTGGTAAAGCCGCTTACGCGCAGCCAGCAGGCCAAGCCCCTGGTCGGCACTGGCGCGGGCCTGGAGGCGATCCGTCGTGCCGTCCGCTGCCTCGGTCCAGGCCTCACCGACCGCGCCGTCGAAAGCGTCGGTCGTGACCTGGTAGCAAAGCGCGCCGCCGACCAGTAGCAGCTGGTCTGCCTGCTCCTCGACCTGGCGCAGGCGCTCCATGAACGCGATCGGGCGCGCGAAATATTCGACGCCGATCCCCAGCAGCGACAGGGGCGAAATCTTCAGCAGTTCGGCGAGGCGCCGAATGGTGTCGAGCTTGATGACCTCGCCTTTCTCATAGCGGTAGAGCGCGGCGCGCGAGACGCCGAGGCGTGCGGCAATCTCCTCCGCCCGGAGTCCCGATTCCAGGCGATAGGCACGCAACTGCTGACCGATATCGGCGAAACGCATGCAATCCTCCATTGGTCGCTGAAATTGGTTACAACCAAGCTCTCAGAGACTCAATCTCACGTCATGGCCGGTCGTGTCAATTTTCGTGACAAGCCCACGCTCTGCAACGCGTCATTTTGCCATCACAGTTGCGCGTGGATCGCGCGGACAGGCCATGGAGGCGCGGCGCCGGGTGACGCTGTCTGCAGATTACTTGAGCGATTTCAACGTATTGAAAAACCGGCCTCCGCCGGCTGCGCCGCCCTGCTGCCGGCGGGCTGGCAAGGCGGCCGTCGAATAGGCAAGGCGCCAAGAATCGGCGCCGCGATTTGCAACCTCTGCGCGCTTACCTGCTAGTTGGCGCACCCAGCGCGAGAACGGGTGCGGCGCCGAGATGCCTCAGGCATCAGACGTCCGGCGCCACCTTATGCGCCGCCATCGCCTCCAGAGCCTTCACCATGCCCGAATGGTCCCAGGCCTTGCCGCCCAGTGCGGCGCAGGAGGCGAAAAGCTGCGCCGTGGAGGCGGTGTTCGGCAGCGCCACGCCGAGCTCACGCCCGGCAGCGAGAGCCAGCGCCAGATCCTTCTGGTGCAGCTCGATCCGAAAGCCCGGCGCGAAGGTGCGGTTGATCATCCGCTCGCCATGCAGTTCCAGGATGCGCGAGGTGGCGAGGCCACCCATCAGCGCCTGGCGCACCTTCGCCGGGTCCGCACCGGCCTTGGAGGCAAAAACCAGCGCCTCGGCGACGGCCTCGATGGTCAGTGCCACGATGATCTGGTTGGCGACCTTGGTGGTCTGGCCGGCGCCATTCGCGCCGACCAGCGTGATGTTCTTGCCCATCGCCTGGAACAGCGGCAGCGCGCGGTCGAAGGCCGCCTGTTCGCCGCCCACCATGATGGTCAGCGCCGCATTCTTCGCACCCACCTCGCCGCCCGAGACCGGGGCGTCGAGGTAGTCGCAGCCAAGGGCGTTGATCTTGGCCGCGAATTCCTTGGTCGCGGTCGGGCTGATCGAGGACATGTCGATCACCAGCTTGCCAGCCGAGAGCCCGCCGGCGACGCCGCCCTCGCCGAACAGCACGGCCTCCACGTCGGGGGTGTCGGGGACCATGATGATGATCACCCCGGCCCCGGCCGCGACGTCGCGCGCGGTGGGCAGCACGGTGAAGGCGGCGCGGTCCTCGGCGGTCAGCGATTTGCGCTCGACAACGCTGACCTCATGGCCGGCGGCCTTGAGGTGTCCCGCCATCGGGCGGCCCATGATGCCAAGGCCGAGAAAGCCGATATTTGCCATGTGGTTATTCCTGTTTCCTGAAGTTCGATATCAAGCCTTATAGGGGGCGAACCAGCCGAGCCCCGCCACCGTTTCGCCGGCCGGGCGATACTCGCAGCCGATCCAGCCGCGGAAGCCGAGCGCATCGATCTTCGCGAAAACGAAATCCCAGTTGATCTCGCCGGTGCCGGGCTCGTTACGGCCAGGATTGTCGGCAACCTGCATGTGGGCGATCAGCGGCAGGTGTTTCTCGACCGTCTTCACGAGGTCGCCTTCGGTGATCTGGCAGTGGTAGAGGTCGAACTGCATGCCCACCGCCTCCGGCCCCACGGCGGCGATCACGGCGGCTGCCTGGTCGGTCGTGTTCAGGAAGAAGCCTGGGATGTCGCGGTGGTTGATCGGCTCGATCACCGGCTTCACGCCGGCCGGCGCGGCGAGCTCGGCGGCCCAGGCGAGGTTGGCGGCGAGCACGCCGGTCATCGTGTCATGCGCCACGCCGGTGGGGGCGAGGCCGGACATCACATGGATGCGCGGGCAGGCGAGCGCGGCGGCGTAGTCGAGCGCCTTCCGAAAGCCCTCGCGGAACTCCGCCTGGCGGCCGGGCAGGGCGGCCTGGCCGCGCTCGCCCTTGGTCCAGTCGCCCGGGGGCGCGTTGAACAGCACCTGTTGCAGCCCGGTGGCGCTCAGGCGTGCGGCGATCTCGGCCGCAGGAAAATCATAGGGGAAGAGAAACTCCACCGCCGAGAAGCCGGCCTTCGCGGCAGCCTCGAAGCGGTCGAGGAAGGGCAGTTCGGTGAACATCATCGAGATATTGGCGGCAAAACGGGGCATGGCGGGTCTCCTCTCCCGCGCCGCATGTGCCTTGGGTTGCTGCCGGCCGCAAGCCCGCGGGAGGTGCGCGGGGGGGCCGGCTGCGCTATGATTGAGGCCAAATCTTTCTGGTGAGCAGATGCAGCATGATACGCTGAGCCCCGCCCGGGTGATCGGGCTGATCGCCGCGGGCGTCCTCGCCATCGGCTGCCTGCTGGTGCTGCGGCCCTTCGTTTCGGCGCTGCTCTGGGCGCTGATCCTGGCCTATACCACCTGGCCGGCGTTCCGGCTGCTGCGCGAGAAGACCGGGCTGTCGCCTGGCTGGGCGGCGCTGTTCATGGTGGTGGCGGAATTCCTGCTGCTCGGCCTGCCCATCGCGCTCGCCACACCCACCTCACGCGAGGAGATCGAGGCGCTGCGCTCGGGGGTGGAGCGCATGCTGCTCGGCGGGCTGCCAGAGCTGGCGCACTGGCTGGCCACGCTCCCGGTGGTCGGGCCGTGGATCGGCGGCTGGATTGCCGGGCTCGACACCACGCTCCAGGGGCTGTTCGGCGCGGCGCGGCCCTATGCGGGGACCATCGCGCAAAGCGCGCTCTCCGTCCTGCTGGCCGTGCTGTCAGGGCTGGCGGAACTGCTGCTGGCCATCTGCCTCGCCTTCTTCTTCTACCGCGATGGCCCGGCCATGGCGGCCCAGGCCGCGCGGGTGATGGAGAAGCTGACCGGCGAGCGCACCCAACGGCTGCTGCTGCTGACCGGCAACGTAACGCGCGGCGTGGTCTATGGGCTGCTCGGCACGGCGGTTGTGCAGGGCCTGCTGACCACGCTCGGCTTGTGGATCGCCGGTGTGCCGCAGCCGGTGCTGCTCGGCGTCGTGGCGGGGGTGCTCTCCATCCTGCCCGTGGGCGCGCCGCTGGTCTGGATCCCGGCCACGATCTGGCTGTTCGTGCAGGGGCAGACGGGCTGGGGCGTCTTCATGCTGATCTATGGCGCGGCCGGCATTTCCAGCGTGGACAATGTGATCCGACCCTGGCTGATCAGCCGCGGCGCTAATCTGCCCCTGCTGCTGACGCTGCTTGGCGCGATCGGCGGCGTGCTGGCCTTTGGCTTCCTCGGCCTCTTTCTGGGGCCAGTTCTGCTCGCCGTAGGCTATACCCTGCTGCGCGATTGGGCAGAAGCGGGGGCGGGCGTAGGCTCCGGTGAGGGCCAGGGCTGAAGTCGGGCTTTCCCGGCCGGTCCGGGCGCGATATGGACATTCAAGCTTCACACAGGCGGGCGCCACGACCCGCTGCGTCAAACGGGGGATTATCGGGATGTTGCGTCGAATGCTGATGGCGGCCGCGGCCGCGACCGTTGGGCTCGGTGTAGCCGGTGCAGGTGAGGCCCTGGCCCAGGGTCAGGCACAAAACCGTACCGTGCGCTGGGCGGCGGCGGGCGACCCCAATACCTTGGACCCGCATAGCCAAAATCTCGGCACCGTCACCATGGTGCTGCAGCAAATCTACGATGCGCTGATCGCGCGCGATGCTGACCTGTCGCTGCGTCCCGGACTGGCACTATCCTGGACTCAGGAGGAGCCGACGCGCTGGCGCTTCGTGCTGCGGCCTGGCGTGCGTTTTCATGAAGGCGAGGCCTTCACGGCCGAGGATGTGGTGTTCAGCGTGACACGCGCACTGGCGCCGACCTCCAACTACGGCATCTTTGTCGATACGGTGGAGCGCGCAGTGAGGGTCGATGACCACACGGTGGACATCATCACGAAGATCGCCGACCCGATCCTGCCGAACAAATTCGCCAGCCTCTACATGATGTCGAAAACCTGGTCCGAGCGGCACAACGCGACGCGCCCGCAGAACACGCGTGCGCGGGAGGAAATGCACACGGTCCGCAACACCAACGGCACCGGCGCCTTCCGCCTGTTCTCGCGCGAGAACGATGTGCGCACCGTGCTGCGCCGGAACGAGGATTGGTATGGGTGGCGCGAGCCTGACGCCGCCCGCGCCAACGTGACCGAGATCGTGTTCCGCCCGATCGCGTCGGACGCCACGCGCATCGCCGCGCTGCTCTCCAATGAGGTGGATTTCGTGCTCGATCCGCCGTTGCAGGACCTCAATCGTCTGCGCGCCGCGCAGGGCATCCGTGTGCTCGAAGGGCCGGAGGTGCGTACCATCTTCCTCGCCATGGACATGTTCCGGGACGAACTTCTGTACAGCGACGTGCGCGGCCGCAACCCGCTGCGCGACCTTCGCGTGCGCCAGGCGCTGTATCACGCGATCGACATCCAGGCGATCCAGCGCACGACGATGCGCGGGCAGAGCATTCCCACCGGCACCTTCTTCCCGCCGCAGGTCAACGGCTTCTCGGCCGAGGAAGACGTGCGCCTGCCTTACGATCCGGCGCGTGCCAGGGCGCTGCTGACCGAAGCGGGATACCCGAACGGCTTCGGCATTACGCTGGATTGCCCGAACAACCGCTATGTGAATGATGAGCAGATCTGCCAGGCGATCACCGCCATGTGGGCGCGCATTGGAGTGCGCGCGTCCCTGAAGGCGCAGCCGCTGGCGCCGTTCTTCGCGCAGATCCAGCGCGACGACACCAGCATCTATCTGCTCGGCTGGGGCGTGCCGACGCTGGACGCGCTGTATTCCTTCCAGTCGCTGCTCGCCACGCGCAACGGCGCGCAGGGCGACGGCATCTGGAATTACGGGCGCTATTCCAACCCGCGCATGGATGCGTTGGTGGAGCGCATGAAGACACAATCCGGCCCCGAGCGTGATGCGGCGATCCGTGAGGCGCTGCGGCTATACCGCGAGGACGTGCCGCATATTCCGCTGCATCACCAGATGATCCCCTGGGCGATGCGCAGCAACTTCACCATCCCGCACGCCGCCAATAACCAGCCCTACTTCCGCTTCGCCCGCATCGACTGAATGACTGCGGGGCGGCCGCACATGCGCCGCCCCGGCTCTGGGTGAAGGAAAGCTCCGGCCTTGTTCGCGTTCATCCTCAATCGTCTGTTGCAGGCGCTTCCGGTCATGCTGACGGTGGCGCTGCTCTCCTTTGCCATGTTCGCCTATGTTGGCGATCCGGTGGCGATCATGCTCGGCCAGGACTATACCCAGTCTCAGCGAGACGCTTTGGTCGCCGATTTGGGGCTCGACCAGCCTTTCTTCGTGCAGTTCTACAAATTCGTGGTGAACGCGGCGCAGGGCGAGTTCGGCCTCTCCTACCGCCTGTCGCGCCCGGTGGCGGAGCTGATCGCGGAACGCGCGCCGGCGACGCTGGAACTGGCACTCTGCGCGGCCACGCTGGCGCTGTCGATCGGCGTGCCGATGGGGGTCTATACGGGGCTGTATCGCAATTCCTGGCTCAGCCGCTTCTTCCTCACCTTCAGCCTGATCGGCGTGTCCCTGCCGACCTTCCTGATCGGCATCCTGCTGATCCTGACGTTCTCCGTCTGGCTCGGCTGGCTGCCGAGCTTCGGGCGCGGCGACACGGTGCGCTATGGCTGGTGGAACACGGGGCTTTCCACCTGGTCAGGCATCAAGGCGCTGATCCTGCCTTCGATCACGCTGGGGTTGTTGCAACTCACGCTGATCATGCGCCTCGTGCGCGCCGAGATGCTGGAAGTGCTCCGCACGGACTACATCAAATTCGCCCGTGCGCGGGGCC
>JBBSCP010000094.1:0-14156 GCA_038250135.1 Acetobacterales bacterium | reverse complement strand
CCACATGGCCGAGCACAGCCACCGCGTGCTGCCAGATGGACGGCTCGGGATGCATTACGACCCCGCCATCGCCGTGCCCTTCGAGCAGGCGGCGACGGGGCCGGTGGATCTCTCGGCCCTATGGTCGCTTGTCAACGTGCCCGTGCTGCTGCTGCGCGGCGCGCAGAGCGACATCCTGGAGGAGGAGACGGCGCGGGAAATGGCGATGCGCCCGACCGTGCAGTTGGTAACTCTGCCCGGCATCGGCCATGCGCCGGCGCTGACGGATGCCACGCAGATCGGGCTCGTGGCGCGCTTCCTCGGCGCTTGACGGCCTGAAACCCGCCCCGACATTTTCTGCACTACTGGGCCTTCAACTTCTCCGCCGCGCTGATGGCGAAGTAGGTCAGCACGCCATCGGCGCCGGCGCGCTTGAAGCAGAGCAGGCTCTCCATCATCGCGCGATCATGGTCGAGCCAGCCATTGCGGGCGGCGGCCAAGATCATCGCGTATTCGCCGCTGACCTGATAGGCGAAAGTCGGCACCGCGAAACGCTCCTTCACGCGGCGTACGATGTCGAGATAGGGCATGCCGGGCTTCACCATCACCATGTCCGCGCCCTCGGCGATGTCGAGGGCGACTTCGCGCAGCGCCTCGTCGGTGTTGGCAGGGTCCATCTGGTAGGTCTTCTTGTCGCCGCCCTTGAGCGAGGCGCCAGAGCCCACCGCCTCGCGGAATGGGCCATAGAAGGCGGAGGCATACTTCGCCGCATAGGACATGATCCGCGTGTGGATCAGCCCCTTCTCGTCGAGTGCCGCGCGAATCGCGCCGATGCGGCCATCCATCATGTCCGACGGCGCGATCACGTCGATGCCGGCCTCGGCCTGGATGACCGATTGCACGGTGAGTACTTCGAGCGTTTCGTCATTCGCCACATACATCCCGCCCGGCCCCTCGCGCAGCACGCCGTCATGGCCGTGATCGGTATAGGGGTCGAGCGCCACATCCCCGACCAGGCCGAGATCGGGGTATTCGTGCTTGAGCAGCCGCGCCGCACGGCACATCAGGTTTTCGGGATTCTTCGCCTCGGTGCCGTCCGAATCCTTCTTCCCCGCAGGTGTGGCGGGAAACAGCGCCACGGCGGGGATGCCCAGCGCCACCGCCGGCGCCACGTAATGCGCGAGCCGGTCGAGTGTCACGCGCTTCACGCCGGGCATCGAGGCGACTTCGGTCTCGATCCCGTGGCCTTCGATGATGAAGATCGGCCAGATCAGGTCATCGACCGAGAGCTTGTTCTCCGCGACGAGGCGCCGCGTGAAGGCATCGACACGGTTGCGGCGCGGGCGAAGGTTCGGAAAGCCGGCCATGTTCAGGCAGTCGCTGCCGCCAGCGCCTGGTCGAGATCGGCGAGGATGTCGTCGATATGCTCGATGCCGATGGACAGCCGCACATAGCCAGGCGAGACGCCCGAGGCCATCTGTTCCTCGGCGTTGAGCTGGCTGTGCGTGGTGGTCGCGGGGTGGATGGCGAGCGAGCGCGCATCGCCGATATTCGCCACGTGGTAGAACATCTTCAGCGCCTCGATGAATTTCCGCCCCGCCTCGGCGCCGGCCTTCAGCTCGAAGCCCATCAGCGAGCCATAGCCGCCCTTCAGCGCGGCGTCCGCGCGGCGCTTGCTTTCGCCGGTTTGCAGGCTCGGGTGGATCACCTTCGACACCGCCGGATGCGCTGCCAGATGCGCCGCCACGCGCAACGCATTCGCGCAATGGCGCTCCATGCGCAGCGGCAGCGTTTCCAGCCCTTGCAGCGTCAGGAAGGCGTTCATCGGCGAGAGCGGCGCGCCGAGGTCGCGCAGCAGGATCACGCGCATGCGGATGATGTAGGCGATGGGGCCGAGCGGCTTCACCGCCTGCGTCCAGACCGCGCCGTGGTAGCTGGCATCGGGCTTGTTGAGCGTGGGGAAGCGCGCGGCGTTGGCCTCCCAATCGAAATTGCCGCCATCGACGACGACACCACCGATCGAATTGCCATGCCCGCCGATCCACTTCGTCGTGGAGTGCATCACCACCGCGGCTCCCATCGCAAGCGGCTTGCACAAAACGGGGGCCGCGGTGTTGTCCATGATCAGCGGCACGCCGAGCTTGCGGCCGAGTGCGGCGACCTCGGCGATCGGGAAGACCTCCAATTTGGGGTTCGGCAGCGTCTCGGCATACCAGCACCGGGTGCGCTCATCGGTGGCGCGGACGAAGGCCTCGGGGTCCGCCGGATCGACGAAGCGGACCTCGATGCCGAAGGTCTTCAGCGTGTTCGAGAACAGATTCCAGGTGCCGCCGTACAGGGCGGTCGAGCTCACGATGTTGTCGCCGGCCTCGCACAGGTTGAGCACCGCGAAGGTCGTCGCCGCCTGGCCGGAGCCGACGGCGAGGCCCGCCACCCCGCCTTCCAGGGCCGTCACGCGCTTTTCCAGCACATCGACGGTGGGGTTCATGATGCGGGTGTAGATGTTGCCCATCTCGGCCAGGGCGAACAGGCGCTGCGCGTGGCCGGTGTCCTGAAACTGGAAGCTGGTGGTCTGGTGAATCGGCACGGCGACCGAGCCGGTGGTCGGGTCGGCCCGCCAGCCGGCGTGGAGCGCGATGGTTTCCGGGTTGGTGCTGCTGGTCATGGCGCCCTCCTAGGCGTGTTCGTGGCGCAAGTCGTCGCACGACCACGGTGCGCGCGCCAAGCGGGGGCAAGGTTTGGCGTATCAGGGTGGCTGGCGCGAAAGGCTTTCTCCGCATCACGCCCCGCGGAGGCGCGGGTGCTGCGGCGCCGACATGCGCGCAAGGGATGGTAGGGCGCCGTTCCGCCGGACCGCATGCCGTGGTATTCGCACTACATGGTTGCCCATGACACCCCCATCGCGCTCGGCGCCGACCATGCCGGCTTTGAGCTGAAGGCGCTGCTGCGCGCGGCGTTGGAGGCCGATGGCCATGCCACGCTCGACCTCGGCACCGATGGTCCGGCCAGCGTGGACTACCCGGATTTCGCGGCCGCGGTCTGCGCCGCCGTGGCCGGGGGGGGCGCGCGCCTGGGCGTGCTGATCTGCGGCACCGGCATCGGCATCTCGATCGCCGCCAATCGCCACCCCGCCATCCGCTGCGCCCTGGTGCACGACGTGACCGGCGCGCGGCTGACCCGGGCGCACAATGACGCGAACGTCATCGCTCTGGGCGCGCGGCTGATCGGGCCCGAAGTGGCGCTCGAGGCCTTGCGCGTTTTCGTTGGCACCCCCTTTGAAGGCGGGCGCCATGCGCGCCGCGTCCTGAAGCTCAGCCCCGGTTGGAGCCCCTCCCCATGAACGAAACCATCCCCGCGATGACGCCAGACCGCTTCTTCAGCGCGCCCCTGGCCGAGACCGACCCGGCGCTGGCCGCTGCAATCCAGGATGAGCTGGTGCGCCAGCAGGATGGCATCGAACTGATCGCCAGCGAGAACATTGTCTCCCGAGCCGTGCTGGAAGCGCAGGGCTCGGTGATGACGAACAAATACGCCGAAGGGTATTCCGGGCGGCGCTACTATGGCGGGTGCGAGTTCGTGGACGTCGCCGAGAACTTGGCGATCGAGCGCGCGACAAAGCTGTTCGGTTGCGGCTTTGCCAATGTGCAGCCGCATTCGGGCGCGCAGGCCAACCAGGCGGTCTTCCTCGCGCTGTTGCAGCCTGGCGATACCTTCATGGGCCTCGACCTCGCGGCGGGCGGGCATCTGACGCACGGCCATCCGGCGAACCTCTCTGGCAAGTGGTTCAAGCCCGTGCCCTATACGGTGCGGCGCGAGGACCAGCGGATCGACATGGCGGAAGTTCGCCGAATCGCGCTGGAGAGCCGTCCGAAGCTCATCATCGCCGGCGGCAGCGCCTATGCCCGCGCCTGGGACTTTCCTCAGTTTCGCGCCATCGCCGACGAGGTGGGCGCTTATTTCATGGTGGACATGGCCCACTTCGCGGGCCTCGTCGCGGGCGGCGCGCATGACAGCCCGTTCCCCCACGCGCATGTCGCCACCACCACCACCCACAAGACGCTGCGTGGCCCGCGCGGCGGCATGATCCTGACGAATGACGAGGCGCTGGCGAAGAAGTTCAACTCGGCTGTGTTCCCCGGCCTCCAGGGCGGGCCGCTGATGCACGTCATCGCCGCCAAGGCCGTGGCTTTCGGCGAGGCGCTGCGCCCGGAATTTCGCACCTACGCGAAGCAGGTCGTGGCCAATGCCCGCGCGCTGGGCGAGGAGTTGCGCGCGCAGGGGCTCGACCTCGTGACCGGCGGCACCGACAACCATCTCGTGCTGGTCGATCTCCGCCCGAAGCGCCTGACCGGCAAGGTGGCGGAAGCGGGGCTGAACAACGCACACCTCACCTGCAACAAGAACGCCATCCCCTTCGACCCGGAGAAGGCGATGGTGACCTCCGGCGTGCGCCTCGGCTCCCCCGCCGCCACCACGCGCGGCTTTGGCGAGGCCGAGTTCCGCCTTGTCGGGCAAATGATCGGAGAAGTCCTGGATGGTCTTTCCCGGGCCACCACCCCAGACGGCAACGCGGCCGTCGAGACGCTCATAAAGGCCCGTGTCCAGGAACTCTGCCGCCGCTTCCCGATCTATCGGGATTGATCGGCAATGCGCTGTCCCTTCTGCGGGCATGAAGACACGCAGGTAAAGGACAGCCGCCCGGCGGAGGATGGTGCTTCCATCCGCCGCCGCCGCTCCTGCCCCGCCTGCGGCAACCGCTTCACCACCTTCGAACGCGTGCAACTGCGTGAGCTGGTCGTCATCAAGACCGATGGCCGCCGCGTGCCCTTCGACCGCGACAAGCTGGCGCGCAGCGTTCGCATCGCACTCCGCAAGCGCCCCTTCGACGAGGAGCGGATCGAGCGCATCGTCACCGGCATCCAGCGCCGCCTGGAGGTCGAGGCCGATAGCGAGGTCACCAGCCGGCGCGTCGGCGAAGTGGTGCTGGAGACGCTGCGCGATGTGGATGAGGTGGCCTACGTCCGCTTCGCCTCGGTCTATCGAAATTTTCGCGAGGCCAAGGATTTCCAGGCCTTCCTGAGCAATACCGACGGCGGCTGAGCGTTACCTTGTCCGATCTCGAGCATCTGCGCACCGCGCTGGCACTGGCCGCACGCGGCCTTGGCAATACCTGGCCCAACCCGGCGGTGGGCTGCGTCATCGTGCGGGATAGGCAAGTGGTGGGCCGCGGCTGGACCCAGCCCGGCGGTCGCCCGCATGCCGAGACCGAGGCGCTGACCCGCGCCGGCGCCGCGTCGCGCGGCGCCACGGCCTTCGTCACGCTAGAGCCCTGCTGCCATTGGGGCCGCACGCCGCCCTGCACGGATGCGCTGATCGCCGCCGGCATTTTGCGCGTCGTCGTGGCGCTGCGCGATCCCGATCCGCGCATGGATGGGGAAGGCCTGGCCAGGCTGCGTGCCGCCGGGGTCGCGGTGGAGGAGGGGCTTTGCGAGGCCGAGGCAGCATCGCTCAATGCCGGCTTCATCAAGCGGCTGCGACAGGGCCTGCCGATGGTCACGCTGAAGCTCGCCACCTCGCTCGATGGCCGGATCGCGACCTCGACCAAGGAAAGCCGCTGGATCACCGGCCCTGCCGCGCGGCGTGAGGCGCACCGGCTGCGGGCGCGGCATGACGCCATCATGGTCGGCTCGGGCACCGTGATCGACGACGATCCGGACCTGACCTGCCGCCTGCCGGGCGGCGTGCCCGTGCCCGCGCCGCGTGTGGTGGCGGATGCGCGGCTGCGCCTGCCGGTCATCTCCCGCCTGGTTCGCACGGCGCGGGAAGTGCCGACCATTCTGGCCACCGTCGCTGGCCATGCCGAAGCCGATCTCGCGCCGTTCCGCGAAGCCGGCGTCGAAATCCTGGAACTGCCGCCAGGCCCCGAGGGGCTCGCGATGCGCGGCATCCTCGAAGCCCTGGCCCAGCGCGGCATCACGCGCCTGCTGGCCGAGGGCGGCTCGGGCATCGCGGCGGCGCTGCTGCGGGAGGGGCTGGTCGATCGGCTCGCCTGGTTCCACGCCGGGATGGTGATCGGCGGCGATGGCATACCCGCCGCCTATCAACTGCCATTGCCGGAACTTGCCCGGGCGCCCAAGTTCCGCCGCACGGCGATTCGCCCGCTCGGGCCGGACCTGCTCACGGAATTCGAACACGAGGCTGGCTGAATGTTCACGGGCATCGTCACGGCGTTGGGCGAGGTGGCTGCCATCATACCGCTCGGGGGTGGGCAGGACATGCGCCTGCGCATCGCCACGCCCGCGGGCTGGCTGGAGGGCGCAGCCCTCGGCGCTTCCATCGCCTGCTCCGGCTGCTGCCTGACGGCGGTGGCATTCGATGGCCACACCTTCGAGGTGGAGGCCTCGGCCGAGACGCTGTCGAAGACCACGCTCGGCACCTGGCGCGTCGGCCGGCGGATCAATCTGGAGCGCTCGCTGAAGCTTGGCGATGAGCTGGGTGGGCATCTCGTGTCGGGCCATGTCGATGGCGTGGGCAAGGTGCTGTCGGCGACGCCAGAGAACGGCTCCACGCGCTGGGTCTTCTCGCTGCCGGCCGCGCTCGCGCCCTTCGTGGCGGCAAAGGGCAGCATCGGCGTGGATGGCTGTTCGCTCACGGTGAACGAGGCAACTCGGGAAAACTTCGGCGTGAACATCATCCCGCACACTGCCGAGGTCACGGGCTTTGGTGCGCTCGCCGCCGGCGATGCGGTGAACCTCGAAATCGATATGCTTGCCCGATACGTCGCCAGGATGCGGGAGTTCAGCGCATGAACGTGCAGCCCACCCGCACCAATTTCGCGGATTTCGTCAGCCCCACCGAGGAATTGCTCGAGGAAGCCCGCCGCGGGCGCATGTTCATCCTGGTCGATGACGAGGACCGCGAGAATGAGGGCGACCTCGTGATCCCCGCGCAATTCGCCACCCCCGACGCCATCAATTTCATGGCCCGCCATGCGCGTGGCCTGATCTGCCTCGCCATGACGCGCCACCGCGTGGAGCAGCTCGGCCTGCCGCTGATGGCGCAATCCAACGGCACGCGCCACACCACGGCCTTCACGGTCAGCATCGAGGCGCGCGATGGCGTCACCACCGGCATCTCCGCCGCCGATCGCGCGCGCACCGTCGCCGTCGCCATCAACCCCGAGCTGGGGCGCGAGCACATCGTCATCCCTGGCCATGTCTTCCCGCTCGTGGCGCGCGAAGGCGGCACGCTGGTACGCGCGGGCCATACCGAGGCGGCGGTGGATCTCGCGCGCCTCGCCGGGCTCAACCCCTCGGGTGTGATCTGCGAGATCATGAACGATGACGGCACCATGGCGCGCATGCCGGATCTGGTTGCCTTCGCGCAGCATCACGGCCTGAAGCTCGGCACCATCGCCGACCTGATCGGCCATCGCCGCCGCACCGAGCGGCTGGTGAAGCGCGTCGAGGAAGGCTCGGTCGAGGGCATCGGCGGCACCTGGCGCATCATCGTCTATGCCTCGACTCTCGACGCCGGGGAGCATGTGGCGCTGGTGAAGGGCGACCTCGCCACGCCCGCACCGGTGCTGGTGCGCATGCATGCGGCCTCCCTGATGCGCGACCTGGTGATGGGCCGCGCTGAAGGCGAACTCCATGCGGCGATGGAGGCCGTGGCCTCCGCCGGACGAGGCGTGGTGGTGTTGATGCGCGATTGGCGCTTGGATGGCATCAGCCAGCAGGTGCGGGCGCTGCGCAGCCGCCAGGGCGCCTCACCCGAATTGCGCGACTACGGCATCGGGGCGCAGATTCTGGCCGATCTCGGCTTGCGCGACATCATCCGCCTGTCCGACAACCCGCGCCCGGTCGTGGGGCTCGAAGGCTATGGGCTTTGCGTCGTCGAGACTCGGCCGATTTCGAAGGAATCCCGGTGAGCACCAAAGACGCGCCGGTTCGGGCGCCCCGGACGATCGAGGGCGACGCACCGCATCTGCTGGTGATCCAGGCGCCCTATTACACGGACGTCGTGGGCGGCATGCTCGCCGGCGCCGCGCGCGTGCTGGCGGCGGTGGGTGCGACGCATGAGGTGGTCGATGTCTCCGGCGCCTTCGAATTGCCGGCGGCCCTGCGCATGGCGCTGTCTGCCGATACCGATTGGGACGGCTTCCTGCTGCTTGGCTGCGTCGTGCAGGGCGAGACGGACCATTACGACTTCATCTGCGACGCGGTCTGCCAGGGCGTGATGTCGATTGCGGCCGAGACCGGCGCGGCGCTCGGCTTCGGGCTGCTGACGGTGGCACAACTCGATCAGGCCATTGCACGCTCCCGCGACGACGGCCAGAACAAGGGCGCCGAGGCCGCGCATGCGGTGCTCGGCCAGATCGCCCTCGCACGACGCTGGCAGGGCGCATGAACACGCCCAAGCCCGCCCCCGGCTTTCGGCCCCGCACCGCGGCGCGACTCGCCGCCGTGCAGGCGCTGTTCCAGAGCGAACAGGCTGGCGAGAGCCCCGAAGCGGTGGTGCAGGAATTCGTCCGCCATCGCCTCGGCCCCGACGGCACGGAGGACGGCATGGCGGAGGGTCGGGCCCCGGACGCGGATGCCAAGCTGTTCGCGCGCATCGTCCGCAACACCGCGGCGAAGATCGAGGCCTTGGATACGCAGATCGAAAAGGCGCTGGCCGCCGATTGGCCGATGCAGAAGCTCGACCCGGTGCTGCGCGCCCTGCTGCGAGCGGCGGCCGGCGAGCTTTCGCACCCGCATGAGCCGCCGGCGCGCGTGGTGATCAACGAATACCTCGACATCGCGCATGGCTTTTTCATCGGCGATGAGCCGCGCTTCGCCAATGGCGTGCTCGATGCGCTGGCACGTGCCTATCGCGCCGATGAATTCGCGCCCCCTCCCGTCCGGTAGATGAGCCTCCCTGCCGAGTTCGGCCTGATCGCGCGGCATTTCCGCCCGCTCGCCGGGCCTGGGGGGCTCGATCTGCTGGACGACGCGGCGCTGCTCGACCCGCCGCCGGGCCGCACCCTGGTGCTGGCCGCGGATGCGATGGTGGCGGGCGTGCATTTCCTGCCCGAGGACCCGCCCGAGACCATCGGGCGCAAGCTGCTGCGGGTGAATCTGTCGGACCTCGCGGCGATGGGGGCTGCGCCGCTCGGCTACCTGATGACCTGCGGTTTTCCCCCAGGCACGACGGATTACTGGATTGCCGAATTCGTGCGCGGCCTGGCCGAGGACCAGCGTTCGTTCGGCTTGCAGGTCTTGGGCGGCGACACGGTGGCGACCCCTGGGCCGGCGAGCTTTTCGCTGACCATCCTGGGTACCGTCGCCCCCGGGGCGGCGCTGCGGCGGCAGGGGGCGCGGCCGGGCGATGAGGTCTGGGTCTCGGGCAGCATCGGCGATGGCGCGCTCGGCCTGCTGAGCCTGACCGGCCGCCTGCCGCTCGACCCGCACCTCGCCCGCCGCTACCGGCTGCCGGAGCCGAGGCTCGCGCTCGGCCAGGCGCTGGTCGGCCTCGCCCGGGCAGCGATGGATGTCTCGGACGGGCTGGTGCAGGACCTCGGCCATCTCGCGCGCGCCAGTGCCTGCGGTGCGGAGATCGAGGCGGCGCGCGTGCCGCTATCCCCCTCGGCGGCCGCGGCGCTGGCGGCCGATCCGGCACTACGGGCAAGGATTCTCGGTGGCGGCGATGATTACGAGTTGATTTTTGCTGCCGATCCCGCCGACGCAGAACGGATACGCGCAGCCGGCATGGCCGCCGGGGTGGCGGTGACTCGCATCGGGCGCTTCATTGTGGGTGAGGGGGTGCGGGTGCTGGACCAATCCGGCGCGACGCTGACCCTCCCGCTGGGCGGATGGAGCCACTTCTGATGGATACGGCCGAGCGCGCCATGAAGCGGGATGTCTGGCTCCTGTTCTTCTGCCAGGCGCTGATGAATGCCTCGGTGGTCGGGCAGGTCGCGATGGGCGCGCTGGTCGGCTACAGCCTGGCCGACGACAAGCTGCTCGCGACGCTGCCGATGGGCGTGCAGATGCTGGCCACCATGTGCGCCTCCATCCCGGCCGGCATCATCTTCGGGCGCCTCGGGCGGCGGGCCGGCTTTCTGGTCGGCGCCGCGGGGTCGTTTTTCGGCGCCCTGACCTTTGCCGCCGGCGTCTGGATGGGCGATTTCTGGCTCTACACCGCGGGCGCGGTGCCGGCCGGCATCGGCTTCGGCATCGCCCAGCACTACCGCTTCGCCGCCGCCGAGGTCGCCTCGCCCGCCTATCGGCCGCGCGCCATCAGCCTGGTCATGGCGGGTGGCGTGCTGGCGGCGATCTTCGGGCCGGAACTGGTGAAGCACAGCAAGGACATGTTCACGCCCTTCCTGTTCCTCGGCACCTATCTGCTGCTGTCGCTGTTGCCGATCCTGTGCGTGGTGCTGCTGATGCGCGTGCGCCTGCCGCCGGCGCCGCCCCGGCCGAAGGTGGCCACACCGGTCGGCGAGATCATCCGCCGCCCCGCCTTCCTCGCCGCAGCGATCACCGGCGCCATCGCCTATGGCACCATGAACCTGCTGATGACCTCGACTCCGCTCGAGATGATGGCCTGCGGCTTCGGTGTGGGCGCGAGTGCCACGGTGATTCAGGCACATGCCGTGGCGATGTTCGCGCCGGGCTTCTTCACCGGGCGGCTGATCATGCGCTTCGGCGTGCGCCAGGTGATCGCCGTGGGCGCGGTGCTGAACGCGCTGTGCGTCGTGGTCGCCGTGAACGGGGAGAGCTTCTGGCATTTCACCTTGGCGCTGGTGCTGCTCGGCCTCGGGTGGAACTTCATGTTCACCGGCGCCACCGCGATGCTCGGCGAAAGCCACCGGCCGGAGGAACGCGTTAGGGCGCAGACCGCGAATGATTTCATCGTCTTCGGCACCGTCGCCTGCACGGCGCTGGGCTCGGGCGTGCTGCATGCCGGGGCTGGGTGGAACGTGCTGAACCTGGCCGTGCTGCCAACGCTGGCCGTGGCGCTTTTGCTGGTTCTTTGGCCACGCAAGCAGGCCCTGCAAGCGGTGTAGCGGGAGATCAGCGCCCGCCGGTCGTGGAGGCGCCGGGGCCGGACTGTCCGGCCGGCAGGCCAGGTGCAAGGCGCCCGAGATTGCCGAACAGGCGCTGGAGGAAAGTGCGCTCATTGCCCGGGGATGGCGTCTCGCGTTCCACGAAGGCGACCTCGCGCCGCGCCTCGGCGCCGATGCGTTGCACGTCCTGCACAATGCCGGCATCGGTGAAGCGCACCACCACCACCTGCTGATTCTCCATCGCCGGGCCACGGCCCGGGCGCTGGCGTGTGACACCACTGATATAGAACCACTCCCGGTCCTCGAAGGTTCCGGTGGCGGAGGGTGAGCCGAGTAGCGATTGCACGTCGGCACGCGCCGTGACACCCGGGCTGACCTGCGTGAGCACTTCATCGTCGATGGGGATTCCGCGAATGGTGCGCGGCACATCGAACATGTCGGGCCCCGGCAGGCCGGTCATCCAGTTGTCGGAGCACCCGGCCAGCAGCAGCACGGCAAGCAAGCCGACGGCGGGGGCGGCGCATGCAACATTGACCGGACGGGCGGGGCTATCCATGTGGGCGCAATGCCATCCCACCGCAGCGCGGTCAACGGCGCCGGCGGGGCGGTCCTCGCCCGGGAATTTTCTGGATCGGAGTCTCGCATGGGCCTTCTCGGCCTTTTCAGCCGCAAGCCGCATGAGCGGGCCGGTTTCGCGCTCTACGGCGCCGCGGTGGGTGCGGCGCGCCAGCCGTATTTCTTCGAGTCGCTCGGCGTGCCGGACACGCTGGACGGGCGCTTCGACCTCGTCTCCCTGCATGTCTGCCTCGTGATCCGCCGGCTGCGACGCGACCCCGATGCGCGAGGCAAGGTGCTGGCGCAGGCCGTGTTCGATGCGATGTTCGCCGACATGGACGTGAATCTGCGCGAGATGGGCGTCAGCGATCTTGCCGTCGGCAAGCGCGTGAAGCGGATGTGGGAGGCCTTCCACGGCCGCGCCGCCGCCTATGAGGCCGCGCTCGATGCGAAGGACCCTGCCTGCCTGGCCGAGGCGCTGTCGCGCAATGTCTGGCGGGGCGAGTCGCCCGACGGCGCTGCGGCCACCCTGGCGGCCCGGGCCGAGGCGCTGGATCTGGCCCTCGCCGCCATGCCCTTCGCGCCGCTCCTGGCGGGGGATCTGACGCTACCGGCCCTGGAGGGCGCCTGATGCCCCCCGAATTTTCCCGGCCGACGCGCCTGCCCAACGAGGTCCGGCACCTGACCCTGACCGCCAACCCGGCAGAATGCGCGGCACTGGCCGAACGCTTTGCCATCCTCCGCATCGCGCGCTTCTCGGCCGCGCTGACCCTGGTACCCGAGAGCGGTGGCTCGGTTCGCGTGCAGGGCCATCTCTCGGCCAAGGTGACGCAGGAATGCGTGGCCTCGCTGGAGCCCATGGAGCAGCGCGTGGCGGCGCCGATCGCGCTGCGCCTGCTGGCGGAGGGCGACACCCCCACGGATGACGACCCCGACAGTCCCGACGAAATCGAGACCAACAACGGCATGGTCGATCTGGGGGAAGCCTGCGCGGAGCAACTCGCCTTGGCGCTCGACCCCTATCCGCGCCGGCCGGACGCGCAATTGCCGCCCGAACTGCTGCCGCCGGCCGAAGAATCCGTCGCCGAGGCACCGAAGGGCCGCCCGAATCCCTTCGCGACGCTGGCGCAGCTGAAGCGCGGCTGATATGCGTCCCCGCCTCGGTCCCGTCCTGGAGCCGTGCTTGCGCCGTTGTGGGTGTGGTGGTAATCCCCGCGGCCCCGCTTATTGTTCAGTTTGTTGACGAGAAAGGCTCGGCACCATGGCCGTTCCGAAGAAAAAGGTTTCGCCCTCCCGCCGCGGCATGCGCCGTAGCCATGAGGCGCTTACAGCATCGGCGCATGTCGAGTGCTCCAATTGCGGCGAGTTGAAGCGCCCGCACCATGTCTGCTCGCATTGTGGCCACTATGATGGCCGTGAAGTGATGGCGGCGGACAAGGCCAAGGGTGTGGTCCGCGTCTGAGCCCGCGCGGGGCTCGGCGCTCGTCAATGGCATCCGTCCCTCGGGGGCATAAGCTGTGACCGTGCCCGCAAAAGGCACAGCCCGACCGGCGCCGAGCTTCTCACTGGCCATCGACGCGATGGGCGGCGACCACGCGCCCGAATCGGTGCTCGATGGGCTGGAGCTCTCGGCGGAACGGCATCCGCATGCGCGGTTTCTGCTGGTCGGTGACGAGGCACGTCTCGGCGCGCTGCTCGCTCGACGGCCGCGTGCGGCGAAGGCGTGCAGCCTGCGCCATGCGCCGGAGGCGATCCCGGGCGACATGAAGCCGACCGCGGCGCTGCGCGTGCGCGGCAGTTCCATGCGCGTGGCGATCGACGCCGTCGCGGCAGGCGAGGCCGCGGGCGTGGTCTCGGCCGGCAATACCGGCGCGCTGATGGCGCTCGCCAAGATCGTGGTGAAGACCCTGCCGGAGATCGACCGGCCGGCGCTTGCCGCGATCGGCCCCTCGGCACGCGGCGACGTCGTGATGCTGGACCTCGGCGCCAATCTGCAATGCGACTCGCGCAACCTGGTGGAGTTCGCCGTGATGGGCGACGCCTTCGCCCGCGCCGTGCTCGGCCTGACCAACCCGACCCTCGGCCTGCTCAATGTGGGCAGTGAGGAGTTGAAGGGCGATGAGCGCGTGCGCCAGGCGGCGGAGACGCTGCGAGACAGCCATATCGGCGCCAATTTCCGCGGCTTTGTCGAGGGCCATGACATCGCCGCCGGCACGGTGGACGTGATCGTGACGGATGGTTTCACCGGCAATGTCGCCCTCAAGACCGGTGAGGGCGCACTGAAGCTGATGCGCGACCTGCTGCGCCAGGTCTTCACCAGTTCTGTCCCTGCGCGGCTGGGCTACCTGCTCGCGCGCCCGGCGCTTGATCGGCTGCGCGAATGGATGGATCCGCGGCGCTACAATGGCGCGGTGCTGATCGGGCTCAACGGCGTGGTGGTGAAAAGCCATGGTGGGACCGATGGAATCGGCTTCGCCCATGCGGTGGATGTGGCGATGGACATGGTGACGCACCGGTTCAACGAGCGGATCCAGGAAGGCCTCGCCTTGCTGGCCGAGCGCCAGGCATCGGT
>JBBSCP010000093.1:0-14194 GCA_038250135.1 Acetobacterales bacterium | reverse complement strand
CGCGAGGAGCAGCGCGTCGAACCCCTCCGGCGCGCCGTGGACCGTGAGGATCGCCATTACCGACGCAACTCCGGCGGCAGGCCGGCGCCCGGTGCGGCGCATTCCTCCGCCATGCGGTTGAGCATGGGTGTCGCGACCTCATCGGGGATCGGGCGGCGCCCGGTCAGCCAATCGGCGAGGTCCACGTCGTCGAGCTCCAGCACATGTTCGATCTCGTCGAGATCCGACTCGGTGAAGGTCGCGATGTGGCGCGCGACGAAGGCGCCGACCATCAGGTCGGTCTCCTTCGTGCCGCGGTGCCAGGCGCGGAACTGCAGCCGGCGGCGGCGGGGCGAAAGCTCGGGGGAGTCCGGGGTGTCTGTCATGGTCTGCGCTGGCATATAGAGCCGCATGGGAATCCTGTCAGCCCGATCCACGCATGAAGCGTTGCTGGCGCCGCTCGCCAGCCTGCCGGGCGTAGGGCCGACGCTGGCGAAGCTGCTGGCCGAGGCCACGGGCGGGGCGCGCGTGCTCGACCTGCTGCTGCATTTGCCCGAACGCGTGGTGATCCGCCGGCGCGTCGCGGGCCCGGCCGAGGCGCCGCTCGATGCCGATTGCATCCTGGAGGTGGAAGTCCGGTCGCTGCGCGCCGCGCGCTCGCAGCGCACCGGGCGGCCGTATGTGGAGGTCCAGGCGGTGAGCGGCGGCGAGAAGCTGACCATCCGCTTCATCAATGGTCGCCTGCCCTGGATCGAGAAGCAGCTGCCGCGCGATTCTTTTCGCCTGCTCGCCGGGCGCGTGATGGCCGAGGGCAGCCAGGGCTGGGCCATGCTCAACCCGCTGAGTGCGGCGCGGGAGGAGGAGTTGCCGCTGGTCGAGCCGATCTGGCCGCTGGTCGCCGGCCTCACCACCAAGCGCGTGGCGATGGCGATGGCCGGCGCGCTGGAATTGCTGCCACCGCTGCCCGAATGGGCGGATCAGCCTTTGCTCGCGCGGGAGGGCTGGCCCGGCTTTGGTGCTGCGATCCGCGCGTTGCAGCGCCCGGGCGGCCCCCTGCCCCTCGCACCACGCCGGCGCCTCGCCTATGATGAGCTTCTGGCCGGCCAATTGGCGGTGGCGCTGGTGCGTCGGCGCCAGCGCGGCCGAGCCGGGCGCGCCATGGCGGGCACTGGGGAGTTGCAGGCCAAGGCGCTGGCCGCCTTCGGCCACACGCCGACGCCCGGCCAATCCCAGGCGCTCGCCGAGATCGGCGCCGACTTGGCAGCACCACGCCGAATGCTACGCCTGGTGCAGGGCGATGTCGGCAGCGGCAAGACGCTGGTGGCCATCCTCGCCATGCTCCGCGCCGTGGAATCGGGCGCGCAGGCGGCGCTGATGGCACCCACGGAACTGCTCGCGCGCCAGCATCTGCGCACTCTCGGAAAACTCTGCGTGCCGGCGGGCGTGCATGTGGAACTGCTCACTGGCAGCGTGAAGGGCGCCGAGCGCAAGCGCGTGCTGCGTGGGTTGCTCGATGGCAGCGTGCAGATCGTGGTCGGCACCCATGCGTTGTTCCAGGAGAGTGTGGCCTTCCGCGACCTCGGCCTTTCGGTGGTGGATGAGCAGCACCGCTTCGGCGTCGGCCAGCGCCTGATGCTCGCCGCCAAGGGGCGGGATGCGGACATGCTGGTGATGACGGCCACGCCCATCCCGCGCACGCTGCTGCTGACGCAGTGGGGCGAGATGGCGGTCTCGCGGCTTGAGGGCAAACCGGCCGGGCGCCAGCCGATCGCGACGCGCATCGTGAGCCAGGAGCGCCTGCCGGAGGTGGTGGACCGGCTCGGCGAGGCGATGGCGCGGGGCGAGCGCGCCTATTGGGTGGTGCGCGCCATCCAGGGTGGCGAGCGCGACGATTCCGTCGCGGCCGAGGACCGCTATGCCGAGCTCGCAGGGCGCTTTCCGGGTAAGGTGGGCATGGCGCATGGGATGCAGGATCTGGCGGTGCGAGAGGGCGCTTTGGGGGATTTCACCGCTGGCCGCACGCAATTGCTGGTGGCGACCACCGTCGTCGAGGTCGGCGTCGATGTGCCCGAAGCCACCATCATGCTGATCGAGCAGGCCGAACGCTTCGGCCTGGCCGCGTTGCACCAGTTGCGCGGGCGGGTCGGGCGCGGGTCCAAGCCGTCCTCCTGCCTGCTGGTCCACTCCCCCGCGCTCGGCGAGGCCGAGAAGCGCCGCCTTCTGGTGCTGCGCGACACGGAAGATGGCTTCCGCATCGCCGAGGAGGACCTCATGACCCGCGGCGGCGGCGATGCGCTGGGCGCGCGCCAAGCCGGCATGCCCGGTGCGCGGCTGCTCGACCCGCGGGAGGAGCCGGAGGAGTATGGCCGGCTGATCAGCATCGCCCATCGCGATGGGCAGAAGCTGCTGCATGACGAACCGGCACTTGAAGGCTCGCGCGGGCAGGCCGCGCTGATGCTGCTGGCGCTGTTCGACCATGACCCGACCTTGGCGCGGCTGGACGCCGGGTGAGCCTGAACCCACCTCTTGGGGGCTTGCATCCGCCCCCTGCCCTCCTTAATCGGCCACGCTGAATGATACCGGGGACTTAGCCTTGACCGCGCTGATCGAGATCGAGCGCCTCACCAAGCGTTTCGGCGCCTTCACGGCCGTGGATGATGTGACCTTCTCCGTCGCCAAGGGGGAGGTCGTGGGCTTCCTGGGGCCGAATGGTGCCGGCAAATCCACCACCATGCGCATGCTGGCCGGCTTCGTGACGCCCACCGCAGGCACCGCGCGCATCTGCGGCGACGACGTGGTGGACAAGCCCGTCGCCGCGCGCCGGCATCTCGGCTTCCTCCCCGAGGGCGCGCCCACCTATCCGGAGATGAGCGTCACCGGCTTCCTGGAATTCTGCGCCCGGGCGCGCGGGTTTCGCGGCAGCGAACTCGCGGACCGCGTGGCGCACGCGATGCAGCTCACGCAGCTTGAGGGCGTACGGTTGCAGCCGGTCGAGACGCTGTCGAAGGGCTTCAAGCGCCGCGTCGGCCTCGCCGCCGCGCTGTCGCACGACCCGCCGGTGCTGGTGCTGGACGAGCCGACGGACGGCCTTGACCCCAACCAGAAGCATGAGGTGCGCAACCTCATCCGCGCCATGGCGCCCGAGAAGGCGATCGTGATCTCCACCCATATCCTGGAAGAGGTCGGCGCGGTGTGCACCCGCGCCGTGGTCATCGCCCGCGGTCGCGTGGTGGCGGATACGACGCCGGCAGAACTCGCCGCGCGTGGCCCCTCGATGGACGCCGTTTTCCGCGCCTTGACCCTGCCGCGGGAGGCCGCGTGATGGGTGGCGTCGTCACCGTCTTCCGGCGCGAATTGGCGAGCTATTTTGCCACACCCGTCGCCACCGTCTTCATCGTGATCTTTCTGGTGCTGTCGGGCGCGCTGACCTTCACGCTGGGTAACTTCTTTGCGCGCGGGCAGGCCGATCTCGGCCCCTTCTTCACCTTCGTGCCCTGGCTGTTCCTGTTCCTTGTGCCCGCGCTCACCATGCGGCTCTGGGCGGAGGAAAGGCGGCTCGGCACCATCGAATTACTGCTCACGCTGCCGATCGCGCAGTGGGAGGCAGTCGTTGGAAAATTCCTCGCCGCCTGGATGTTCTGCACCATCGCGCTCTCGCTGACCTTCCCGCTGGTCATCACGGTGAACGTGCTCGGCACGCCGGACAATGGGGTGATCCTCTCGGGCTATCTCGGCTGCGTCATGGTGGCGGGCGCCTTCCTCGCGGTGGGTGCGGCGATCTCGGCGATGACGAAGAACCAGGTGATCGCCTTCGTGCTCGCCGTCGCGGCCTGCTTCTTCCTCACCGCGGCAGGCAGCCCGGTGGTGAGCGAGTTCCTCTCGCAACGGGTGCCCCAGATGGCGGAGGTGGCGCGCGCGGTGAGCATCACCGATCGTCTCGCGGGCTTTTCGCGCGGCGTGATCTCGGCGCGGGACATCGTGTTCTTCGCCTCCTTCATCGGCTTCTTCCTGTTCGCCAACACGGTCGCCGTCGATCAACGGAAGGCGGATTGAGCTTGAGCACGACATTGCCCACGCCGCGCGGCAAGCGCGGCCTTTCCGCCGCCATCGCGCTGCTGCTGGCCGCACTGCTCGCCATCGGCCTGAACATGCTGGCGGACCGGTTGCTGCCGCGCACGAGCCTCGATCTGACGCAAAACCGGCTCTACACGCTCTCGGACGGCACGAAGCAGATCCTGCAGGGCCTCGCCGATCCGATCACGCTGCGCGTCTATTATTCACGCCGGCTTGGCGCCTCGATCCCGGTCTATGGCGCCTATGCCGAGCGCGTCATCGCCATGCTGCGCGAGTATGCTTCGGTGAGCCGCGGCAAGGTGCGGCTTGAGATCTTCGATCCCGAGCCCTTCAGCGAAACCGAGGACCGCGCCATGGCGCTCGGCATCCAGGGCGTGCCGGTCGATCAATCGGGCGAGCAGGTGTATTTCGGCCTGGCCGGCGTGAACCTGCTGGACGATGAGCGAACCATTCCCTTCTTTCAGCCGGATCGCGAGCGCTTCCTCGAATACGACCTGACGCGGCTGGTGTGGGAACTCAGCAACCCGCGCCGTCCCGTACTCGGCGTGATCTCCTCGCTGCCGGTGAACGGCGATCCGCGCGCGATGATGATGCGCCAGCCGGGCGTGGGCCAGCCCTTCGTCATCCTCAACCAGCTGCGGCAATTCTACACGGTGCGCGACGTGACGCCCGACGTGGCGGTGATCGAGCCCGATGTGCAGGTGCTGCTGGTCGCGCATGCGCAGAACCTGCCGGAGAGCGCGCTCTACGCCATCGACCAGTTCGTGATGCGCGGCGGGCGGTTGATCGCGCTCACCGATCCGCACAGCGAAAGCCAGGCTTCGCGCCCTGGGCCCACCGGGCGGCCGCCGGCGGCGACCGGCTCCAACCTCGACAAGCTGCTCAACGCCTGGGGCGTCGAGGCACCTTCAGACAAGGTGGTGCTCGACCAGCGCGGCGCCTGGCGCGTGCGCGCCGATCCGCGGGATCGCGTGCAGGCGGTGGACTACCTCGCCTGGTTCAACGTGCCCGCCGCCGGGCTTGCGCGCAGCGAGATCGCCACCGCCGAACTCGCGCAGGTGACGGTGGCCTCGGCCGGCGAGGTGCGTCGGCGCGAGGGGGCAACGATTGAGTTTGTCCCGCTCGTCAGCAGCAGCGAGCGCTCCATGCTGGTCGATGCCGCCGCCGTGCGGCAGGAGCCGAATCCGACGCGCCTGCTCGCCGATTTCCGCCCCGATGGGCAAAGCCGTGTGATCATCGCGCGCGTGCGCGGCGTGCTGAACTCCGCCTTCACCGCCCCGCCCGAAGCGGCCGAGCGCCCGGCCGATTTCCCGGCGCATCGCGCGCGCACGGAAGGCCCGGCGAACCTCATCGTCGGCAATGACGCCGACATCCTGGAGGACCGCTTCTGGGTCCGCGTGCAGGATTTCTTTGGCCAGCAGGTGACGACGCCCCTCAGCGACAATGGAAGCTTCCTGATCAACCTTGCCGACAGCATGGCAGGCGGCGAGGCGCTGGTGTCGCTGCGCTCGCGCGGTGAATCGCTGCGGCCCTTCGAGCTGGTGGACAACATCCGCCGCGATGCCGAGGCGCAGTTCCGCCAGACCGAGCGCGGGTTGACCGAACGGCTGGAAGCCACCGAACGGCGGCTGCGCGAGCTTCGCCAGGGGCCTGGCCCGCAAGGTGGCGCGGCGGCGCAGACCATCATCACGACCGAGCAACGCGCCGAGATCGACCGCGCGCGCGAGGAAATTCGCCGCACGCGCGGCGAGTTGCGCCAGGTTCAGCTCGAACTCCGCCGCGACATCGAGGGGCTGGAGACCTTTCTCCGAGTTGTCAACGTCGCCCTGGTGCCCGCGCTGCTCACGATCTTCGCGATCGTGCTCGGCGTGCTGCGCTCACGGCGCCGTGCCCAGGCGCGCGCATGATGCCTTTCAGGGAGGCGCGTCGATGACGCGGCGCAACCTTCTACTGCTCGGCACCGCGGCGGGCGGCAGCATCGCGGCGGCGATCCTGCTGACACCGGACCGCACGGAGCCGCCGCAATCTTTCGCCGTGCCGCTGGCCTTCCCGAACCTCGCCGCACGTCTGGCCACGGCGGGTGCGATCGAGGTGCTGCGGCATGACGGCACGCTGCTGATCAAGCGCGAGGGGCCGGATCGCTGGGTGCTGCCAGCGCGGTCCAACTACCCGGTGCGGCCCGAGCGCGTGCGCGAGTTGCTGGTCGGGCTCACGGAACTTCGCTTCACGGAGCCGCGCACCGCGAACCCCGAGATGCTGGAGCGCCTCGGCGTCGATGACCCGACGAAGCCGGGCTCCACCGCCTCGCTGCTGCGCGTGCTGGATGCGCAGGGTGCGCCGATCGTGGAACTCGTGCTCGGCCGGCGGCGCATGCGCATGCAGGGCAATGTGCCCGAGAGCATCTATGTGCGCCGCCCCACCGAAGCGCAGACCTGGCTCGCCGAGGGCCGCCTGCCGCTCGATGGCGACCCGAACCTCTGGATCGATCGCGACCTGACCAACATGGCGCGCGAGCGCGTGCGCAGCCTGCGCGTGGCGCGCGACGGTGAGGCCCCCCTGCTTCTGCAACGCGGCCCGGATGGCGATGCGCCGTTGCGCGTCATCGAGCCTGCCGAAACGCCGGAGCTTGACGAGATCAGCCTCGACGAGGTTGCGCGCGCCTTCGAATTCCTCACCTTCCTCGACGTGAAGTGCGCCGCCGAGATCCCCGGCACGCGGATCGGCGAAGGCCGCTTCGAGCTGACGGACAACCTCTCCCTCTCCGTGGTCGCGCACAAGGAGGGTGAGACGCTCTGGCTGCTGATGGCGGCGGGAGGCGATGAAGAAGCGGCGCGGTTGAATGCGCGTTTCCGCGGCTGGGCCTACCAGGTCGGGCAGTGGAAGGAAAAGGCCTTCCTGCCGCGACTCGCCGACCTGGCCAAACAGGTGAGCGAGGCACCGGTCGAGCCGCCCGCCCCGCAGTGAGGGGCGCAACATGACCGAGGTGCTCGGCCCACGTGACTACCCCACGCGCCCCTGGGTCGGCATCGGCGTGGTCGCGCTGCACGGCGAGGCGGTGCTGCTCATCCGCCGCGGCCGCGCCCCGCGCGCCGGGCACTGGTCCCTGCCCGGTGGTGGCCAGCGCCTCGGCGAGGGTGCCGAGGCCTGCGCGCGACGCGAATTGCTCGAGGAGACCGGGGTCGAGGTTGGCGCGTTGCATCTGCTCGCGGTGATCGACGCCATCACACCGGGCGAGCCGGATCGCGGCCCGCGCTTCCACTACACGATCATCGACTATGCGGCGCGCTGGACGGCGGGCGAACCACGGGCCGGCGGCGACGTGACGGCAGCGATCTGGGCCGACACAGGCGACCTTTCGGCCTACGCGCTCACGCCCGAGACGCTGCGCGTCATCGCCGAGGCGCGCGCGCTGCTCGGGTGAAGGCGCTGCGCCAGCAGTCTTGCGGTGCTCCTCAGGCCCAAAGTCGCTCGCTTTGAAGGTTGCTGTACAGCCCGGCAACGAACTCGCCATAGCCGTTGAAGAGCTGGGTCGGCACACGCTCATTGCTGCCGATCAGCCGCTCCGTCGCCTGGCTCCAGCGCGGATGCGACACGGCCGGGTTCACATTGGCCCAGAAGCCGTATTCGCTGGCCTGCAGCGTCTCCCAGAAGGATTTCGGGCGCTGGTCCGTCAGCGTGATGCGCGCCAGCGACTTGCCCGATTTGAAGCCGTATTTCCACGGCAGTATCACCCGGAACGGCCCGCCATTCTGCGGCGGCAGCGGCTTGCCGAACAGGCCGACCGGCATGAAGGCGAGCTCGTTCGCCGCCTCCTCGATGGTGCACCCTTCGATATGCGGCCAGGGGTACCAGGATTGCCGCAACCCGGTCATCACGGCGGGCAACTGCGCGGTTTCGAAGCGGAGGTACTTCGCCGAGCCAAGCGGCTTCACGATGCCCAGCAGTTTCGACAGCTCAAAACCGGTCCAGGGTACGGTCATTGCCCAGGCCTCGACGCAACGCAGGCGATAGACGCGTTCCTCCAGCCCGATGCGGCGGATCAGGTCATCGACGCCGAATTCACCCGGGCTTTCGACCATGCCGTCGATCTTGATGGTCCAGGGGCGCGTGGGCATGCGCAGCGCCGTCGGCCAGATGTCCTTGCTGCTGCCGAACTCGTAGAAATTGTTGAAGGTCGCGGCGTCGCGCTCGGGCGAAACGGCTCGGCCAGGCACGAAGCGGGGGTTGCGCATCGCTGCCGGCAGGTCGGGCGCATCGGCCGGCAGGCGCGCCCAGGGGTCGGCCTCGGTGCGACGGAAGAATTGGGCGCTCGCGACGGTGGGTGCCAGCATCGTCCCCGCGCCGGCGGCGGCCATCAGGGCGCGGCGATTGAGCACCAAGGGTTCGGGCGTCACCCGGCTCTCAGGGATTTCCCAGCCACGCCTGCGCTTGATCCACATCGCCCAACTCCTGTGCCTGTTGTGCTCAGCATAGAGCATCGGTTGGAGACTTCGCACGTCAAGGCGTCGTGGTTACGACAAAAGGGCGGGGGAGGATGGCGGCGGCGGGCAGATCGTGCATCGTCTCGACGCGAAAGGCTCGGTAGCGCTCGGCCAGGATGCCCTGGCGGGCGCGGTCGATGAGCCGGTCGAGCGGCTGCGCGCCCGGCCAGTCGGGTACCGAATCGCGCCTCGCGCTCTGCACCAGCAGGCCGGTGGCGCCCGGCTCGGGGTGCGGCAAATCGAACAGCGCCCAACGGCTGTGCAGGGCGATCACTGGCACGCCTGGCGGCAGGCGCAGCGCGAGCTGCGCGGCGAGGCCGTATTCCTCGGCCGCGACGAAGCTTGCTCCCTGGCGCTGGCGTTGCGCCTCCACCGCCGCCACGAAGTCATCCCAACCGCCCAGGCGCGCCAGCGTGGGGTCCTGCGCGCGGCCGAGCGGCAGGGGCGCGAAGGCGGCCTGAATGTAGATCAGCCCACCGAGCCCGAGGCCGAGCCAAACCGCCGCCCCCCGCCAGCGTGGCGCGAAGGCCGCCGCGGCGATGCAGGCGGCGGGCCAGAGCGGCGAGGGCCAATTCGCCTGTACCCGGCTGCCCGTCGCCTGCCACAGGAACAGCGCCGCGCCCGGCAATACCATCGCGAGGAGCAGCGCCGCGCCGGCATCGCCCCGCCGATTCCAGGCGAGCAAGGCCATGCCGATGCCCCAGGCCGCCATGCCGAAGATCAGCGGCGTGGCCAGGCCGATCTGCCTGCCGATCAACTCGCCGAGGAAGCGCAGTGTGAAGCCGGCCTCATCCGCCCCGGCGCGGCCGCCCTGCTTGGCGAAGCTCGCCCATGCGTGCCGGGCGTTCCACAGGATGACGGGCGCGAAGACCGCCATTGCCAGCACGCCCCCGGCATAGACTCGCCAGTCGCGCCACCAGCGCCAGGCGGCGCGGCTGCCGAGGAGCCAGGCCACCACCCCCGCACCCAGGAGCACAGCCGTGTATTTCGAGGCGAGTGCGAGCCCCGCCAGCATGCCGAAGACCAGCCACCAGCGCCCATCCTGCGTTGCTTGCAGCCGCGCCAGCGCCCACAGCGCCGCAATCCAGAACACCAGAAGCGGCAGGTCCGGCGTCGCCAGCAGCCCGCCCACCGCGGCGAGCAGCGTGGCGTTGAACAGCGCTGCCGCCCACGCCCCGGGCTTTCGATCGGGGAACAGATCATCCGCCGCGCGCGCCAGGAGCACGCTCGCCAGCGCGATGGTCAGTGGCCCCATCAGGCGGATGCCGAAGGACCCCTCCCCGGCCAGCTCCGTGCCGGCGCGGATGAACAGCGCGACCATGGGCGGGTGGTCGAGGTAGCCGGCCTGGAGCGTGCGCGACCACACCCAATAATAGGCCTCGTCCGGGGAGAGCGGCACGAAACAGGCGAAGACCAGGCGCAGCGCCGTGAGCACGGCCAGCGCGACGAACCAGATCACCGCGCCCGCCAGACCAGCGTGGAGGAGACGGCGTAGTTCCACACCACGGTGATCAGCGCCCCGGCCGCGCCCGCCAGCCCCCAGGCCAGGATGCCATCGCGGACCAGCAGCCCGGCGATGCCGACATTCGCCGCCGCCCCCACGCCGCAGACCGCGTAGAACAGCGCCAGTCCACGCCAGAGCCGCGCGCCCGCGAGCCGGGCGTCGCGGTAGGTGATGCGGTTGTTGAGCCAGAAATTGGCGGTCATCGCCACCAGCGTGGCGCCCCATTGCGCCGGCCCGAAGCCGGCACCCAGTCCCTGCACCAGCACTGCCAGCACCGCCATGTGCACCAGCACGCCAAAGGCACCGACAGCGGCGAAGGCCACGAAGCGCAGCGGCACCAGCCCGCCAGTCGCCTTGTCGAGCAGCAGCCCGGCGAATTCCAACAGCACCGTGGCGTCGAGCTTGCTCTCGCCCGCCTGTCGGCTGCGGAAGCTGTAGGGGATCTCCGCCACGCGCAGCTCGCGCCCTGCAGTAAGCAGGATGTCGAGCAGTATCTTGAAACCGCGCGCGGTCAGCCTGGGCGCGACCTCCTCGACCAGTTCCCGCCGCAGCAGGAAGAAGCCGCTCATCGGATCGGCGACGCGGGTCGGCAATAGTGCCTGCGCCAGTCGCGTGCCCGCGCCGCTCAGCGCACCGCGCGCCGCCGAGAAGCCGCCAGCCGACACACCGCCCGCCACATGGCGGCTGCCGACGGCGATCTCGGCGCCGCCCTGCACCGCGGCGAGCATGGCCGGGAGGATGGCCTCGTCGTGCTGGAGGTCGCCATCCATGACTGCGATGAAAGGCGCCGAGACGCTCAGGAACCCCTCGACGCAGGCCGAAGCCAGGCCGCGCCGGCCGATGCGGCGGATGCAGCGGATGCGCGGATCGGTGGCGGCGATGGCGCGCGCGGCGGCGGTGGTGCCGTCCGGGCTGTCGTCATCGACGAACACCGCCTCCCACTCGATGCCCGCGAGGGCGATGTCGAGCCGCGCGACCAGCGGCGCGACATTCGCGGCCTCGCGGAACACAGGGATGATGACGGCAAGCTGCGCGGATGGGAGGAGAACGTTCACCCGCGCGGTCTAGAGCAATTTGCGATCGGATGGAATCATCCGATGGTAATTCTTGCTCTAGAATCAAATACTTCTAGAGCACGCGGCGCTAGGACCGAACCGTGACCACATCCTGCCCTCCAGGCGGCCTCGTTGAGGGCGAGGCCGCCATGCTTCCAGCTACCGGAACCTAGACGGGCGAGGCCCCGGTCGTGACGCCGCTGTAGCGGTTCTCCAGCGCGCGCCAATTGGCGTTGTCGAACAATTCCCAAAGCTCACCGTGGCTGAGCATCCGCGGCGCCATGGCGTTGGTCGAGCCGGTCTCCTTCAGCGAGGCGAGCAGTTCCAGTCCCGCCTTCGCGAAAAGCCGTGTCAGCGCGTTCGGGTAGATCGCCAAACGGTAGCCGAGCGCCTGGAGCTTCGCCGCGGGCAGGATCGGCGTGCGCCCGCCTTCCACCATATTGGCCAGCAGCGCCACGCCGGGAAAGGCGCGACCGACTTCCTCGAGCTCCGCCTCGCTCTGCGGGCTCTCGACGAAGAGCACGTCGGCACCTTCCTCGCGATAAGCTGCGGCGCGGGCGATCGCGGCGGACAGGCCCTCGCCGGCGCGGGAATCGGTGCGCGCGATCACCACGAAATCCGGGTCGCGCCGCGCCTCGACGGCGGCGCGGATGCGCTGGCACATCTCCTGGACCGGCACGATTCGGCGGCCGGGCTCATGGCCGCACTTCTTCGGCCATTCCTGGTCCTCGATCTGGATGGCGGAGACACCCGCACGCTCGAACTCGCGCACCGTGCGGATCACGTTGAGCGGCCCGCCATAGCCGGTATCGCCATCGGCGATCACGGGAATCGAGACCACGTCGCAGATCCGCCTGACGCGATCGAGGATCTCGCCGAACGATAGCGCACCGACATCGGGCGCGCCGAGCGCACTCATCGAGACGCCCGAGCCCGTGATGTACATTGCATCGAAACCCGCCGCCTCGATCAGCCGGGCGCTGACGCCATCGAAGGCGCCGGGGGCGAGGAACAACTCGGGACCCGCGAGCAATTCGCGCAGCCTGCGGTTGCGGCCAGGGGCATCGGCCAGGCCCACGGGAAAGCGCGGGCCAGCAAGGGGAGTATCGGGCATGGCGTTGAATCCTCCAGGCTTGTTCCCGCGCACCACGCCCCAGACGCCAGCGTTGCGCAAGACCAGCGGGGCGCGTGGGCCATGGCCGGCAGCGGGCGCCTCGTGGCAGAAGATGGGGTGATGCCCCTCCCCCCGATCCGGTACCGTCGGCCCTGAGCGCGCTGCATGGCCTGGCCGCCGCGCTGGTCGCCACCACGCTGGCACAGGCGCTGGCGACGCTCGCGGTCTTCGCGCTGCCGATGCTCGCGCCCCAGGTGGCGCGCGACCTCGGCGTGGCCCCGCATCTCGTGGGCTACCAGGTGGCGCTGATCTACACGGCGGCCGCCACGACCTCGCTCCGCGCCGGGCTCGTACTGGCGCGCTTTGGTGCCGCGCGCAGCACCCAGGCGGCTTTGGCCGCGGCGGCGCTAGGCGTGACGGCCATCGCCTGGGGTGGGCTGGTCGGCGCGGCGGCGGGCTCGGCGCTGCTCGGCGTCGGCTACGGGCTGACTAACCCGGCCGCGACGCAGGTGTTGAGCCGGCTTGCGCCAGCCAACCGCCGCAACATGGTGTTCTCCATCAAGCAGTCCGGCGTGCCGCTTGGCGGCGCCGCGGCGGGGTTGCTGCTGCCGGTGCTGTCGTTGCTGATCGGCTGGCGCGGCGCGCTGAGCGTGGTCGCCGTTCTGGCAGGGTTGGCGGCGCTTGCGCTGGGCGCCTTCCGCCCGGCCTGGGATGTGCCGGTCGAGGGCCAGGGCGCGCCTGGGCGCGAGGGGCCGCGCGGCCTGGCACTGCTGCGAAGCCAACCCGGATTGCTGTCGCTGGCCGGCATGGGCGCCTGCTTTTCGGCCATGCAACTCTCGCTCGGCGCCTATGCGGTGACGATGCTGGTCGAGGAGTTCGGCTGGACGCCGGTGGCCGCTGGTGGCGCCGCAGCGGCCTCGCTGATTGCGGGCGCGGTCGGGCGGCTGGTCTGGGCTGCGGTGGCAGACCGGCTGGGTGCGGGGCTGCCGGTGCTGGCGGTGATCGGCCTCGGCACCACGCTTGGAGCCGTGGCGATGCCTTTCGCACTGGGCTGGCCGTGGGCGCTGGTGCTGGCGCTGCTTTGCGCCTTTGGCGCTTGCACGGCGGGTTGGACGGGGCTGTCCATGGCCGAAGGCGCACGGCTTGCGCCCCCCGGTGCGGCAGGAGCGGCGACGGGAGCGATCCTCGCCGTCACCTTCACCGGCGTGGTGATCGGGCCATCGATCTTCGCGCTGACAGTGAGCCTGGTGGGCTCCTATGTCGGGGCCTTCGGCGTTTTGGCGGTGGTGCCGGCAGTGGGCGCATCCATCGCCTGGCGAGCGTATGGACAGCAGCGTGGGGGGTCTTGAACGGACTATGTTTAGATATATCTAAGATGCAGCGCATAGGGCGCCACAAGGACTTTCAATGCATCATCGACATCCCCACCACCGCCATGCCGCATCAGGCCACCAGCATGGCTGTCGCCACGCCCGGGGCGACCATGGCTTCAGCCCGCAGGGCTTCAACCACGGCCGGCATGGCCGCGGCGGACTCGGGCGTTTCTTTGCGCAGGGCGATCTGCGACTGGTTATCCTCCAACTCATCGCCGAGAAGCCGCGCCATGGCTACGACCTCATCAAGGGCATCGAGGAACGCGTCGGCGGCAGCTACAGCCCCAGCCCCGGCGTCATCTACCCGACCCTGACCTTGCTGGAGGAACTGGGCTACGTCACCGCGCGCCTCGACGAGGGCGGTGTGAAGAAGCTGTACGAAATCACCGATGAGGGGCGCACCTTCCTCGAGGCAAACCGCCCGGCAGTAGTAGTGTTGCTGGCCCGCATGGCTGAAGCCGGGCGGCTGCATGGCGGCGAGCCTGCCCCACCAGACGTGCGCGCCATGGAGAACCTCAAACTCGCGCTTCGGCTGCGGCTCTCGCGCGGTCCGCTGAGCGAGGAACAGGCGTATGCGATAGCAGCAGCGCTCGACGCCGCGGCCAACAGCGTGG
>JBBSCP010000092.1:0-14209 GCA_038250135.1 Acetobacterales bacterium | reverse complement strand
CGGCCATCTGGTCGCGGGTCCAGGGCATGGTGCGGTTCTCCTTAGCGCACCATCGGTTCGCTTGAACCGATTGTGCGCTCTAAACGTTTAAGCCTGGGATTCGGCGCCGGCCGCGGCGGCGGCGGGGTGCTTGCGGACGGTCCGCTGCTCGATCCGCTTCTCGAAATCCGCGGGCAGGGCGATCATGCGCTTCACGAAGATGCCGGGGGTGTGGATGTGGTCGGCATCGATCTCGCCGGGCCGCACGAGGTGTTCAACCTGCGCCACCGTCATCCGCGCCGCACTCGCCATGATCGGGTTGAAGTTCCGCGCGGTCTTCCGATAGATAAGGTTGCCCTCGTGGTCGCCCTTATAGGCGTGCACGATGGCGAGGTCGGCGACCAGGCTGCGCTCCATCACGTACTGCTCGCCGTCGAACTCGCGGGTTTCCTTGCCCTTCGCCACATCCGTGCCGTAGCCGGTCTTGGTGAAGAAGGCGGGGATGCCCGCGCCGCCCGCGCGAATGCGCTCGGCCAGCGTGCCCTGCGGATTGAACTCGATCTCAAGCTCCCCGGCCAGGTACTGCTTCGCGAAGGTCGCATTCTCGCCGACATAGCTGCTGATCATTTTCGCGATCTGGCGCGTGTGCAGCAGCAGGCCGAGCCCCGCATCATCGATGCCGGCATTGTTCGAGATGACGGTGAGGCCCTTCACGCCGCTCGTGCGAATCGCCTCGATCAGCACCGAGGGGATGCCCGAAATGCCGAAGCCGCCGGACATGATGGTCATGCCATCCTTGAGCACGCCGGCGAGGGCGGCGGTAGCGTCCGGGTAGATTTTTCGCATGGCGGCTGGGGCTCCGTTCCCGTGCGGTGTTGCGCGCGTAACCTATTCGCGCGCACGCCGCGCAGGAAGAGGGGGCAGGCGCCCTTGCGCGCCCCCGCGGCGCCGGTTATACGCCCGGCCTCCCACTGTGCGGGGCCATAGCTCAGTTGGTAGAGCGCTTGAATGGCATTCAAGAGGTCAGGGGTTCGACTCCCCTTGGCTCCACCAGTTCAACCGCCGGTTTCCGAGTAGTCGGGGCTAGCGGTTTTTTATTGCCTGCAACCATGGTGCAACCAAACGGCTAGCGGATGCTGGCAAGCGGCGGCCCGCTACCTTGGCGCATCCCACGTCCACATCTCGCGATAGGGCGGTCTGGGAAGCGGCGGAAACGGCCCCCAACTGCGAAATTCTTCTTTGGTGATTACGCCGCCGGTGTGACAGACATCGAGATAATCAACCTGCGTCCATGGGCCACCCTTTACCAATATGGCAAATGCAACACCCGGCTCCAATATTATTGCGGGGCGGTAATCCCAGGATACATATTGGATTGGATCGGGCGTTCTTTCTTCCATGTGCCTAACTTCATCTTGTTTCTTGGGTTAAGGTAATCGGGCGAAATTCGCGAGGGTCGCTACAATCTGGCGCGGCGCAGTCGCCATCGTTGCCGAGTGATGGTTCCACGGGGAGGCGCGGGCGCCGGGGATTTTTCGGGCGTCCGCGCCTGTTTGCCTCAAAAGCTTATGGTCTACGTGCGCAGGGGCAGACAAGCAAGCGCGCGGGCGTTACCGGGGGTGGGGGGGGAGGGGGTGCCGGGGGTCCAAGGGACCGTCATCTGCGGCGGCATGCTTCGTCGTGCCGATCCGCCGGCTCAGCGCCGCTCCGCTGGTTAGGCCGCTTCACCCCCGAGAATGCGATAGACACTCGCCCGCCCAATCCCGAGGCGGCGCGCAATGTCAGTCGGATTCACGCCCTCCGCCTTCATCTGCCGCACCGTCTCGCCCTGGCGCTGCGCCCGTCACACCAACTGGCGCTGCGCGAGCTCGGTAAAAAGGCCGCCCTTGGCCATCAGCTCGTCGAAGGAGCCGCTCTCGGCCACGCGGCCGCGATGAATGACGTGGATCACCGTGGCGTTGCGGATGGTGGAGAGCCGATGCGCCACCACGATCCGCGTGATCTGCAAGCTTTCCAGCGTACGGATCGTGATCTCCTGTGTGCGGTTGTCGAGCGCGCTTGTCGCCTCGTCGAAGATCAGCACGCGCGGACGTTGCGCGAAGGCGCGCGCAATCATCAGGCGCTGGCGCTGGCCACCGGAGAGCGTGCCGCCGCCCTCCGGCAGCACGGTGTAGAGCCCCATCGGCAAGAGCCGCAGATCTTCGTGCAGCCCGCTCTGCCTCGCGGCCGCCAGCGCCTCGGCCGTCGTCAGGCGATGGGCGGCGGCGATGTTGTCCAGGATCGTGCCTGCGCCGAGCTTCGCATCCTGCATGACGGTCCCTATCTGGCGCCGCACCGAGACGAGGTCGAGCGTCGCCAGGTCATGGCCATCGACCAGCACGGCGCCGGAACTCGGCTTCTCGAAGCCGAGCAGCAGCCGCAGCAGGCTGCTCTTGCCGGAACCGGACGCGCCCACGATGGCTGCGAACTCGCCTGGCTGAAAGGTGAGGGAGATGTTGTCCACCACCGGCGCGCTGCCCTCCTCGTAGTGGAAGCTGACGTTGCGCAGTTCGAGCGCACCGGTCATCGCGCCGATATCCTGCCCGCCCTCCCGCACTTCGGGGATCGCGACCAGCAAGGGACGCAGCCGTTCGAACAGCGGTCGCACGGCGGCAAGCTGCCCGGCAACGGCCGCCAGACGCAGTGAGGCCGAAAACAGCTGCCCCATCGCCGCGTTGAAGGCAATGAACGATGCGACATCGAACGCCTCCAGCGTGCCGGCCTCACGTGTTGGCGGCAGGATGTACAGGCCGACATAGGCCAGCACCGCGCCGGTACACAGGCCGGCGAAGCCTGCGTTGAAGGCGATCTGCGCACCCTTCAGCCGCCGCAGAGCGAAGGCCTCGGTGCGCTGGGCGCGAAACGCCTGGGCCCAGCGCCAGAAGGCCGCCTTCTCGGCGCCAGAGGTGCGCAGCTTCGAGATGCCGGAGACGAGTTGGTGCAGCATCCCCTCGAGGCGCCCGGCCAGGCGCAGCAGGTTACGGTGCCGGCGCGCCTGCGCCGCGGTCAGCGCTCCGGTCACCACGATCAGGACGACCAGCATGCCCAGCGCAACCAGCGACAGCTTCCAAGAATACCAAAACATCATCAACAGGCTGAACACCGTGGTGGCAGCGCCGAGGGCACCCTCGGCCGAGGCCGTCGCCGCCACCGAACGCATCTCGGAGATCGCGTTCGCTCGGTCAGACAGATCGCCCACCGTGGTGTTGCGGAAAAAGGTGGAAGGCAGCGCCAGCAGCCGGTCCCAGATCGCGGCCTGGACGTCATGATCCATCAACACCTGGAGCCGCAGCATCGCCCGCCCCTGCACCAGTTGCAGCGCGAACTGGCTGAGTGCCACGACGAACAGCGCCAGAGAAAGGATCATGAGGCTGGGCAGATCCGCCATCGGGATGACGGTGCTGAGCATCGTGCCGGTGAGGAGAGGCGGCGCCATGGCCAGCACGCCCACCAGCAGCCCGGCGATCAGCACGGCCGCCAAGTCGCGCCGGCGGCCGAACAGGGCGAAGCGGAACAGGCTCGCGGCATCCGGCGCTTCCCGCGCCAGAGGACGGTAGAGCAGGTAGGCGGAGGCCTGGGCGATCTCGGCGGCCAGCTTCGCGTCCACCACCTCCTGCACGCCGGTCAGGGGCGAGACCGCGACGTAGCCCCGGCGCGTTGGCAGCAGCGCGACCGGGATGATGTCGTCCTCGCCGCGGAAGCCAACCATGGCTGGCCCTCCGCCCTCCTGCCAGCCGCCGTCGAGCTGGACGCGCCGACAGCGCAGGCCGTTGGAGCGCGCGAGGCGCTGCATCGGGTCCTCATTCGCGCCGCGCCCGGTGGCGACCGGCGGCGGGGCGACGATCCTGCGATCGATGCCGATGGCGTCCGCGACGCGCTGGAAGGCGCCGAGCACGGCGTCGCCCCGCTCTGGCGGCTCCTCCGGCGGTCGGCCGCGCAGCATGGCGCCAAGGCCCTGCAACGCGCCCACGAAGCGCCGCGTGGCGCTGGCCGCGCGCTCCGTCTCCCGCGCCGCGATGCCCGCCTCGCGTTGCTGCTGCTGGTCGAGCGTCAGGCGCATGGCCAACTGGCCGAAAGCGATCAGCGCCGCCTCGGCCGTCGCACGCGGGCCTTCCAGCAGCGCCGTCGTATCGAGTACGGCAAGCGTCGCCCCGCGCGGGCCGGTCACCAGCTGTACGGCCCCAGCCAGGGCCATCGGTGTGTCGTTCGGCTCCAGCGTCAGTGGCGGGCCGGGCAGACCCTGAATTTCCGCGGTTCCGGCGACGAGCTGAACCCAGACCAGCCGCCCCTCCCGCCCCATGGCGCGCCGGCCGCCGGCGAGCACAACGGGCTCGGCCTGGGCGGTGAGCAGGTCGGTGCCGGCGATCCCGGTGAAGGTTGCCAGCCCATCCCACCAGCCCCGCACCCAGCCAGCCAGCGCCTCCGACCGCTCGGTGGCCGGCAGCCCCCAAATTCCAGGGCCGCGCGAGACCTGCGCATCTGGCGGCGCGGCGAGGCGCACGGCGTGGATCAGGCCGGGCTCCGTCGGGTCGGCCATTTCGGGCATGCCGAAGCCGACATGCCCCGGCGCCAGGTCGAACAGCGGCACGGCCGCGCCGTCCGGCTGACCGTCGCGCATCGATTGCAGAAACAGCGTGGCGGTGCCGGCCTCGATGCGATAGGCGTCGCGCGGATCGGTCAGGTGCAGGGGGGCGTTGTAGGCGGCGATGGCGGGCGCCCACCCCATCTGCGCCTCGGTCGCCGTGTAGGTATCGTCGGCCATGATCAGTGCCCGCGCACCAAGCGGGCATAGGGCCCGTCGGTGGCGAGCAGCCCGGCATGGGTCCCGCGCTCCACCGCCTTGCCGCCTGCCAGTACGATGATCTCGTCACAGTCGCGCACGGTGGAAAGCCGGTGCGCCACGACCAGGCAGGCGCAGCCGCGCCGGCGCAGCGCCTTCATCACCAGGAGTTCCGCGATCGGATCCAGCGCGGCGGTTGCCTCATCGAGGACCAGCAGGCTCGGCTCCCCCACCAAGGCGCGCGCGATCTCCAGGCGCTGGCGTTGCCCTCCGGAGAAGTTGGTGCCGCCTTCCGACACCGCGCAATCCAGCCGCCCTGGGCGCGTCGCCACCACGTCGAGCAGCCCGACATCCGCCAGCGCCCGGGTCAGCAGGGGCGTTGGCACTGTGGGGTCCCACATGGTCAGGTTCTCGCGCAGCGTCCCTTCGAACAGGAAAATCTCCTGGTCGACCGTCGCGACCGAGGCGAAGATGCGCCGCCGCGGCACCTCCGGCCGAGGGATGCCATCGAACCGGATTTCACCCTCCCAGGGCTCGTAAAGCCCGGCCACCAGCTTCGCCACGGTCGATTTGCCGCTGCCCGATCCGCCCACCAGGGCCAGCCATTGGCCCGGCGCGATGCTGAAGCTCAGATCCTGGATCAGCGGCTTCTCACTGAGGTTGTAGCCGAAACTGACAGCGCTGGCCTCGACCCGCCCCGTCAGGCGGAGTCGTTCGTGGGCAAGTCCGGCTGCGGGGGCCAGGGCGTCCGGCTCGGCGTCCCCGGGCGCGTCGTCGGCGACCAGTCCGGGCAGCAGTGGCTGGTCCTGCACGTCGTAGATGCGCGCCAGATCGGCCTTCACCACCTGCACCGAGGCGCCGAAGGTGACGATATGGCGGATCGGCTCCAGCAGGCTGCCGGTGAGTTGCAGGAAGGCGACCAGCCCGCCGACCGTCAGCGCGCCCTGCATGATCAAAAAGCCGCCATAGGCCGTGACACCCGCCACGGTCAGCCCCGCCAGCGCTTCGGGCACCCAGGTCAGCGTCACGGTGAGCCGTCCGCCTTCCTGCACGGCCGCCAGGGTGCGGACATGGCTGCCGGCGTAACGCGCGAAATACTGGTCCTCCGCCCCCGAAGCCTTGAGGCTCTCCAGCTGTTGCAGGCCCGAGGCGGCGACGGCCGCGAGCATGCTCGCCTCCCGCACCTGGCGCTTCGCCGCCAGCTCCCGCGGGGCGTCGAGCACCTTCAGCACCACCACGTTGATCGAGGCGAAAGCCGCCACGATCAACGCCAGAACCAGGTCGTAGGTCAGCATCACCGCCATGAAAAAGGCGATCTGGATGAACCCCACCGCTGCCGCCGCCAACGGGCCGGACAGCGCCGTCGCCACGCGGTCATTGGCGGTGACGCGGCTGACCAGGTCACCCGGATGACGCTGCGCGTAGAAACTGGAGGGCAGGCGCAGCAGGTGCCACACGAAGCGCGCCGAATAGGCGATGGCGAGCCGCATCTCGAGCCGCGCCAACATGGCCTGCTGTGCCCAACTCAGCCCCCATCGCGACAGCGCGGCGAGGAACAGGCCGATCAGCAGCGGCATGAGCCAGGTGTCGCGATGCGCCATCAGCACTTCGTCGATGAACACGCGGGAGAAAGCGGGCAGGACGATGCCGGGGACGATCAGCGCCAGCGCGATCAGGCCGACGAACAGCAGGGCACCGCGCGAGCTGCCCAGCAGCGGCGCGAAGCGGCCACGCAGGCTCGGCTTGCGCCCGCCCGGCGCAAAGTCCGGTCCCCGCTTGAAGGTCAGTGTCACGCCGGTGAAGGAGCCGGAGAACTCCTTCAGGTCCATCATGCGCGGACCGCCCGCGGGATCGTTCAGGAATACCCGGTCGCGGCGCGCGTCGATGCCCTCCAGCACCATGAAGTGGTTGAAGTTCATGTGCACGATCTGGGGAAAGCCGTGCTGCGGCAGATCCTCCGGCTCCAGCCGAAAGCCGGCGGCCTCGAGCCCGAAGCCGCGCGCGGCGCGCAATAGGGTGGAGGCCTTTGAGCCGTCGCGGGACACGCCGCACAGCACGCGCAGTTCCTCCAGTGGCACGAATCGGCCATAGGAGGCGAGCACCATGCCGAGCGACGCGGCGCCGCATTCGGTGGCTTCGAGCTGGAGGACCGAGGGAACCTGCCGCCGCGGGGCCGCCAAGGGCGCGGGCTTCGGCGCGGGCTTGGGCGAACGCTTCGGTGAAGGCTGGGGGCCCGGCGTTGTGGCCTTCGCGGGCACTTCGGTGGCGGTCGTCATTCGAGGCCGGTGTAGCGGCGCAGCAGAGGGATGACGAGCGTGATGGGCGCCTGCCGGCGAACCTCGACCAGCGCATCGGCCAGCATGCCCACATCCACCGAAACCTCGGCTCCCCGTTTCGAGGTCCAGAGCAGCCGGCCGGGATTCGCGGGGTCGGCCAGCAGCCGCACCCGCGCGCGGTGCGGCGCGCCGTTGCGCATGAAGCTGCGGGCCAAAGTCTCGTTCTGCAGCAGCCCGCGCAGCCCCTGTTCGCTGAGCGGGAAGTCCGAGACATCCTCGATCTCGCCGAGGATGTTGCCGTATTCCTCACGTTGCACCGTGGTCGGGACCACGCGCACCGCCATGCCGGGGATCACGGTTCGCGCCTCACGCGGCGGCAGGAACAGCAGCAATTGCAGCCCACCCCGCCCGGCCTCGATCGCCAAGATTTCGGCTCCGGCCGCCATCTGCGTACCGGGGCGGACGTTGATCTGGACAACCCGTCCACTCAGCGGGGCGGTGATGCGCGTGGCCGAAAGCGATTGGGTCTCCAGTTCGCGCAGGCGCTGGCGCGCGTCAAACGCCGCGCGGTCGGCCTGGACGATGCGCTCCTGGTCCTGAGCTTCGCTGGCCGCCGCCTGGGCATCGAGGTCGGCGATCCGCGCCAGAGTGTCGGCGATCTCGAGCTGCGCCTGGTTCAGCTGGTTGCGCGTCTGCTGCAACTGGTTGCGCGTCGTGAAGCCCTGCACCTGGAGGCGGCTTTCGCCCTGCACCCGCTCGCGCAGAAAGCTCGCGGATGCCTGCGCCGCTTCCAGCTTCGAATCGAGCGCGGCCTTCTGGCGCCCCAGGGAGGAGGCGCGCAGGGCGGCGGCGCGTACCGCATCGGCGCGCACGCGTTCGATGTCGGCCGCCCGCGCTTCGACGAGCGCGCGCAGGCCGTTGGCCTGCTCAACCAGGTCCGGACGGGACAGCTCGGCGAGCAATTCGCCGGCCTCGACTCGGGCATTCTCGGTGGTCAGCAGGCGCGTCAGCACGCCCCCGCTCGGCGCCGTCGCCAGCGAGACAGCGCCGGCCTCCTGCACCATCAGGCCCTGGCCGGGCACGGTCGTCACGACCGAGCCGAACAGGCCCCAGGCGAGCAGCGTGGCGATCAGGGAAAAGACCGCAAGCACGCCGATCCACTCGTTCAGCGCCGTGATCTTGAGGACGCGATCAAGCTGGTCGGGCGAGTGGACGCGGTCCAGCGCAGCGCGTCGAAACAGCGAATCGCCTTGAGCGGGTTCAGCCATGTCGGTCGCCCGCGGGCGCGCCGGGCCAGATCAGGCGCACAACATGCGTCCGGGAAGGACGCATGTTGTGCGTGAAGGCCCGACCCTCAGCGATCCAGCCGTGAATCGGCCCATGGCTCGATCCATCGCCCGGCGTTGCGATGGAACGCTTTACCAGAACTTTTCCTTGTCGTTCGCGGCGGAGACGACGGTAACAGTGAGCGCCGCCGACGCGATCGAGATCGAGATTCCAATCTCGACGCCGCCGGCGACGCGTTCCAGATCCTCGTCGCTCATCTTGCCCGCCTGAGGCACCGGCGGCAGAACGAAATGCAATTCGCCCGGCTTCTGCTCGTGCACCTTGATGTCTACCGAGGGCGGCAGGGCGAGGTCGGTATATTTCGCGAAGGCGCCCTTGGGGTCTGCGATGAATTCCGCGCGAAACTCCGGGTTTGTCGCGGCACGGGCCGCGATCTTCTGCGGGAGATCTTCAAAGCTGATGCTCATGTGATGTTGGGCCTCCATGCCCGATTCCTCGCCCTGCCGATAAGTCACGGCCTGCGGCATGTTGGCGCGACATCGCGACAGCCTGCGCAACCGGGGATCCGTTCAGCGGACGATGCCTAACCGGATCCTGACAGAAGGTAGTTTCAAACGATGTCCCCGTACCAGCAGTTGAATTGACGGTAACGCTTTATTCATTCACTGCAAGATCGAGCAGGGGCGGCGCCTTCAGAGCGTCAAGATCGCGTAAACGTGATTGACCTCGTCGGTCCGCGCATAGGTCAGCGATGTGGTCATCTGCCGGACCAGGCTGAGGCCAAGCCCGCCGATCGCGGCGGAGTCCAGATCCTCATCCACGGTGCGAAGCTCGCCCAAAGTCGGGTCGAAGCTTGGCCCGTCATCCTCGACCGTCACTTCGAGCCGATCCCCGCGCAACGCGACGGTGATGCCGACCCTCGTGGCGCTGGGCGCGTGCATGGCGACGTTCGCCACCAATTCCTCGACCACCACGGCCAGGCGGTTCGTGGTGCGCGCCGTGAGGCTGATGCCGCTGGCAAAACCCTCGATCGCCTCCAGCAGCCGCGGTACCTCCTGCGGGTCCGGTGCGACGTTGATCGAGATTTGTGAAGTGGGGTAGCTCATCCGGGGCGGTCCTCCATCGTGGTCTGCATGGATCTGGTCCGGCGCCATCCTTGACACCGACGGCGCATATCGCAACCGTATTGGACATCGTAGCGTCAGGGGAACGCCCATCATCAGAGCAACGCCGATCATCGGCGGACCGCCCATCCCCGGATGACGGACACATCCAGCCTGCCGGAGCCGTTGCCCGTCACTCGCCTGCCGGAATTGTTGCAAGGCTTGGCCGCTGAAGGTGGCTGGTGCGTCGCCTTTCGCCTGGGGGCGCTGCGATGTTTTGCCGGCCCGGCGCAGATCAGCGCGATGTTCCATCTGACCGCGGCGGCCGGCGCGGCGCTGGACTCCACCAACGCGGCCTATGTCGCGCTCTCAGCCGGAAGGCGGCACGCGATCGGGGCGGATGGCGGCGTCTCGCCCCTGTCCACGCAGGCCCTGCCGCCTGAGGCGCCAGCGCTGCCGGCCGAGGTGGCTTTCACGACGACCATGGCAATCGAGGACCTGCCAGATCGGCCGGACTGCCTCGGCCTCATGCAGCGCGGCGGTCAGGCGCCGACCTGGCTGGTCATGCCCGAACTGGCCGTGGCCGGCGTGCCGCACTCCACCGGACTGGCACGCGCCCTGCTGGCGGCGTTTCCCTGCACCCGGCACTACGATCTGCTGCCAGCCATCGGGCTGCGCCATCTTGGAACCGCGGCCCGTCCCGGTGGCGGCGCCGAGGCACGTTTCGCGCATGACACGGCGCTGCACCTTCATGCGGGCCTTGTTTCCGGCTATGCGCGTACCGGGAATTGCAACCGCTTTTTCGTGCAAGGCTGCGAGATCGATCCGGTGATCGAGCGCGGGCTGAAGGCCGCCGCGCTGGCGCGGATCGGGCAGGCCCGGGCGCTGGCGACCGCGCAGTTGCGCCAAACCATCCTTTCGCTCCGCCGGGACAAGCAGGCGATGACCGAGGTGCCGCCGGCCCCGGCCCGCACGCGCCCGACCGGCGACCAGGTGGCGATGGGGCTTGCGCTGTGGGGCCTGCGGGGCGCCGAAGCCGCGCCCGAGAACAAGGCGGCGGCCGTGCTGGCGGAGCGCTCGCTGCGCGAGGCCACGCCCGAAGGTCCCTTCGCCTTCGAGTCGGGCGGCCTGCCGACCGCCACCGATAGCGCGCTTGTCATGCTCGGCATGGCGCCGCCGCCGGTGGCGTGCCTGGCGTCCTTCGCCGATCCGGACGGTCCGGGCTTCCTGCCGCAGTTGACCAGCGCGACGGGCGGGGCTGGTACCATGCGGCAGCGCGAGGTAGTGGATTTCTGGTGCCAGGAGGACTTCCCGACCACCTGCCTGGTGCGTCATCTGCAACGCCTTGCGGGGCAGCCCGCCGCCACGCCTCTGGCGCATCTCGAAGCCTGGTTTCCGCGGCGCGGCGGCCTGTTCTTTGCGGTACCGCATCTTACAGATTTGGCCCTGGCCCTGGCGCTTCAGGACGATCCGGCAGGGCGGCCGTTGCTCAGCCACCTGGCGGCGGAAGTCGCGGCCTCGCAGGAACCGGAAGGGCATTTCGGGGGTTTCGCCCCAGCCACCGCCACCGCCGCGGCCGCGCTGGTGCTTGGCCTCGCGGGCGGGCATGGGCGGGCGCTGTTGCGGGCACAGATCGCGCTGCTCGGGCTGCTCGATGCGAGCAATCGCTGGCCGGTGGAGGCGCCCTTCCACGCCACATCCCGCGCCACGGCCGAGATGCCGCTGGCGCTGCTGCCGCAGCCAGGGCTGCGGATCGGGCCGCACCATCTGAGCGTGACGCTGTACGAAGACACGGCGCGTGCCGTGGTCACCGCCCTGGCGCTGCGGGCACTGGGTTGGCAGGCCGATCCGGACGAGCCCCCGCCGGCCAGGCCCGCCGCCCGCCACCCGCGCTACGATGCGGCCGGGCCACTCGCCTATCTCGGCAAGCATGCGCTGCCTCCCTACCTTGAACGCTGACCCGCCGGACCCCGGCTGCGGCGCGCTGGTCGTTCTCGCGCTGGCCGACAACACGCAGGCGCTTTTGTTCGACAGGGCATTGGCGACCGCTGCCCTTCAGGCGGTCGTCGCGCTACCGGCCGCCGCCACGCGTTTCTTTGGCTTCGAGTGTCGGCTCGATGGCCAGGCCGGCGCGCCCGACATCCTGCTGTGCAGCCGTGCCGGGGCGGAGGGGGAAGCGCTGGCAGCGGCCGCGGCACGTCGGGCGGAGGGCGGCGATCCCGCCTGGCGACAGGTCGCGCCGATCCTGCGCGACTGGGTCGATGGGGCGGCGCCCTGGGCGCGCAGCATCCACAACGTCTGGCTGGAGTTCGACAGCGCCGCCGCGCCGGCGCCACCGCCAAGCTGTTTCTTCGGCGTGACGAAATCGGCCGATGGCTCGGCGAGCGTCCTCGAGGTGCTCGCCGCCCTCGGCATCGCGGCACCGGCGGTGGCGCGCTTGCTGGCGGCTTTGCCGGAAGGGGTCCGGCCTTTTCAGTTCGGCGCCATGCTCGGCCGTGCCGCCAGCGCCTTGCGGCTGTGCGTCCGCGGCCTGCCGAGCGCGATGCTGAGCGGGCCCGCCCTGCCCAACCTGTTGCGGCAGTTGGGCCACCCGGCCGCCGACCATCCTGGCCTGCCCGGCGTGCTGGCCGGCCTCGCGCCCGTCTCGGCGCAGCTCGATCTCGGCTTCGACCTGGCGGGGGCGGAGATCGGCCCGCGCCTGCACCTGGAGTGGCCGCCGCCGGATGGGCCGGCGCAGGTCGAGGCCTACCTCGACGCGCTGGCGGCGCTCGGCCACTGCACGGTGCGCGAAAAGGGCGGGCTGCGCGCCTGGCACGGCCTGGCGCATGAGCGGCGTCATCCCGCTCTGTGGCCGGAGGCGCTCACCGGCGCGCGGCTCGCCCCCGGCTCGGGCGCCTCGGCTGTGCTGCTGCGGCGGCTGCATCACGTGAAGCTGGTGCTCGAGCCCGGGCGGCCGACGCTGGCCAAGGCCTATCTCTCCGCGCATCTGGCCACGGTGGAGGATGCGGCGCTGCAGGCCGGCCTGGCGCGATTGTGACGGCGCCCGGCTTGCCCTGGACCGTCTTCCTCGGCCCCAGCCTGCGCCTGGCGGAGGCCGAGGCGCTGCTGCCTGCCACCTACCGCCCCCCGGCGCGGCGCGGCGATATCTGGCAGGCGGTGGCGGCGGGCGCTCGCCGGATCGTGCTGATCGATGGCGTTTTCCACCAGCAGCCCGCGGTCTGGCAGCGCGAGATCCTGGAGGCGCTGCGCGGCGGCTGCACAGTGCTTGGCGCGAGCTCGATCGGCGCGCTGCGCGCTGCGGAGCTTGCCCCTTTCGGGATGCGCGGCGCGGGCGGAATCTGGGCCGATTATCGCGCCGGCCGGCTCACGGGCGATGACGAGGTCGCCCTGTTGCATGGTCCGGCGGCGTTCGACTTCCGCGCGCTGAGCGTTCCGCTCGTGCAACTGCGCGCCGCGGCGCAGGGCGCCGTTTCGGCTGGGCTGGCGCCGGCTGAGGTTGCGGACCGTGCCGTGGCGCGGCTCAAGGCGCTCGACTTCACGCAGCGCGACTGGCCCGCCTTCGCCACGGCCTTCGCGGCCGAAGGCGGGGTGCTGCCGGCGCTCTGGCTCGCCACCGCGCGCCGCGCCCGCCGCTTCGACCGCAAGCGCTCCGATGCGCTCGCCGCCTTGCGCCTCGCGGCACGAATGGCCCCGGAGCTGCGCGCGCCCATGCCCGGCACGGGCCGCGTTCCGGACCTTTGGGGCGCGGCGCGGATGGCGGCCGAAATAGGGCTCGACTCGGTGGAGGAGGCCGCCTTGCTGGCGGCGCTGCGCCACTGCTGCAATCTGGACGACGCCGCGTGGCAGGCCCTGCTGCGGGATGCGATCGCCGGCTGGTTCGTTGATCGGGAACACCCCGACCCCGCGACGCGCCGCGCCCAGGCGCTGGCCTTCGCGCAGGCCGAGGGGCTCGGCCCCCTGCCCGGCGAGAGCGAGGCCGCGCTGCGCGCGCGGATGCTGAGGCTCGGTCCGGGTGGCATCGGCCTGCCGGGCTGGTCCCTCGCCGCGGCCGCCTGGCGGCGCTGGCGCGGTCTGCCGGCCTTCCAGGCCACGCCCCCGGCCGCACTGCGGCGACCGGTCCCGGCCCCCTTCGCGGGCGATGCCGAAGCGGTCGCGGCCCTGGCCCGGCTTGCCCCGGAAATGCCGCGCCTGGGCATCACGCGCCTTGCGGAACTGACCGGGCTGGACCGGCTTGGCCTGCCCACCATTGCGGCGATCCGGCCGGGTGCGGTGCTGCTCCAGGTGGCGAACGGCAAGGGGCTGAGCCCGGCCGACGCCGCCATCGGCGCCGTGATGGAGGCGGCCGAGCAGCGCTTCGCCGAGGCACCGCCCGAACTGGTGGCCGAGGCCAGCCTCGAAGACCTGCTCGCCCAGGGCCGCCCCGCCGTTTCACCAGCCGAGCTGCCGGGTTTCCAGGCCGATGCGGGCGCCTGGTCGCCAGCGCGGCGCATCGCCTGGGTGGCGGGCGAATGGCTGCCGACAGGCGCGCCGGTGCTGCTGCCGGCGGCGGCGGCGCATTTGACCGGGCGCCTCGTGCTGCCCTTCGGCACCAACGGCCTCGCCGCCGGATTCACGCTCGAAGCTGCGACCCGGCACGGAATCCTGGAGGCGGTGGAGCGCGACGCGGTGCGGCGCACGCTGCGCGGCGGGCTCCAACTGGGCGGCGCGGCGATGGGCGTGTCGATGCAAGCGCTGCCGCCGCCGCT
>JBBSCP010000091.1:0-14342 GCA_038250135.1 Acetobacterales bacterium | reverse complement strand
TGATGATGCCGCCACCGGCCACGATCAACGGCTTTTCGGAGGCGTTGAGCATGGCCATGGCCTTTTCCACCTGCGGGCGCGTGGCCGCAGGCTTGTAGACGGCAAGCGGGCTGTAGGTCTCGATGTCGAACTCGATCTCAGCGACCTGCACATCCACGGGCAGGTCAATCAGCACGGGGCCTGGGCGGCCGGAGCGCATCAGGTGAAATGCCTTCTGGAAGGCCATGGGCACCAGATAGGGCTCCATCACGGTCACCGCCCACTTCGTCACGGGTGCGGCGATCGAGGCGATGTCCACGGCCTGGAAATCCTCCTTTTGCAGCCTGGCGCGCGGCGCCTGGCCGGTGACGCAGAGGATGGGGATGCTGTCGGCCTGGGCCGAGTAGAGGCCCGTGATCATGTCCGTACCAGCCGGCCCGGAAGTGCCGATGCAAAGCCCGATATTGCCGGCGCGGGCGCGGGTATAGCCCTCGGCCATGTGCGAGGCGCCCTCGACATGGCGTGCCAGGATGTGGCGGATGGAGCCGCGCTTCTTCATCGCGGAATAGAAGGGGTTGATGGCGGCGCCGGGAACTCCGAAGGCGCAATCCACGCCTTCCTTTTCGAGCACGAGTATCGCCGCATCCACTGCACGCATCTTGGCCATGACGTCATCTCCGCTGATTTCGTTTCAACAAGAACTTGATGACAGGCGCCACGTTTTAATGCAATTTTTCCGAAATAGTTTTTTGCGATGCAAAAAAATTGATGCAAGCCAATGATTCGGCGTTACTTTCAGTTTTCCACTGCGGCGAAGGTTTTCCGGATGGCAAAAAATCTTTCCAACATACCGACCGAAAAGCGGTCCCGCGGGCGCCCTCGCGGCAGTTCGGCCATGCCCGCGGCCGCATCGGTCCAGTCGCTGGATCGCGCCGTCGCGTTGATGAAGCTGGTGGCGGCGGGATCGGGGCTGTCTCTGACGGAGATCTCGCAGCAATCGGGCCTTGCCGCCTCGACCGCCTATCGCATGCTCACCACGCTGCAGGCTCACGGCATGCTGGAGTTCAGTGAGGCGGACCAGCTCTGGTTTATCGGCATCGAGACGTTTCGCCTGGGGGCCGCCTTCCTCCGCCGCCGCAAGCTCGCCGAGCAGGGCCGCGCCATCATCCAGGAGTTGATGATGCTCTCGGGCGAGACGGCCAACCTGGCCGTGGCTGACGAGGATTGCGTGGTCTTCGTCAGCCAGGTGGAAACGCATGAGGCAATCCGCGCCTTTTTCCGTCCCGGGACGCGCAGCCCGATGCACGCTTCAGGAATTGGCAAGGCGATCCTTGCCTTCATGGAGCCGCGCCCGCGCGAGGCCATGCTCGAACGCCTCACCCTGGAGGTCTTCACGGAAAAGACGCATGCAACGCGCGCGAGCCTGGCGGCAGACTTGGGGGGCATTCGTGCGCGGGGCTTCTCGGTGGATGATGAGGAGCGAAACCTGGGCATGCGCTGCGTGGCGGCGCCCGTCTTCAACGAGTTCGGCGAGGCTGTGGGCGGGGTTTCCATCTCTGGTCCCACGGTTCGCGTGACGGATGCGAAGGTGGCCGTCCTAGGCCCACGCGTGAACGCGGCAGCCCGCGCCCTGACGCTGGCAATGGGCGGCCATTTCCCAGATGCATCCGCAGAGCCCCGTCGCGCGTAACGCTGCCGTAAATCCTTACGGAGATACCCCATGCGCCGGATTGCCGTTCTGCTTGTACTCGCCACCTTGCCCGCTGGTGCGCAGACGAATTACGAGGCTTGGGCGCCTCTGGTGGCGCGCTTTGAAAGCACCGGCGGTGGCGGTGTGCTCATCGGCGAGTATGATCAGATCGCGATTCATGATCGCTGCGTCAGGCCCTTCACGGCAACGCTTGCCGATGGACAGGTGTTCCGCAATATCGTGGTCTCTGAGGCAATCGCTTTGCAGGGTGGGATCCTCTGCACGCGGGCGCGCTGGTCGGCCATGGACCGCAGCGTGCAGGGGACTTCACCGTTTGAGGTTTTTATCAAGGATGGTATTTCGCGGCGCGCGCCGTGATCGGTGGTAATCGTCAGAAACTGGCGCGCAGGATCAGTGGCATGGGGCCCATCTGGTCCCGAACCTCGATGACGCCGGAAATTTCGCGCGCCATGACCGCCAGGCCATGGCGCGTCGTCTCGTTGCGCGCGAAGCCGTGGAAGGTGACCACGCCGCCCGAAATGCTCGGGTAAATCCAGTAGGTATCCACCCAGGGCTGTGAACGCATGGCCTTGAGCAATGCCACCTGGATACCGTGGTCGTCATATGCCTCATGCGGGGTTGCGGGCATTCGCAGGATCGCACGCAGAAGATCGGCACGGCTGACCAGTCCCACCAGCTTGCCGCCCTTGAGGACCAGCACCCGGCGGATGTGATTCTGTTCCATCAGTTCCGCGATGCGCTCGGCGCTTTCGGTCTCACTGACGGTAATGAGTTCCGTCGTCATCACGTCGCGCGCTGTCTTTCCATGGGCCTTGGCAAAGCGTTCAGCCATGGGCCTGGAGTTGGCAAAGAGGTCGAGGAACCACGTGAGCGGTCCGCGCGGCTGGTCGGCCAAGCGGCGGATCAGGTCACCCTCCGTCACCACGCCGATCGGAATGCCTTCGCCATCCACCACCGGAACGGCGGATATCCCTCGAGCGGCCAGCAGTTCGGCCACGGCGGAAACCGGCGTCTCAGGTGCGATCACTACGGGGTGCGCTGTCATCAGGTCTTTGGACTTCACGGCGTTGACATCCCTTCTGGCGTTGGCGGGCCTCTGCGAATGAACCCGTCATGCGCGGCATGGTTGAGCCTTTCTAGAAAGGTTTTGACGCTGGCGCCTTGCGTGGGATCAAGCCAACCCTCCGCGGCGGGCGCCGGGGCTTCTCGGGCTTGGCGTTGCGGTGCTGAATGCGCGGACGCTGATCGTGCGCGAACAGCCCCCGCCACCCAGGAGAGACTCATGGCCCAGCCCCAAATCCCCATTGATGTGGATCCCGAAACGGGCATCTGGCGCACCGATGGGCTGCCCATGATGTATCTGCCGCGACACTTCATGGTGAACATGCAGCAGAGCATCGAGGCGGCCATGGGGATCGAGGCCTACCGCGCCATCCTCTATCGGTCCTGCCATCTCTCGGCGCTGCAATGGTGCCGGGCGGAGGCCAGGACGCACGGTCTGACCCCGGAGGAAACCTTCCGCCACTACCTGAGGCGCATGTCCCAGCGCGGCCACGGCCAGGTGGAGCCCGCCTCGCTCGACACGGCGACGGGGCGGGCCGAGATCATCGTGCGGAATTCGGCCTATGCGCTGGGTTATGGACCGCAGGCGGGGCGGCGCGTCTGCTACGTCTTTGAGGGGAGCTTCGCCGGTGGCATGGCCTACGTGCTGGAGGCTTCGGGCCGTTCGGGCGAGCCCCTATGTCTTGAGACCGCCTGCCTTGCTGAGGGCGCGTCCGATTGCCGCTTTGAGGTCCGGTGCGATTAGGCGGCCCGTTGGCGGAACCCACGATTGCGTGTTTCTTTTGCCCCCGCGAAACAAGGAACCCCCCATGCCTCGCATCGCTGCGGACATCCCGATGGCCGCAATCCATAAGGTACTGGCATGAATCTGGCCGAGGCCGTCGCGGCGCAAACGCCGCTGGTCCAGCGTCTGCTGGATGGCATGGCCACCATCGGCGCCGATCCACCCGGCATCACGCGCGAGGCCTATGGACGCGGCGAGAACGCTGCGCACGCGCTCATCCGCGAGGCCGGCCAGGCGCTGGGAATGACCGCCAGCCTGGATGCGGGCGCCAACCTCACGCTGCGCTGGGCCTCTGGCCACGATGCGCCACCCGTGCTGATCGGCTCGCATCTGGACAGTGTGGTGCAGGGCGGGAATTTCGACGGCGCGGCGGGCGTGGTCGCCGGCATCGGCGTCATTGCCGCGCTTCAGGCGGCTGGCGTGGAACCCCGCCGGGATATCGAAGTGTTGGCGCTGCGCTGCGAGGAAGCGGTGTGGTTCGGCCTCGGCCTGATCGGCAGCCGAAGCCTGCTGGCCCGCTTGCCTGACGGCGCGTTGGACCTGTTGCACGCGCGCACCGGCCTGACGCTGGCCGAGAGCGTCGCGTCCTGCGGCGGCGATCCTGCGCGGTTGCGACAAAACACGCCGCTGCGCGACCCGCGCGCAGTGGGCGCCTATCTGGAACTGCATATCGAGCAGGCGCCACAACTTATCGAGGCCGGCGCGCCGCTGGCCATCTGCCTCGCCAATCCGGGCAATGTAAGGCACCCCTTCATCCGCATCACAGGCAAGGACGCGCATACCGGGCTGCCGCACCGCTTCCGGCGAGATGCGGCCCTGGCCGGGGCCGATCTCTCACTCGCGCTGGAACGACTTTGGCTGGAGGAGGAAGCAGCGGGCCTACCCATGGCGGTTACCATCGGCCGCTTTTATACGCGGGCAGAGCGGCACAGCCTCACGGCCGTGCCCGGTCAATTCGAGATGAGCCTCGATCTGCGCGGCTACGACGCGGCGCATCTGGCGGCGCTGGAGAGGAAGCTCCTTGCCATCACAGCCGAGGTCGCGGCACGACGCCGCGTGACCATCGCGCTGGGTGACCGGAGCGCCGCCGCGCCTGGCCCGATGGACCCGGCCATCATCGCCGGGCTGGAGGCGGCCGCCGGACGTTGCGGTGTGGCGGCACCGCGCCTGAACAGCCCCGGCAGCCATGACGCGAATAATTTCGCAGCCTCGGGCGTGGCCACGGGCATGCTGCTCATCCGCAATCACAATGGCAGCCACAACCCCTTCGAGGCGATGGAGACGCGGGACCTGATGGCCGCAATCGGCGTGCTCGCCGATTGGGTTGCGACCACTTCGGGATGAGGAGGGAGCATACCTCCCGCAATTCTGCGGCGGAGGTCGCGCCTGGTGGCGTCGCCGAACATGAACTGCGGAGCTTTTTTTGAGCAACCATTTTCCGCTTGGCAGCGTATTGGCAGGTAGCTTAGTGAGTTTCTGATGCCCGCCTGTCTGACTGGACCCTCATCCGCACTTCGCCGGGATGTCGTGGCGTGACGCCGGCCCGCAACATGTGGGCGCTCGCCTGCGTCGGCTTTGGCATCTTTGCCCTCATGATCATCGGCCCGGCGCTTCGGGCGGCGTGGGGCGACCTGGCGTTCAACGCGACGACGCTGGCACAGGGCGCCCTGGTGCTTCTGGCGGTGCCGCTGGCAACCCGCGTGCCGCCCCGCATGGCGCTGCTGGTCATCCTGATCGGTGCCGTGGCGATGCGGGTGCCACCGCTGTTCGACTACCCGTTTCTCTCGACGGATGTGTTTCGCTACGTCTGGGATGGCCGCGTGCAGGGCGCCGGCATCAACCCCTACCGCTACATTCCCATCGCGCCGGAACTCAGTTTCCTGCGCGACGGATTCATCTACCCGAACATCAACCGCGCCGACTATGCCATCACCATCTACCCACCTGCGGCGCAGATGCTGTTCTTTGTCATTGGCCGCATCGGCGACAGCCTGATCAACATCCGGCTATGGTTCGTGGTAATCGAAGGTGTCACGGTCTGGCTGCTGCTCGACCTCCTCCGGAAGATCGGCCAGCCTCCCCAGCGGATCGTGGCCTATGCCTGGCACCCCCTGGTGATCTGGGAGATCGCGGGCAACGCCCATATTGACGGGCCGATGGTGGCGATGACGGTCTTGGGCATTTGGCTGGTGGCGGTGATGCGGCGGCCGGTGCTGGGCGCCGTGGCCTTTGCCGTAGCGACACTGATGAAGCCGCTGGCTGCGCTGGCATTGCCTCTGGCCTGGAAGCCTTGGGACTGGCGGGCTCCCGCGGCCGCCATCGCTGTCGTGGTGGTTCTCTACCTGCCTTACCTGTCGGTCGGGACCGGAATGTTCGCCTTCGCCGGCGGCTATGCGCAGGAGGAGAGCCTCGCCTCCGGCAACGCCTTCTGGCTGGTGTGGTTGGCGCGACGCGCCTTTGGCGATGCGGGTTGGATAGTGCCTGTGTACCTGGCAGCGACCGCCACTTTGCTGGGTTACCTCGCGCTCAGGCTGAGCTTCACCGACAATGACGATGTGGCGTTGCGCTTGCGCCGCCTGGGCTGGCTGACCTTTGCGGGGCTGCTCCTGCTGTCCTCCGGCTATCCCTGGTACAACCTGTCGCTGCTGCCGTTTGTTGTGCTGTTCGGCGCACCCGCATTCTGGGCGGCCACGCTGGCCTGCTTCCTGCTTTACGACACCATCTCGACTGATGCCTACATCGCGTTGGATTTGCGTGACGGACTTTACAACGCCACCATGCTCGGCGGCGTTCTCTTCGCATTGTGGTCCGCCCGCAAGGCGCGACGGTAAGGAGTAGCTCAGCATGCCCAGCGTCGCCGTCGCCATCATCTGCAAGACCCCGGCTCCCGGAAAGTCTAAGACGCGGCTCTCGCCGCCACTGCGGCCGGAGGAATGTGCTGCCATCTCGGCCTGTTTCATCGCTGATCTGGGGCAGACCATTGCCGGGTTGGACCACCCCGCCGCGCGGTCCTGCGCCGTGTACACCCCCGCCGGTTCCGAAGGGCAATTGCTCGGTATCCTGCCCGATTTCGCACTCACCTTGCAGGGTGACGGCGATCTCGGAGACCGGCTCGCTCGGGGCATGGACGACTTGTTGGCGGCGGGTCATGACGGCGCCATCATCATCAATTCTGATAGTCCGACCTTGCCGGCCTCAATCCTCGAAGCAGCGATCGAAGCCGTCCTGGCCAGGGACCAGATGGTGATCGCCCCGGCCTTTGACGGCGGCTACACGCTGATCGGCCTGTCGCGCCAACATGCCAGGCTCTTCCAGGATATACCTTGGAGCACCGAGCGCGTATTTGACCTCACCATGGCGCGGGCTGTTGAGATCGGCTTGCCGGCCAAGGTGCTCGACATGTGGTACGACATTGACGATGCGCGCTCCTACGAAATGCTGGAGGCGGAACTGGCCGGCAAGGTGCCCCCCTTCGGCGGCCCCGGCGGTGGCTTGGTAAATGCGCCCGCAACGCGTCGCTTCGTCGAGCTTCGGCGCGCTTATTCGATGGCAGCGCAATAGGATGCAGGTGTCCATCATCATCCCCTGCCTGAACGAAGCGGAGCCGATTGGCGATGTGGTTCGCGAGGTGTTGCTCCTGGATGTAGCCGAAGTGATCGTCGTGGATAACGGCTCCAGCGACGACACGGCAGCGATTGCCCGCGCCGCCGGGGCCAGGGTGATAAGCGAGCCGATCCCCGGCTACGGCCGGGCTTGCGCTGCGGGTGTTGCCGCCGCACGCAGCCCCATCCTGTGCTTCCTCGATGGCGATGGCAGCGACGTGCCGGCCTTCATCCCTGCCGTGATCGCTCCTATCGCGGAGGGGCATGCGGATTTCGTCATGGGCAGCAGGCTGCGCGGCGTGCGCGAGCCTGGTAGCCTGACGCCCCAGCAGGTGCTGGCGGCACGCCTGGCCGGGCTGCTGCTGCGGCGGACCTATGGCGTTGAATTCACCGACATGTCGCCTTTGCGCGCCATCCGCGCCGACACGCTGGCTGCCTTGGGCATGGCCGAGATGACCTATGGCTGGAACCTGGAGATGCAAATGCGCGTCGCGGCAAAGGGCCTGCGCTGCCGGGAAATCGCCGTGGATCATCGCTGTCGGCAGGGCGGCGTGTCCAAGGTCTCGGGCAATCTCGCGGCCGGAATGAAGGCCGCATGGAAAATCAGCACAACATTTCTGCGCCTGGCGGCGACCTTACGCCGTCAGGGCGGACCCTCCAACGTTCCTCGCGCGGTCGCGTGATGCGCCTGATGCGCGTGCTGCTGACCGGTGGCGCCGGCTTCATCGGCCGACACACACTTGCGGCCCTGTTGGCGCGTGGCCACAGCGTGCGCGTGATGGATTCGCTGCGGGAGGACGTGCATCACGGCCGGCCCTACACGCCGCCGACCGGTGTGGAGCTGCAAGTAGCCGATATCCGCGACGCCGCCGCCTGCGACAAGGCGCTGGCGGGGATTGACGCAGTCATTCACCTGGCCGCGAAGGTCGGCCTGGGCGTGGATGTTCAGGATCTACCTGATTATGCGTCCTCCAACGATCTGGGTGCGGCGGTGCTGTTCGCTGCCATGGCCCGCGCCGGCATTGGCCGGCTGACGCTGGCCAGCTCCATGGTGGCGTATGGTGAGGGGCTGGCGCTATGCCCCGAGCATGGCCTGGTGCCGCCAGCGCCGCGTCTGGAGGCCGCACTCAAGGCCGGCGAATTCGAGCCCCCTTGCCCGCACTGCGGAAAGCCCCTCGCGGCACAGCTGGTGGCCGAGGACACGCCCTTCGATCCGCGCAACGCCTATGCGAGCAGCAAGGTGGCGCAGGAATTCTACGCTTCCAACTGGTCGCGGGTGACCGGCGGTTCGGCGGCGATGATGAGATACCATAATGTTTATGGCCCCGGCATGCCGCGCGACACGCCCTATGCCGGCGTTGCCGCCATCTTCACCTCCGCGTTGCGCCGAGGCGAGGCGCCGCGGGTCTTCGAGGATGGAGGGCAGCGGCGCGACTTCATCCATGTGCGGGATATCGCAGCGGCAACGGTTGATGCGTGCGAGAAGCACATGGCGGGCGTGGATGCCTTCAACGTCGGCTCCGGCACTCCGCGCACCGTCGGTGAAATGGCGCAGGCCTTGGCCGAAGCGCTGCAAGGTCCGAGCCCTGTCGTGACAGGCGGCTACCGGCTGGGCGATGTGCGCCACATTACCGCGGATTCTCGCCGGCTGCGGGAGCTGCTGGACTGGCAGCCGCAGGTGAGCTTCGCCGATGGAATGGCCGAGTTAGCACATAACCAGGCCGAGTAAACAGGTTTGTTTTGAACCGAGCAGTTCCGCCGCCCCAACGCCCCTCAAGCGACCTGATCAAGCGCGCGCGACAGAGCGGGCAGCGCTGAATGCAGTTCGTCCGGTGGCAAATGACCGAAGCCCAGGCGGAACACACGAGGGGTCTCACCGAACCAGGGCCCAGGCGCGAGCCGTAGTCGCTGCTCTGGCAGCGCGGCCCAGAACCGGTCCACGCCCGCAGGCCCCACAAGGCCGGGGTGAAGGCGTAGGCAGCACAGCGCACCGGCTTCGGGGCGAACGATCTCCACTCGTTCCGCCTCGGATTTCTGCCACAACATCACAGCATCCAATGCCTCACCCAGACGGCGGCAGCGGCCGCCCAGCACCGATTCCGACTGGCGCAGAAGGACCGCTGCAAGCGCCTCGTCGAGCACCGAGCCGGAAATGATGAGTGACGCCTTCGCCCCGACAATGCGCTCCCGCAGCACCTGGTCGGGAATGGTCAGCCAGCCGATGCGCAACCCCGGTGCGCCATGTGCCTTGGAGAGCGAGCCCGCGGTGATGATGCGCGGATCGAGCGGAGCGGCGCTGGGTGAAACCTCCCCGCCATGAGTGGCCTCGCGATAGGTTTCGTCCAGGAATAGCAGAGCTTGCGGCGCGTGCTGCGCCATTGCGGCGAGCAGCGCCTCAATGGCGGGGCGGGGGATGCGCACACCGCTGGGGTTCTGCGGGTCGGCCAGGCAAACGAGGCGGGTCTCGGGGCGCAGGCTGGTGGCGATACGGGCGATGTCAGCCTGATAACCCTCCTCAAAATGCAGGCGAGCCAAGCGGATTCTCGCGCCAGCGCGTTCCAAGGCGTCGCGGCTTGGGCCAAAGCAGGGCGTGACCAGCAGCGCATCACCGCCTCCGCCACATTGCTCGGCAGCGAGCAGGAACAACCCGAGCATGGTGCCCGGCAGGGTCACCACATTTTCAGCCGGGATCCGACAATTTGCGCCGATGAGAATACGCAGGGACGGTAAACCCGCTGGGTCACCATAATCCATGGCGAGATCGTCCAGCGTGCCGTCCGCCATATCCATGATCTCCGCCAGGCGCAGACTTTGCACCGTACTTTCGGAGAGGTTGTAATGGCCGGCATGGCTGGTTCCGTCAGGCAATTCGAAGCGCCCGAATGCGCAGTCGGACTGGTCGGCACGCATGGATGCGTTTGGGGTCAAACTCAGAGTCCGCTGAACCAGTTGAAGCCCCGCTCTTCCCAATACCCGCTTGGATAGTCGTTGGTGACCTCGATCGAGGTGATCCATTTGGGATTTTTAAAGCCGAGCTTGACCGCGGTGCGCAGTCGAAGGGGATAACCGAACGGGTCGGCGATGGTTGCGCGAGCGTATTTCGTGGCGAGCAAAGTCTGCGGATGTAATGCGCTTGCCATATCAATGCTGCCCCAATAGCCATCAGCGCAGCGAAAGGCGACGTAACGGCAGGACAGATCCGCACCGACGCGCTCCAGGAACAGTCGCAGCGACACGCCGGACCATTGGCCGATAAAATCCCAGCCCTCGACGCAGATATGGCGAATGATGATTTCCTGCTCAGGCAGCGCCATGATTTGCGGGACGGTCCAGCTTTGCTTCTCGGCGATACGGCCGGCAAGTTCCAAGCGGTAGGTCTCACCGTTCAACGGGCGAACGTCCTCAGGCGGGTAGAAGGAATTGTAGCGCGGCGGCTTGAGGACCATTGATTCCGGGTAGGTCGGCGCCAGCCTCGTCGGGTCGAATATCCAGGCCTGAACATGATCGTTGAAGCGGGAAATAGCGCGCAGCACGTTCTGCAAGGCCGGCATGTCGGAGGAGCTGCAGCCGCCGAGCATGGAAAGCGCGCCGAGCGTCAGGGTGCCTTTGAACAGACCGCGACGCTCGATCTGCCGCAGCAGTTTCGCGTTCTCGTCCAGGAACGCCTGATCGGGCGCCACGGCGGGGCGGAATTTGGAGGGTGACAAGTCGGTTACTCCGAGGACGGGGTGGAACGGGGCTGCAGACGTGGCCCGCCAGTCAGCATGGCCCAGAGCGTGCGCGGCACCAGCAGCGCCAGGACAACATGCACGGCCAGAAAACCAACAATCGCAGCCATGCCGAGGAAATGCGCCAGCCGCGAGCCCTGGAACCCACCAAACAGCTCGGTCAGCCAGGAAAACTGCACCGGCTGCCAGATCGCAAGACCGGAGAAGACCTGCACGATGGCGGCCAGCATGACGCCGATATAGAGCAGCTTCTGCACAGAATTGTAGACGGTGAGGTCTTCATGAGCGAATTTGAACCGCAGCGCGTCGCGCACGTTACGCACCGCTTCAGTGGCGCTGATCGGCAGCAGCTGCTGGCGGAAGCGGCCGGTGATGAAGCCATAGGCAAGGTAGATCAGCCCGTTAACCACGAGCACCCACATCGCGGCGAAGTGCCACAGGAGATGATCGGCCGCCCAACCGCCGATCAGCATCCAGTGCGGGAAGAACAGCCAGCCGAAGATCGCCTCGTCATTATAGATTCCCAGGCCGGACATGATCATGATGATGATCGCCGCGGCGTTGATCCAATGCATGATGCGCAGGGGCAGTGGATGCAGCCGGCGCGGCCTGTTGCTGAGCGTTGACATGATGTTTCCCGGAAGATGGATCTTGTGAAATCATTCACTTTGGACAAAACTTGTTTCGCTGTGCTTATCCAAATGTTACTGTGCATCCTCGCGATTTCGAAAGAAATTTTATGCTCAAGTACATGACTGTTTTATTGACGGTGCTGACCCCGTCGCTTTCCTTTGCGCAAGAGCCCGGGCGCAGCGCGGAGGCGTTGGCGCGTTTCCCGCAGCCCGTTCTGGTTGGTGTGCTGGCGGGCAGGCAAGTGTTGGAGAACCGACTGAACCAGCGCGTGCTGGGCCGAGTGGAGGCGGTTGCCAGGGATGCGGATGGTACCCTCAACCTTGTCCTTGAACGATCGAGGTGGCCTTGGCAGCGCCGGCGTTGCGCCGTGGTGCCGGTCGCTGCGCTCGCCCTGCTCGGCCAGTTCGTGGTGGTGATGGACGTGGACGATGCGCAGTTCGCCGCGCTCCCCGATCAATGCCAAGCGCCTGGTTCAGTCTTGGCGGCCGATACGACCATCCGGATGGGTCTGACGAAGAACTGAGCCCAAAGGTGCGTGAGCGTAGCTTGCAAGACGGGCACCCCACTTCCCACCGCCAATGCGGTCGAAAGGGTCAAAGGCGCTCAGGGATGCTGCGGTTTGGACTGAGCTTAGAGGTGTTGTCTTTCGGCCCGGCTTGTTGGTGCCCGGCTTGTTGGCGCAGGCCCTTCGTAGTTTCGGCGAGTGAACAGCCGGAAATCTGCAAGTGAAACCACGTTTGACGACCCAAGGCTGTCGAACGGGCGTTCCGGAGACCATACTGAGGTGTGTCGCTGACGGTAACGTAGCACTGACTTTTTACGGACGCCGACAGGGTTGGAAAGGGCAGTGAGTAAGAGCACCAACGCCGCGAGCGACCATGGTGACCTTCGATACTGCGCTAGTGGCCATCGGCCTTTATTTGCGCTACGCTCATCCTCTGGGCGAGCATGAGGCTGCTCGACGGCTGACTGAACTGCTGATCGCGCCTATGTATTTCTGTCAGTGCGATTAGCGGGGAATGAGCAGCCAGACACGCGAGCGTTCGGAGCTTACAGTGTATCAAGTGATGGCGTTTCGCGAAATCTGTTTCGCAGCTTGGCCGGTTTGACAGCCACCCAAATGTCGGGCCTGCGCCTCCTTCTTGTGGAGGATGAAGCTATTATCGCCCTTCTGCTCGAGAGGATCTTAAAGGGCCTCGGAATCAGTGTCCTTGGCCCTATTGGACAACTGACCGAAGCGTTGGATATCGCTCGTTCACAACAATTTGACGGCGCAATCCTCGATGTTTCAGTCCGGGGGGGGCAAATTTATCCGGTGGCGGACCTTCTCCTGGAGCGTGGTATTCCCTTTGTCCTGACTACTGGGCATTCCGCGGAACACTTACCTGCAAACCTTCGTACTCAAAGGCTTCTGCGTAAGCCCTATTCTACTGAACAATTTACGGCGGCACTGGAGTGCTTTGAGCGACCACCCCGAGTTGGCCCATGATCAAAGAGGCTCCACTCTCGCCTTATGTTTTATCACAACTTTGGTTTATACAGATGATTTCCCTTGTGGAGGAATGTCCTGGGATTGACCCGATCTGGTGGACACCCTGAATGTTTTTCCAGAGGTTCCGTCCATGGTTAGAGCCCGACTACCCTATTTGCCTAAATTTCGCCGTCAGATGGTCGAACTGGTTCGCGCTGGTCGCGACCCTGACGATCTCGCGCGGGAGTTCGAACCAACCGCCCAATCCATCCGCAACTGGATCGGGCGAGCAGACAAGAAAGAGGGCCGACAGGCGGAAGCGCCACCCGGCCTGAGCGCTGTCAACTAGCAGCCTGTCGGGGTGGCGTCGTCTGATGTTGGCTCGATCGGTTCCGGTGCGGCGGACAGCAATCCCGGGTCGGACGGTCGGATCGTCAGTTGGGCTGGGTTGGCACGCCCGCCCGCTTCCTGATGGCTTTTATCCTGTCGCCGCTGACTCGATATCGGCCGGGACTTCCGCTTCTGGGCCTCAGGCGGCGCGGGCGAGGGCGAACAGCCGCTTCATGTTGTAGGCCATGGTCACGAGGTTCCACTCGCCGCGTACATTCTCGAGGCCGCGGAGGAGGAACTGGCGAAACCCGAGCGCCGATTTGATGATGCCGAACACCGGCTCGGGGGTGTGCTTGCGCAGGGCATAGAGCTTCCTGCCCTCGGGCGTCTTCAGGCGATGCGCCATCGCCTCGACCGGCGTCGGGTGGTCCGGCCTCGGCGGGACGGAAGCGGAGCGCTCAGCCAGTGGCGGATAGTGCGGCTGGCGTCCCATCGCAATCAGCGGATCGACCTGTGCGGCCACGCAGGCCTGCACATTGGCCTCACTGAAATAGCCGGTGTCGGCCAGCAGCGTTTCGGTCTTGCCGAGTTCCTTCGGCAAGGCGCCGAGCCTGCCCAGCATCGGCTCGACCTGCTGCTTGTCGTTGGTCGCCTGCACCACATCGGTGGCGACCACCAGCAGGCTGCCCGCCGCCACCGCCGCCTGCGCGTTGTAGCACTGCTCGAAGCCGCCGCCGGGGACCGGCATGATGCGGCTTTCCTCGTCGGTCAGGTTGACCTGGTCGGTGGGGCCAGGCCCCGCCACCGGCGGCGCGGGCGGCCTGCCGCCGGGCTTCTTGCCGGTGGCCGCCGTCTTCGCCGCGCGTGCCGCCGTCCTGGCTTCGTGTTCGGCCTGCTCGCGGGCATGCCGCTCCTTGGCTCGTGCCTCGATGAGGGCCCGCGCGCGGGCGATCTCCGCCAGGCGCCGCTCGCGCCGCGCCAGTTCGTCGGGGATCGACAGGCCGTCTGGCGCGTCGGCCTGGTCTGCTGCTTCCGCGCGGGC
>JBBSCP010000090.1:0-14432 GCA_038250135.1 Acetobacterales bacterium | reverse complement strand
GCTGAACGCGGCGCAGGAGATGGCGCGCCTGCTCGCGACGCTGCGCGATGCGCAGGGCGAGATCGCCGTGCCAGGTTTCCATGATGGCATTCCGCGCATCACCGCCGCGCAGCGCGAGGCTCTCGCGGCGATTCCCTATGATGTCGCAGCGCATGACGCCGCGATCGGGCGCATCCCGAGCGGCCAGTCCACGGCTGAATTTCTCGAACGGCTCTGGCTGCGCCCAACGCTCGACGTGAACGGCATGTGGTCCGGCTATACCGGCGCCGGCGGCAAGACGGTGATTCCGGACAGCGCCCACGCCAAGCTCTCCGCGCGCCTCGTGCCAGGGCAGGACCCGGCGCAGGTCACGGCAGCGCTGGCCGCGCATCTCAAGACGCAGGCCGGCCCGATGGTGACGCTCGAAGTGCGGGCCTCCCGCGATGGCACCAAGGCGACCGAGGTGGCGGCGACGCATCCGCTGCTGCTCGCCGCCGAGCAGGCGCTGACGGAGAGCACTGGCACCGCGCCGATCCGCGTGCGCATGGGCGCGACGCTGCCGCTGACCGATATCTGCGCGCGGGTGCTCGGCCTGGACACCGTCATGTTCTCCTTCGCCACGGCCGATGAAGATTTCCACGCGCCGAACGAGTGCTGGCGAGAGACCTCCATCGCCGAAGGATTCGCCGCCTGGGTCGCGCTGCTGCGGAGGCTCGGCACGCTGACGAAGAAGGATTTTGCGCCCTACGTCTCGGCCTGATCGCGGATCCGCACCACCGTCACGTTGCAAGGCGCCTCGGCCGCCACCTCGCCAGAGACGCTGCCCAGCATCTTGCGCTTGAACGAGGCCGTGCGTGCGCCCAGCACGATGTGGTCCACCCGGTTGAGCCGCGCATAGTCGAGGATCGCGGCGGCGGGGCTCACCGCCTCCAGCACATGGAAGGTGATGCGGCCGTCGGGGAGCTTGAGCGGCGCCGCCCAATGCTGCAGTTCCACCAGTCGCTGCACATGCTTGTTCTGGCCCTGCGAGTCGAGCGTGGAATCGAGCGAGATCAGGTTGTGCCGCAGCACGTTGAGGCAGGCGATTCGCGCGCCGGGCAGCGTGGCGAGGATGTTGTGCAGCGTGCTGCGCAACGCGCGGCCGAGCGCGCCCTCCTGGTCCGTCACATCGACCGCGACGACGATGATCGGCGCGCCGGCGATGCCCGCCACCGCGCCGGCACTGCGCCCGAAGCGCGGCTGATGGTCCGGGTGGAAGCGCCGGCGCATCGTGGTGGCCCAGCCGTCGCGCCGCAGCTTCCGCGCCCGCGCCGTCAGCGCCACCTGGTCCGGATGGCGCAGGTCGAAGGCAAGTTGCGCGGCCGTCGGATAGCGGCGCTCGGGCTGCACTTCAAGGCAGCGGAGGATGACCTCCTGGAGCCATTCGGGACATTCCGGGCGCAATTCCCGCGGCGGCGGCGGGTCCCACCAGAGCCGTTTGCGCAGCGCACCGATCCGCTGCGGATCGCCGAAAGGCGTGCGACCGGTGGCGAGCATATACAGCATGGCACCGAGCGCGAACACATCGCTCCGCGCCTCGCTGCGGATGCCCATCACCTGCTCGGGTGCCATGTAGGGCGCGCTGCCGTAGGGCAGGCGAAATTCCTCGCCCATCAGGTCCGGCAGTTCGGTGTGGTGCGACAGGCCGAAATCCACCAGCACCGCCGAATCGGCATCGCGCAGCAGGATATTCGCGGGCTTCACGTCGAGGTGCACGACATGCTGGCGATGCAGCGAATCCAGCGCCTCCGCCGCCATCGCGCCGAGCTCGGCCACGCGCCCGGGCGGTAGCGGTGCGGCTTCCGAGTCCGGCAACAGGCTCGCGCCGGGCACGCGCTCCATCACCAGGTAGGGCTGCACGTCGAAGCCGCCGCTGGCGACGAAGCGCGGCACATGCGGCCCCGACAGGCGCGGCAGGATCATCTGCTCCATCTCGAAGGAGACGATGGCGGCGGGGTCCTCGCCCTCCGCCAGGCGCGGCACCTTCATCACCAGGGGCAGCGCGTGGTCCGGATGCGTCACCTGCCACAGCAGCGCCATGCCGCCGGTATGCAGCAACCTGCCGATGGTGAAGCCATCGATCACCGTGCCCTCGGCTAGCCGCGTGCGGGCCATGGTCAGAGCCCGTGATGCAGACGCGCGGCAAGCGCCTCAGGCAGGCCGGCGGCGCGGATCTTCGCCGCTGCGGCGTCGATGTCGTAGGGCACTCGGTGGATGGTCAACGTCTGTGCCTCCGTCTCGAGCAGGCTCCAGGCCGCGGCGGGGTTGCCGTCACGCGGCTGGCCGACCGATCCCACCACGGCGAGCCAGCGGCGCGGGCGGGTCAGCGGCACCGGCGCCTCGGCCACCGGGCGGAAGATGACGAGCTGCGCACTCGCCGTCAGGCCGAAAATGGCCGGCACATGCACATGGCCGCTGATCACCACGCGCGCTGCCGTGCCCTCGAGGCTGCGCCGCGCCTCCTCGGCATCGCGCACGTAGAGCCAGCGAGTGGGGGCGGAGGCATCGGCGTGGACATAAAGCCGGTCCTCCTCCGCAACCTCCATCGGCAGCAGGTGAAGGAAATCGCGCTCCGCCTCGGTCAAGACGCTGCGGGTCCAGTCCATCGCGGCGGCGGCGTTGGCGGTCATGCCGTTATGCACATCGGCGGCGGCTTCGTCGTGGTTGCCGCGGATCAGCACGGCACCTTGCGCGGCCATTTCCTGGGCGCGGGACAGCACCCAGCCAGGGTCCGCGCCATAGCCCACCAAATCGCCGAGCAGCACGAAACGCTGCGCGCCCTGGCGGGCGGCGTCGGTCAGGCAGGCTTCGAAGGCCTCCCGGTTCGCGTGGATGTCGGAGAGGATGGCGATGCGCATGATGGGACACCCTCCTGCCGGGAGCAGAGAAGCAGCCGCTCAGGCCCCGGGATAGGGGCCGAGACCATCGGCAAAGCGCCGTGCGCAGGCGAGGCCGAAGGGGGTGGGCGAGAGGGAGGGCGCGCGCTCGGTGATCTCGGGCAGACCCATGCGCCACGCCGTCATGCGCTTGCCATAGCAGAGGAACATGGCCACGCCCTGCATGGCGAAGGCGATCATCGGCAGGATGCGGCGATACTCGGCCTCGGCGGCGGCTTCATTGCCTTCGATCATCAGCGTGTAGATGCGCGCCTGGATGTCGGCGCATTCCGGGGCCGGGATCATCCCGGCGCAACCCGCGCGCAGGCAATCGGTAAGTTCGAGTCCGGCGCGGCCGTTGAACACGGTAAGCCCGCCGCCCGTCACCTCGACGAGGCGCTGCACGTCCACGGCGCTGTCCTCGGCCTTGATCAGCGTGATGTTGGCGTGCCGCTGCGCCAGCGCCGCGACGCCCGCGGCCGAGAGGCCAACGCCGATATAGGCGGCGGCATTCTGGATGCCGAGCGGGATGGCGCTGCGCTTGCCCACCATCGTGGCCACGCGGCCGTACCAGTCGATGTACTCGCCCTCCGGCAGCCCGCGTACCGGCGGCGGCTGGAGGATGCACCAACTCGCACCCAGCTTCTCGGCATCCAGCACGAAGCGCGCGGCCTGTTCCGCCGTGGCCTCGGCGACGGTGACGGCAAGGGCCACGCGGCCTGCGATCTCCTCAGCAGTCCAGCGCACCACGTCGCGCTTTTCGGCGGGCGAGAGCTTGTTGACCTCGGTGGCGAGGCCGAGCACCGCGATGCCCTGCGCGCCGCCCGCCAGACAGCACCGCACCTGCTGGCGCATCGCCGCCTCGTCGAGCCGGCCATCGCGGCCGAAATAGGCGTAGAGGATGGGGTAGATGCCGCGGAAGCTCATGGCGGGGATTTCAAGGCGTTTTCGTCCGGGCTGCAATAGCTTCGGGCCTGCTTACGGCAATATAGCGCGCTTCCGCCAAGCCATCAGCACGCGCTCCGGCGTCGCGGGTAAATCCAGGGTCTCGACGCCGAGCGCATCCTTCAGCGCATTGGCGACACTGATCGCGAGCAACAGGGGCGGCTCGCCCACCGCCTTGGAGCGGAAGATGGTCTCGCTGCGCGCCGGTGCCCCTTCCAGCAGGCGGACGTTGAAGGCCGGCGGCACGTCGCGCGAGCCCGGGATCTTGTAGGTGGAGGGCCCCACCGTCCGAAGTCGTCCCTGCGCGTCCCACCACAACTCCTCGCAGGTCAGCCAGCCCATGCCCTGCACGAAGGCGCCCTCGATCTGGCCGCGATCGACCGCCGGGTTCAGGCTGCGGCCGCAATCCTGGACGATGTCGGTGCGCAGGCAGCGATGTTCGCCGGTGAGCGTATCGACGATCACCTCCGACACCGAGGCGCCGTAGGAGAAGTAGAAGAAGGGCGCGCCACGCATCGCCACGCGATCCCAATGAATATCGGGCGTCTTGTAAAATCCGGTGGCCGAGAGGCTGACGCGCTCCAGGTAGCAGAGCTTCGCCAGCTCCCCGAAATCGAGGAACAGGTTGGCGCCGACGCGCTCGGCCCAGGCGCGGTTGTCGGCGAACACCACGAGCTCGGGCGCGATGCCGAAGCGCTTCGCCGCGACCTCCGCCATGCGGTCGCGGATGGTCATGGCCGCGTTGTGCGCGGCCCAGCCATTCAGGTCGCTGCCCGTGCTGGCCGCGGTGGCGGAGGTGTTGGGCACCTCGCTCGTGCTGGTCGCGGTGATCGCGATATGCTCCAGATCGACGCCGAAGGCCGCCGAAACCACCTGCGCGACCTTGATGAACAGCCCCTGCCCCATCTCGGTCCCGCCATGGTTCAGCCGCACCGAGCCATCCGAATACACATGCACCAGGGCACCCGCCTGGTTCAGATGCATGATCCCGAAGGAGATGCCGAAGGCCAGCACCATGGAGCCGAGGCCGCGTCGCAGGGTCGGATGCATGGCGTTGAAGGCCGCGATCTCGGCACGCCTTCGATCCCACTCGGAATCGCGCCGCGCCTCGGCCCAGACGCGGGCGATGAGGTCGCCCTCCACTTTCTGGCCGTAGGGGGTTTCATCCCCATTGCCGCCGACGCCCGCGAAATTGCGCGCGCGGACCTCCTCGGGCGGCAGGCCGCAGGCGGCGGCGACGCGGTGCACCACATCCTCCATCAGCATCGCGCCCTGCGGGCCGCCGAAGCCGCGGAAGGCGGTGTGGGACTGCAAGTTGGTGCGCACCGCGCAGCCGGTGATCTCGACATCCGCGACATGGCAGCAATTCAGCGCATGGGTGACGGCGCGCCACACCACGCCGCCCGACATGTCGGTGCTCCAGCCGCCATCGGCCGCGAGCAGCGCACGCAACGCCATGATGCGCCCGGAGGCGTCGAAGCCGGCCGTCCAGCGATACAGGAAAGGGTGGCGCTTGCCGGTGGCGAGCATGTCCGCCCGTCGCGCCAGGCGCAGCTTGACGGGGCGGCCCGTGACGCGCGCGCCGATGGCGGCGGCGGCGGCGACCCAACTCGCATTGCTCTCCTTGCCGCCGAAGCCACCGCCCATGCGCCGGCAGGCGACGGTGACGCGGTTGTAGTCGCAGCCCAGCACGCGAGCGACGATGTGCTGCGCCTCGGTCGGGTGCTGGGTGGAGGAGAGCACCTGCATCTCGCCATCCTCGCCGGGGGTGGCGATGGCGATCTGGCCTTCGAGGTAGAAGTGCTCCTGCCCGCCGAGGTGGAACTCAGCCTCGATCCGCAATGGGGCGGCGGCGAGCCCGGCGGCGACGTCGCCGCGCCGCATCACCATCGGGTCGATCACGAACTGCGCGCGGGAAAACCCCTCGGCGACGGAGAGCACGGCTGGCAACGCCTCGATCTCGGGCGCGATCTCCGCGGCGGCGAGCAGCGCAGCGTCGCGCGTGGTGGCGAGCACCATGGCCAGCGGCTGCCCGGCGAACTGGACGATGCCCTCGGCAAACAGCGGCTCGCCCTTGCCAATCGGGGCAATGTCGTTCTCGCCTGGCACATCCCTCGCGCCCAGCACCGCGACCACGCCCGGCATGGCCCGCGCCGGGCCGAGGTCGAGCGCGAGCAGCCGGCCATGCGCGACGGGCGAGAGCGCGAAGGCGGCGTGCAGCAGCCCGGCGGGCTCGGCCAGATCATCGGCGAAGCGGGCCTCGCCGGTCGTGTGCTTCAGCGCGCTGTCATGCCGCAGCGCGGCGCCGGGGCCTTTGTGGGGCAGACCGGGCTCCTTCGGGGGGCGGGGAAGCGTTCCATCCATCATGCGAACTCCGCCACCTCGGCCGGCAAATCGGGCCGAGTCGCGCGCAGATGCAGCCGCCGCAGCAGCCCGGCCGCCACGGCGCGGCGATACTCGGCCGTGCCGCGCCAGTCCGACAGTGGCGCGATGTCGCGCTGCAAGGCCTCGCAGGCGGCGTCGAGGGTGGCGGCGTCGAAGGGCCGGCCGCACAGCACCGCTTCCGCCGCGCGGGCGCGGATCACCGTGGCGCCGACCCCGCCGAAGGCGAGGCGCGCGGTGGCGACGCGCCCTTCCGACATCTCCAGCAGCATCGCGGCACCCACCGTCGCGATGTCCTGGTCATGGCGCTTGCTGATCTTCTCGCAGGCGAAGATCGCGCCTGAAGCGGGGCGTGGGAGGGTGACGCTGACCACGATCTCCTCCGGTGCCAGTGCATTGGTGCGATAGCCGGTGAGGAAGGCCTCCACCGGCATCTCGCGCGCGCCCTCGGCCGAGGCGATGGTCACGCTGGCGCCGAGCGCCACGAGCGGCGGCAGCGCATCGCCGATCGGCGACGCCGTGCCGAGATTGCCGCCCAGCGTGCCGAGCCCGCGGATCTGGCGCGAACCGAGCCGCGCCAGCAGCCCGGCCAGTGGCGCGAAGCCGGGCTCGCTGCGGGCGAGGGCGAGCAGGCGGGCGTAGGAGACGGCGGCGCCGACCTCCAGCGCCTCGGCCCGCGCCTCAATTCGATGCAGTTCCGGCACAGCGAGCAGGCAGATCACCGCGGCCGGACGCTCCCGGTGGTCAGCAACGCGCAGGCCGAGATCGGTGCCGCCGGCCAGCAGCCAGGCCGCCGGAAGGGCGGCGCGGAGCGCCAGCAATTCGGGCAGGCTGGCGGGCAGGTGGAAGACCTGGCCGGGCGACTCGAAGCGCGCCGAGGCGGGCGTGGGCAGGGCGGGCGGCGGCGCGCCGTCATCGGTGAGGCTGGCGAAGACCTCGATGATCGGGCGGTAGCCGGTGCAGCGACAGAGGTTGCCGGCCAGCGCCTCATGCACCTCGCCCACCTCCCGCGCCCCGCCTGCACGCGCAAAAGCCCAGGCGGTCATGACGATGCCGGGGGTGCAGAAGCCGCACTGCGTGCCGTCGCTTTCGGCCAAGGCGCGCTGGATCGGGTGCGGCGCGCCATCGGCGCCGCGCAGCCCCTCCACGGTGCGAATGGCGCGGCCGTGCAACTGGCCGAGCAGAGTAAGGCAGGCATTGATCGGGGTGCGGCCGCCATCGGCGTCTTCGAGGGCCACGGTGCAGGCGCCGCAATCGCCCTCCGCACAGCCTTCCTTGGTGCCAATAAGGGCGCCAGGGCCGCGCAGCCAGTCGAGCAGCGACATTGTCGGCGAGGTCCCCGCCGGCAGGGCGAGGGCTTCTCCATTGATGACAAAGGCGATGGGTGTCGGGTGCATGGGGTGGAGTTAAGCAAACCCTGCGCCGCGGTCGAGGGGCACCGACAAGTCGGCGACAGAAAGACAAAAGGGGAGCATTTGCCCGGAATTGTCGCCACGATTTCGTGAGAAGGGGCTTATGTCGTGGGAGGTCACGGAGACGTGATCGACCGGGACTCTAGCGGGAGAGTTGTACCCGCCACCTCCGAAACTGTCTATTTTAATGGGACGAAGTGCGATTATCGCGTCACCTCACAGGAATGTGAGGTACTGTCTCAAATCAGGAGTTTGGGAACCCGATAAAGACATAGCCGACCTGGCGGATCGTCACGATGCATCGCTCGCCGAGCTCCGGCGCCAGCTTTTGGCGCAGGTGAAGCACCGCATTGTCGACTGCCCTGTCGCCGACACGCCAGGGGCGGCGGAACACGGTCTGGGTCAGCGCCTCGCGCGTTTGCACCTCACCGGGCATGCCGGCCAGGGCGGAGAGCAGGTCGAATTCCGCGGTGGTCAAGTCGAGCGTGGTGCCATCGGGGCGCACCAGCCGGCGCTCCACCGGCTGCAGACGCCAGCGTTCGCGCCGCGGCGCCAGGGCCGGCATGGCCGCGTGATTCGGGCGGCGGATGCGCGCGCGCAGCCGAGCCACCAGCTCGCGGCCAGACACCGGCTTGACCAGGAAATCATCGGCGCCGAGCTCAAGCCCAAGCACACGGTCGGTTTCCTCGCGGTTGCCGGTCACGATCAGGATCGGCGCATCGGTGCGAGAGCGCAGCTCCGGCAGGTGGGGCAGCGTGTCCACCGGGCCTAGCCGCTGGTCCAGGATGATGGCATCCGGCCGATGGCTGTCGAGGATCGCCAGCGCCGCTTGGAAGGTATTGGCAACCAAAGTACGAATGCCGTAGCGCGCCAGGTAGGCGGCCATTTCTTCGGTCAGTTCGCGCTCGTCGTCAGCCAGCAGTACCAGCGGCGTCAACGCCGCGGCGTTGGCCGGGGCGTAGATATCCACGCGGCTTGCCTGGAAGGGCGTTTCAAGCGCGGGCGCCAAGGTACTCGCGGTCATGCCTGTCTCTCCAACCAGAAGGCGTCTCAGATCGCTGAGACGTCCCGCGACACGGGCATCTAGCGCGAGACACGCACTTACGTCGAGAGGAATTACACAAAAATAGATGAATGATTAACGCCAGAAGCGACAACACGGCGACACGTTAACCTTCCATTCATCGGTCCGCCTTCACGGGGCGGACCGCATCACCGGCCTCCGCAGCGTGGAAACCTCCCGGACCACTCCAGACGGAGCTGCCAAATGAACATGACGATCGGCCTAGGCGGCCCCCACCGCCTCGCCCTTGCCCCCGAAGCCATCAGCCGCGCCCAGGGGCCCAACCTGGCCGTTCTGGTCGTGGACGACGAAGCTTCGGTGCGGGAGGAGCTGTGTATCAGCCTCACGCATCATGGCCTGCAAGTGCTCGCCGCCGGCGATGGTGCCGCGGCGCTGAGGGTACTCGCCGGGCGCCCCGATGTCGGCGCGCTGGTCACCGATATCCGGACGCCGGGCATGGACGGGCTGAAGCTCGCCCAGGCGGCACTGGCCGGGCGGGGTGCGGCTGATGCGCTGGAGGTCGTGCTGGTCAGCGGCTATGCGACGCCCTCGCATGGCCTTGCTGCGCAGCGGATCGGCGCCTTCGGCATGGTCGGCAAGCCGATGCGCGGCAGCCGCTTGGCCACTTTGGTGCAGGATGCGCTGGAGAGTGCCGCGCAGCGCCGCCGCGCGGCGCTCGGCCTCGCTCCGCGGGCGGAGGAGCCGACCATGCTTCTCCCCACGCCCGCCGCAGCGGTCAGGGCGTTGCTCAATATACTGACACAGCGCCCGCTGGACGGTGAAAACCTGGCGATCCTGGCCCGGCAGATCCGCCAGCCGCTTTTCACCCTGCTCGGTCGTACCCCGACCGAGACCGGGGCGGAACGCGAAATCCGCCGTGTCATCGGCCTGCTGGACGAGGTGATCGGCCTCGCCACGCTGGAGCGCGGGCGCGTGCCGCGCGGCCTCCAGCCGGTCTCCGCCCAGGCCCTGGCCGCCGCGCTGGCGGCTCGGTTGCAGGATCAGGGCATCAGCTGCGGCCGCCGCATCATCCTCCAGCCCGATGCAACGCCGGCTTTCCCGCTGCATCTCGCTCGCCTGACCCGCGCCTTCGGGCTGCTCGCCGAGCGCGTGCAGCGCGCGGGAGCCGGCGGTATTCGCGCCGAGCTCTCGATCGACGCCGGCGCCGGCGGCGCGCGGGCGGAACTCACGCTGCGCCCGGAAGGCCCGCCGAGCCGGTCGGACGAGCCGGCGACGGACAGCCTTTTGTCCATGACCATCGCGCACCGCCTGGTTGCGCAGAGCGGTGGGCGGCTGGACGCCTGGCTGCTGCCGGAGGGGGGCATGCGTGCCCGCCTGATCCTGGGCGATGCGTGAAATGAACATGCCGCGAAACAGCCGCCCGAACCGTGGCCGGCCCACCGCCACCGCCCCCAGCTTCGCCCGCCCCACCGGAGCTCCCAATGGAGCCCACATCGGAGCCAATCCCATGCTCGCCGTCTCCACCGCCCCCCCGGAGGCAGCCCCCGAGGGGTCGCCCGCCCTGCCCCGCCTGAAGATCGGCCGGCGGTCGCTGCTCGCGATCTCCACCGGCGCGCTGATTTCCTTGCCGGCCTGCGGATGGCAGAGCCCGCGCCAGGCGGCCGTCACCGCACCAGACGATCCGCTGGGCCAGTGGCAGGATTTCCGCGATCGCTTCGTCACGGCCGAGGGGCGCGTGGTGGATACCGGCAATGCGGGCATCTCGCACAGCGAGGGCCAGGGCTATGGCATGCTCTTTGCCGAGGCGCATGACGATCGTGCGGCCTTCGAGCGCCTCTACAATTGGGCACGACGGCACCTGCGCCGCGCCGATGGGCTCTATTCCTGGCGCTACCGGCCGAACAGCCGCAACCCGGTGGAGGATCCGAACAACGCGACCGATGGCGATCTGTATCTCGCCTGGGCGCTGCTGCGCGCCGCCGATCGCTGGAACGAGCCGGAATGGCGGCGGGACGGCCAGTCGATCGGCCAGGCGATCCTGCGCCGGCTGGTGGTGGAGGTCGGCGGCCGCACGGTGCTGCTGCCCGGCGCCGACGGCTTCACCCATCCCGACCGGGTGGTGGTGAACCCCTCCTACTACGCTTTTCCGGCGCTGTTCGCCCTGGCTCGTGCCGTGCCGGACCGCGCCTGGCAGCGGCTGATGGGCGATGGCGTGACGCTGATGCGCTCCATGCGCTACGGCCGCTGGGGCCTGCCCGCCGATTGGGTGGAACTGACGCGCGGCCCGGCAGGCGTCATGCGCCCCGCCGCCGGCTGGCCTGCCCGATTCTCCTTCGATGCGGTGCGCGTGCCGCTGCACCTCGCCTGGGCTGGCATGCCCGAGGAATCGGCGCTGCGCGCGGCGGTGAACTTTTGGAACGACCCGGGGCTTGCCGTGCGGCCGGCCTGGACCGACCTGAGCAGCGGCCAGGTCTCGCCCTACACCGCCTCACCGGGCGTGCAGGCGGTGGCGGAGGTGAGCACCGCGGTAGGCTGGCAGCGCAGCATCGCCAATCCTCTGCCTTGCGTGACCGCGAGCGGCGACTATTACTCCGCGGCGCTGGCCATGCTGGCGCGCCTCGCGCTGCGCGAAAATCCGCGCAACCTGATGGCTGAAGCCGCGGCGCCGGTGCGCCGGGGGTGAGGCCGCGACACCTTAATATATGTCAGGCTCGGGCGTTGCCTCGCCCGCTTCGAGGAAGCGCAGATCGCAGCCCTCATCGGCCTGGGTCACCTGATCCAGATACAGCGAGGTCCAACCACGGCTATAGCGGCGCGCCGGCGGCACCCAGGCGGCGCGCCGCCGCGCCATCTCGGCCTCATCCACCAGCAGGTCGAGCCGGCGATTCGGCACGTCGAGCCGGATCAGGTCGCCTTCGCGCACCAGCGCCAAAGGCCCGCCGACATGGCTCTCGGGCGCCACATGCAGCACGCAGGTGCCATAGCTGGTGCCGGACATGCGGGCATCGGACAGCCGCACCATGTCCCGCACGCCGGCCTTCAGCAGCTTCTGCGGGATCGGCATCATGCCCCATTCCGGCATGCCCGGCCCGCCCTGCGGCCCTGCGCTGCGCAGCACCAGGATGCTGTCCGCGGTAACCTCCAGCGCCGGATCATCCAGGCGCTTCTTGAGGTCGGCATAATTGTCGAACACCACGGCCGGGCCGGTGTGATCGAGCAGCCTGGGGTCCGCCGCGCTGGTCTTGATCACCGCCCCGTTCGGCGCCAGCGAGCCCTTCAGCACGGCGAGGCCCCCTTCCGCCTGCAACGGGCGGTCCAGCGGGCGGATGATCTCCTCGTCGAACACCTCGGCGCCGGCGATGTCCTCGCCCAGCGTGGCGCCCGAGACGGTGCGGGCACTCAGGTCGAGATGCGGGGCGAGCCGGTTGAGAAAGGCGCGCGAACCGCCGGCGAAGAAGAAGTCAGCCATCAGGTAGGTGTCGCCATTGGGGCGCAGATTGGCGATCAGCGGCACGCGCCGGCTGATCGCATCGAAGCGTTCGAGGTCGAGCCGCAAGCCCGCGCGGCGTGCCATGGCGATGATATGCACGATGGCGTTGGTGGAGCCGCCGAAGGCCATGGTCGCGGCCACGGCATTGTCGATGCTGCCCTGGCTGAGCAGCGAGGCCGGCGTCGCATCGGTCCAGACCATCTCGACGATGCGCCGGCCGCTATCGGTCGCCATGCGCGGATGCGCGGCATCGGCGGCGGGGATGGAGGCGGCGCCGGGCAGCGTCAGCCCCATCGCCTCCACCGCCAGCATCATGGTCGCGGCGGTGCCGGCGGTCATGCAGGTGCCGAAGCTTCGCGCCATGCCGCTTTCCATGTCCTTCCACTGTTCCTGCGTGATCGTGCCGGCGCGCAGCTCCGCATGGTATTTCCAGGCATCCGAGCCCGAGCCGAGCGTCTTGCCGCGCCAGGCGCCGTTGTTCATCGGCCCGGCGGGCACGAACACGAAGGGCAGCCCGGCCGAGAGCGCGCCCATCACCAGCCCGGGCGGCGTCTTGTCGCAGCCGCCGAGCAGGATCAGGCCGTCACAGGGCTGGCTGCGGGCCAATTCCTCGGTCTCCATCGCCAGCATGTTGCGGTAGAGCATGGAGCTCGGCTTCATGAATTGCTCGGTCACCGGATGCGCCGGCAACTCCACCGGGAAGCCGCCCGCCTGCCAGACGCCGCGCTTCACCTCCTCCGCCCGCGTGCGGAAATGGAAGTGGCAGGGGCTGAGCTCCGACCAGGTGTTGATGATGCCGATCACCGGCTTGCCGCGGTAATCGGCCTCGGAGAGACCCATTTGCGCCATGCGGGAGCGATGGCCGAAGGCACGCAGGTCATCAACGCCATACCAGCGATGGCTGCGCAGCTCCTCAGGCTTCTTGCGAGCACCCATGCCGTCCCCTTCCCATCAAATCCAGTCGAGCCTGCCACCCGCGAGGCGGCTCGACCAGAGCCGCACCCCGCTTGACCGACCGCGCCGCCGCCGCCACCGTCAAGCCACCGCACTCCCCGCGCACGATCCGGAAACCCGATGGCCCTGCTGCTGCCGAAACGCCCGCTGACGGCCATGTTCATCCATCAGAACTTCCCCGGCCAATACGCCCATGGCGCCCCCGCCATGGCGGCGCGCAGCGGTGTCACCGTGCATGGCGTGGGCGAGAAGCCTGGCTACAGCGCGCCGGGCGTGAACTACATCGCCTATGGAACCCCCAAGGGCGCGGGGGAGACAACGCATCGCTACCTGCGCCCCTTCGAGGCCGCAACGCGGCGTGGCCAGCATATCGCCAACAAGCTGGTGCAGTTGCGCGACAAGGGGCTGAAGCCCGACATCATCGTCTGCCACCCCGGCTGGGGCGACGGGCTGTTCGTGAAGGACGTGTTCCCGCAGGCACGCACCCTATTCTATTGGGAGTTCTTCTACGCCTCGACCGGCCAGGATCTCGGCTTCGACCCGGCGCAGCAGGTGACGCTCGATGACGCGGCGCGCGTGCGCACGCTCAACGCCACGCAGCTCGTCTCCCTGCAATCGGCCGATTGGGGCGTCAGCCCGACGCGCTGGCAATGGAGCCGCTATCCCGCCTGGGCACGCGCGCGAATGTCCTGCCTGCATGAGGGCGTGGATACGCAACGCTGCGCGCCCCGTGCCGAGGCCGTGTTCCGCACGCCGGAAGGGCGCGAATTCCGCCGCGGCGACCCGGTGATCTCCTATGTCGCGCGCAACCTGGAGCCCTATCGCGGCTTCCCCAGCTTCATGCGCGCGATGGTGCGCATCCAGCGCGAGCGGCCGGATCTGCACGCCGTGGTGGTCGGCGGCAATGAGGTGTCCTACGGCAAGAAGCCGGAAGGTGCCGAGAACTGGAAGGCCAAGATGATGGAGGAGGTGGGCCGCGAGCTCGACCTCAGCCGCATCCACTTCACCGGCCGCGTCGCGCATGACGCGCTGCACGATCTGTTCCGTGTCACCCAGGCGCACATCTACCTCACCTACCCCTTCGTCCTGTCCTGGTCGATGCTCGAGGCGATGGCCTGCGGCGCGCTGATCATCGGCAGCGACACCGCCCCGGTGGCGGAGGCCGTGACGCATGGCCGTAACGGCCTGCTGGTGCCCTTCTTCGAGCCCGAGACGCTGGCGCGCACCGTCGTCTCGGTGCTGGCGGACCGCGACAAGTACGAACATCTCGCTGCCGCCGGCCGCCAAAGCGTGATCGAACGATACGATCTCAAGACAGTCTGCCTGCCCCG
>JBBSCP010000089.1:0-14449 GCA_038250135.1 Acetobacterales bacterium | reverse complement strand
GAATTGCCGGCCAGAGACACCCACAAGCACCCCTGCCTCCTCGGCACCGATCGAACGCCGTCGAAAACGCTCCAGCGCCTCCTCGAAACGGGTCACGAAAACACCCCATAGCGCCACTTGTCGTCGCATGTGCCACCCCAAGAACAGGCGGCGAACAAGACGGACATTTGACGCGCTACGAAACCGGGACAAATCACGCGCTCCCAACATAGCGCTGATCGAGGGGGTGCGTTAAGTCAGACAGGCTGCTAGAAAGCAGGCCGCTTGTCGTGCCGGTCACTCCAGGTATCGATCGGCAGTTCCTGCAGCACGAAGGTCGGCGCGGTCGCGGCGATCTGCAGGCAGGCGGCGGTGGAAAACGCGCTCAGCGGATTGTGCGGCACCACGCCAACATGCGAGGCCTCGGCCAGTGCCGCGATCTTGCGGGCGCCGATGATGCCACTGACCAGGCAAACATCGGGCCGCACCATCAGCGCCGCCTTGCGCGCCAGCAGCATGTGGAACTCCCAAACCGAGGTCAGCCGCTCGCCGGTGGCGATGGGGATGCCGATCTTGCTGGCGACCTCGGCCATCTCATCGAAGTGGCCGGGCGTGACGGGGTCTTCCAGCAAAAGTGGATGGTACGGTTCGATGGCGCGGCCAAACTGGATCGCCTCATAGGGTGTCATGTGACGATGGATCTCGATGCAGAGATCAACATCCGGGCCGGCGACCTCGCGGTAGCGGCGGACGGTTTCCACCGCGTCTTCGATCTTGCGGGGGTGGGCCTCGTAGTAGGGCTGCGCGCGCGAGGAATCGAGGAACGGGGTGAGGTGACCGACGGCCGTGACGCCGGCCTCGCGCGCGCGCTTCACGCCATCGTAGAGCTCATCCTTCGCCTCGCGAACACGTGGTAGTAGGCGCGCGCCTTGTGTCGGATGCGGCCACCGGGCAGCGCATGGATCGGCGCGCAAAAATGCTTGCCGGCGATGTCCCACAGCGCGATATCAATGGCGCTCAGCGCAGCCATGATCGCCGAGCCGCGGAAATGCGACCAGCGGTACAACGACTGCCAGTGATGCTCGATCAGCAGCGGGTCTCGGCCGATCAGGTATTCGCGGAAACGCTGCACCGCGCCGACGGTCGCTTCCGGAAAGGCCCAGGCGCCGCCCTCGCCCAGCCCGACCAGGCCGGTGTCGGTGGTGATTTCGAGGAAAATGAAGCGGTCAACGAGGAAGGTTTCGACATGCGCGATCTGCATCGGGTCACCTCACGTCCGAGAATTGCGATCTGTGCGTGACATCGGCCGGATCAGCCTGCTCGGGCCGAGCTTCGCAGGACAGCGGCTGACGGAAGCGCAGCTGGGCCGCATCCGCGAAGGGGCCGGCGCCGCTACGCTCGATATCCACGAAGACCCGGCCGCGTTCGTCGCGTCGCTTGCCGAAGTGAATATCGCGGCGGGGCACCTGCGCCGCGGCGCGCAGCCCAGCCTCGCGCGGCTCCGCTGGTTCCATTGCTGGTCGGCCGGCACCGATCGCGAGCCGGTGGAAGCGCTGTGGGATCCCGATGTCCAACTCACCTGTTCGAAGGGCAACGGCGCGATCCCGATCGCCGAGTTCACCCTGCTGGCGATGCTGATGGTCGCGCGCCGCGCCACCGCCTGGCTCGACGCGCAGCGGCGGCACGCACGCCACCTGTCGCCGGAACTGCACGGCGCGACGCTATGGCTGATCGGGCTTGGCCACATCGGCGGCGCGATCGCCGAACGTGCCGCGGCGTTCGGCATGCGCATCGTCGCGCTGTGTCGCAATGCCGATGGCCCACCCCCGGCGCATGTCGCGCGAATGCTGCCGCCGGCGCGGCTGGCAGAGTTGCTCGCCTTGGCGGATTTCGTTGTCGTCGCGGCGCCGCTGACCGCCGAGACGCGACACATGCTCGGCGAAGCGGCGTTCCGCGCAATGAAGCCGAGCGCCTTCTATATCTGCGTCTCGCGCGGCGCCATCGCCGACCCGGCAGTGCTGCATCGCGCGCTGGCCGAAGGCTCGATCGCCGGCGCGGCGCTGGATGCGCACGCCACCGAACCGCTGCCACCCGAAAGCCCGTTCTGGGACATGCCGAACGTGATGGTCACGCCGCACAATGCCGGCACAAGCCTCGGCACGGCGGAGCGTTCGGTGGAGATTTTTTGCGCGAACCTGCGGCGCTACGTGCGTGGCGAGACTTTGCTGAACGTGGTGGATCGTCAAACCGGCTACTGACGGTCGGCGAGGCATCAGCCCCACGAATCCGTGGCGTAGCGATCCAGCGCAACGGAATCGAAGCCAAAGCCGAGGCCCGGCGTGGTGGGCAGCACCAGCGCGCCGTTGCGCGCGGTGAGTTGAGTGTCGAGGATGCGGCGAAACGGCAGCACGGAATCGTCCGGGAAGTATTCGACGAAGCGGCCATTCGGCACCGAGGCGATCAGGTGCGCGTTGATGTCGTGGAAGGAGTGCGACATCACCGGCACCGAGGCACAGGCCGCCATCGCGGCGATGCGCCGCCATTCGGTAATGCCGCCGCAGACGGCGACATCCGGCTGCAGCACGGTGATGCCGCCGCGTTCGATCAACTCGCGATGGGCGAACCGGCCGGCGGCGATCTCGCCGGAAGCGATCGTCAGCGGCAGCGCGGCGGCCAAGCGGCGGTGGCTCTCGTAATCCTCAGGCGCGAACGGCTCCTCGATCAGGTAGGGCGCGTACTCGACCAGCGGTCGCAAGGCGTGCACCGCCGTGGCGACATCGCGCCAGGCATTGTTGGCATCGAGCAGTAGCAGCCCGTCCGGGCCGATGATCTCGCGCGCGGTGCGCACACGTGCGGCATCCTCGGAAGGTGGGGCACCGCCGATCTTCAACTTTACCGCGGTGAAGCCGGCGGCGACGTGGCCCTCGACCTCGCGCCGGACATCCGCCACGCCACCGACGGTGTAGTATCCGCCGCTGGCATAGGCCGGCACGGTTTCGGTCTGGTAGCTGCCCAGATAGCGCCAGAGCGGCAGGCCGACGCTTCGGGCATTGCGGTCCCACAGCGCGATGTCCACTGCGCTCAGCGCCCGCATCACGGCGCCGGCGCGGCCGTTCAGCAACGTGTCCTGGTGAATGTCCTGCCAGATCGCCTCGGTGCAATGCGGGTCGCGCCCGACCAGCAGCGGCCGCATCAACTCCCGCACCGCAAGCGTCGCCAGCCCGCCGAACTTCGCCCCGCTATGGCAGAAGCCGTGGCCGACGACGCCGTCCGACGTTGTGATGCGGACGAGTGTGTAGTGGCGCGCTTCGATGCGCCGGGTCGAAAAGGCGATCGGCGCGGCGAGCGGGACGCGGACGTCGCAGGCCTCGACGGTGGTGATGCGGGCCATGCGATGGCTCCCCTTGCGCTGTCAGAGGCCGAAATAGCGCGCGCGTCGCCAGCGGGTCTGCACCTGCACGCCCTCGGTGAAGGTGCCGGCCTCATAGGTGCCGGATCCCGCATCGGGGCGCAGCCCCGCATTGTGGCCAGACGGATACCGCGCGGCCTCCGGCTTCACGAGCTCGACGCCCAGGCCTGGCCGGTCGGGCACTACGATGTGGCCATCCACTACCTGCACGGGCGGCGTCGCCACCAATTCGCGCATCGGCCAATCATGGGAGAAGCGTTCCAGGATCAGCGCATTCGGGATCGATGCCATCACATGCAACGCAGCGTATTCGGCGATCGGTCCGAGCGAGCCGGAATGCGGCGCCATGGTGGCGAATACCGCCTCCGCGAGCGCCGCGACCTTGCGCATCTGCAGGATGCCGCCGCAGCGCCCGGTATCGGGCTGCACGATGTCGGCGCAGCCCTGCGCCAGCAGGCGCTGGAACTCCCACACCGTGGCAAGGCGCTCGCCGGTCGCCAGCGGAATCGCGACGGCATCGCGCAGCCGCGCCAAGCCCTCCCAGTTTTCGCAGGAGACCGGCTCCTCCCAGAACAGCAGGCGGTATTTTTCGAGTTCGCGGCCGAGCACCATCGCGTCCTTGACGGTCAGGTCGGGCGGGCCGTGCAGGTCTACGCAGAGATCGATGTCGGGGCCGACCGCCTCACGCAGCTGCGCGACCTTCTCGAGCGGCCGCGCGACGCCACCGGTCTTCAGCGCGCGATAGCCGAGTGCCACGCAATCGCGCGCGTGCTCGGGTGTGCTGGCATGCGCGTAGACCCTGATCCGGTCGCGCACCTTGCCGCCAAGCAGGTTCCAGACCGGCACGCCGAGCACCTTGCCCTTGATGTCCCAGAGCGCCATTTCGATGGCGCTCGCCGCGCCGCCACCGACCGTGCCGGTCATGCCGTGGTTGCCCATCGCGCCGCGCAGCTTGAGCCACAGGCGCTCGATATGCGTCGGATCCTCGCCGATGAGGTTAGGCGTCAGGTCGCGCACCGCGGCTTCGACGACGAGCGGCCAGCCGCTGCCTTCGCCGACGCCGGCGATGCCGGCGTCGGTATGGATCTCGATGAAGAGCCAGTGGCGCGTGGTGCCAAAGGGCAGGCCAGTTGCCGTCGCCATGGTGCCCGAGCCGCCCTCGGTCTTGCCGCCCGAGCCCTGCGGCGGGCCGGCGGCCATGAGGAAGGTTTCGATGCCGGTGATCTTCATGCTCGTGGCGCCCTGAACTTGGGCAGCCGCGGCACGGCGACCGCAGGGCTACCATCCATGTGGCGCAGCAGGTTCTGCTTTGCCGATTCGATGTGCCGGCCGACCGTGGCGGCTGCGGCGCCGGTTTTGCGTGCGCGCAGCGCGGCGACGATTTCGTGGTGCTGGCCGATGATCTCCTCAAGGCGATCGTCGTGGTAGCCGATGGCGACGCGCAACGCGTCAATCAGGCTGAGGCGGCCGCGCAGCACTTCGAGTGCCGGGGGATTGTCGGCGACAGCGTTGATGGCGCGGTGAAAGGCGCGGTTCGCGGTGACCATGGCGACGACATCGCCTGTCGGGGCAGCCTGGTCGAAGGCATGTGCGGCCTGTTCTATGGTCTCCATGTCTGCGGGCTTCAGCCACCGCACGGCATCGCGGACGAGCATGACAGCGATCGCGCCATTGAGATCATAGACGTTCTCGACGAAGCGGCGCTCAACCGCGGGGATGACCGCGCCGCGATGCATCCGCATGCTGATGACGCCATCGCCTTCCAGGTGCAGCAGCGCCTCTCGGATCGGATTGCCGCTGACCTGATAATGCGCGGAGAGGTCGCTGAGAGTGACGTGCCGGCCGAGCGGCCAGACGCCGGAGATAATGTCCGCACGCAGCTTCTCGCGCAGGCGGACATAGGTGGGCGCGTTCAGCGCGTTGCTAGATTCCTGCATCGCTAGTCATCGTATGCCATATTTTGGAAAATACAAGATGGATTATTGACTCTCCCGAGGGCGCCCCGTTACGGTCAGCTTCGCCGTCAGAAGAACGGCGATCAAGGGAAGGCAACCTCCATGGATGCTGGTGGGCACGAGGAAATCCAAGACACCGCGTGGCCTGTATGAGCAAGCACGTCGTCGCCAAGGTCGCCGACGTGCTGCCGGGCACCAGTCGCCGGGTCTTCGTGCAGGGGCGGCCGATCGCGATCTTCAATCTGCATGGCGAATTCTTCGGCCTTGCCGATCGCTGTCCGCATCAGGGCGCCAGTCTGTGCGACGGTCTCGTCACCGGTCTGGCGGTGGCCGACGCGCCTGGCGAGTCCCGGATCGTGCGCGACGGCGAAATGGTGCGGTGCCCTTGGCACGGTTGGGAGTTCGATATCCGCACCGGCAAATCCTGGTGCGATCCGGACCGCACCATGGCAAAGCAGGTGTCGATCGAGATCGCGCCCGGCGTAATGGTGGCGGAAGGCCCCTATGTCGCCGAGACCATCGCCGTGTCCGTCGAGCACCACTACCTCGTGGTGGACATCTGATGGATAATTCGCCTGCTGAAACGAGCGGGCGGCTTCAGGCGGTGCTGCACGTGCAGCAGGTTGCCGTCTCGACACCGTTCGGCCGTTGGCTGGACCGGCGTTTCAGCCTGTTCGCGATCGGCCCCGCGGTAGTGGCGATAGCGATCATCTTCGGCCTGCCGCTGGTCTTCTCGCTGTTCCTCAGCTTCCACGTTTGGAGCATCGATCAGTCGCTGTTCGCGGGGCGGTTCGTCGGCTTCGCGAACTACCACGATCTGCTGACCGATCCGGAATTCGTCGCCAGCCTGGTGCGAACCCTGGTCTTTACGCTCGCCGTCGTTGCCATCGAACTCGTGCTCGGCCTTGCCATCGCTTTGCTGCTGAATCTGGAGTTGCCGGGCATCGGGCTGTTCCGCACCGCGCTGATCATCCCGGTGATGATGACGCCGATCGTCGCCGCGCTCTGCTGGAAGCTGCTGCTCGACCCGCAGAACGGCATCATCAACTACATGATCGGCCGCCCGATCCTGTGGCTGGGTGAAACAACGCTGGCGATGATCTCGGTCTCGGTCGTCAACATCTGGCAGCATGTGCCTTACGTCGCCGTGCTGCTGCTGGCTGGGCTGCGCTCGCTGCCGCACGAACCGGTCGAGGCGGCATCGATCGACGGCGCAAGCCGATTGCAGATCTTCCTGCACGTGACCCTGCCGCTCCTGCAGGGGCACATCCTGGTCGCGCTGCTGCTGCGCACGATCTTCGAGTTCCGCAGTTTCGAGAACGTGTACGTGATGGCCGGCGGCGGCCCGGCCAATGCGACGCTGTTGCTCTCCATCTTCACCTATATGGTCAGTTTCGTGCAGTTCGATCTCAGCCTGGGCGCCGCCGCGGCGTGGTTGATGCTGTTGATCTCGCTGGTGATGTGCATGCTGTTCATCCTGGCGCTGCGCCGCAAGGATACGCTGTGAGAAGCCGGGCCGCCGCACCGCCCAGCGCAAGGCGTCAGCGCATCGCGCTCGTCGCGACCGCCTATGCATCGCTCGGGCTACTGACGTTGCTGTTCGTCTTCCCGCTCGCCTGGGTCGCCGGAATCTCGCTCAAGACCCGCATCCAGACTTTCGCTAGGCCGCCGCTGCTGATCTGGGAGCCGACCTTCGAACACTACGCCGCGGTGCTGGCCCAAGCCGACTTTCTGCACGCCTTCGTCAATAGCGTCGTGGTCTCGGCAGGCGCGGTGCTTCTGTCGCTCGCCATCGGTGTGCCGGCCGCCTACGCCTTCGCGCGCTTTCCCTTTCGTGGATCGAGCTTCCTGTTATTCGCGCTGCTGGTGGTGTGCATGCTTCCGCCGGTGGCTGTGCTGGTGCCAATGTATGTGCTGCTGAACAAAGCCGGGCTGATCAATACGCATCTGTCGGTGATCTTCGCCTACACCACTTTCAGCCTACCGTTGGTCGTGTGAATCATGCGCGGCTACCTGGAGGATCTGCCACGCGAGCTGGCAGAAAGCGCCTGGGTGGACGGCGCCAGCCGCTACGCTGCCTTCCGCCGTATCGTCGTGCCGCTGGCTCGCCCCGGCATGGTCGCGGCCACCATCCTCAGCCTGCTGCTCGCCTGGAACGACTTCCTGTTCGCCGCGGTGCTGACCGGCAACACCATGCGCACGCTGCCGGTGCTGATGGCGGCCTATTCCAGCGGCGACACCGGCATCGACTGGGGCCCGATGGCAGCCGCCGGCGTGCTGGTCGTGCTGCCGGTGATCCTGTTCGGTTTCGCCGCGCAGCGGCACCCGGTCTGTCGTCGGGCGCGGTCAAGGGCTGAGACAGCCAACCAAGGGAGACAAGCAGCATGCCGATGACACGAAGGACGGTTCTGGCGGCACTCGGTGCCGCCACCTTGTCGCGGCCCGCACTCGCGCAGAACAAGCCGGCGCGGATCAGCTTCGTCGGCACGAATGCAGGCCGCTTCCACTTCACCTTCGTCGAGGAAGTTGCCCCCCTGTTCGAGCGTCTCCACGGCATCAAGGTGGATTTTACGCTGCTGCCGATCGACGCGCTGTCTGCCAAACTGCGCGCCGAACTCAGTGCAGGTTCGGACGCGATCGACATCATCGAGTTCAACCCGGGCATGGCCGCCTGGCTTTCGTCGCACCTGGAAGATCACGAGCGGCTGATCGCCAGCGCTGCAGGCCGCAATCCGGATTACGACTGGGCCGACTACATGCCTTCGGTGAAAGAACTCGCGCAGTTCGATGATCGGCAGATCGGCATCCCCTATCGCGTCACCGTGCCGATCCTGATCTACCAGAAGTCGGTGCTGGAAGCCGCCGGCATCACGCGCCCTCCGCAGAATTTCGCCGAGTTCCGCGCCGCCGCCCAGGCGATCACACGGGCCGGCGCGCCTGATCGTTACGGTGTCGGATTAGCTGGCCGGCAGGGTTCGGCCATGGTCAGCGGCTTCGGGCCCTATCTGCTCTCGGCCGGCGGCAACTTCATGAAAATCAAGTCAAGGGAGGTGTTCATCAACAGCGCGGAGTCCGTGGCGGCGCTCGATTTCTACGCCGGTCTGCAGGTGCGCGACCGAGTTGCCGCGCCGGAAGTCACCACCTGGGAGTTCGACGAGATCATCGCCAACGGGCAGAATAGATTCCACGCGATGGTTTCGACCTTCGCGCCCTATGGGACGCTGATGAACGACTCCGCTCTTTCACGCACTGCCGGAAGATGGAGCTTCGCGCTGGCGCCCGGGGCCACCGACATCCAGCAGAGCAAGGTGACGCTGGGCGGTTGGATGATGGGCGTCTCGCGGCACGGCAAGCACAAGGATTGGGCGATGGAATTCATCCAGCTCGCCACCAACAAGGAATGGCTGCGGCGCTCCATGTTCCGTGGCAATGCGGCGCCGCGCCAATCGGTTCTGAACGATCCGGCGATCCAGGCGGCCTTCCCATGGGCGCCGGTAAGCGCCGATGCGCTACGCAGTGCCAAAAATCTGCCGCAGGAGCCGAGTTGGCCGGCGCTGGAACAGCGGCTGCGCGTCGGCATCTCGCAGTCGCTGCTGGGCCAGACCACCGCGAAGGCAGCGCTTGATGCCGTGGCGGCGGATTGGCAGCGCAGCCTGCGGCGCGCGGGAGCTGCGCGATGAACACCTATGCCGGGGCGATTGATTGCGACATCCATCCGACGGTGCCGGAGATCCCCGCACTGCTGCCCTTCATGGATCCGTACTGGCGCGATGCCTTCGTCTCGCGCGGGATAGACGGGCTGGAGATGGCGAGCTATCCGCCCGGTGCGCCGATCGCCTGCCGTGCCGATTGGCGGCCTGCGAAGGGTCGTCCGGCGGCTGATCACGCCACCGTCGTCGCGCAGTCGCTCGATGCGTTCGGCACGCGCTTCGCCATCCTCAACCCGCTCTCCGGCGGGCAGGTGGCGACGAGCGAGACGATGGGTGCCGCGGTCTGCCGCGCGGTGAATGACTGGATCGCCGCCGAGTTCCTTGATCGCGATCCGCGCTTCCGCGCCTCCATCCTGGTGCCACCGCAGAGCCCCGAACTCGCCGCCGAGGAAATCGAGCGCCGCGCCCCGGATCGCCGCTTCGTGCAGGTGATGATCCCGGTCGCCGGCGAGATGATGCTCGGGCGCCGCTACTTTCAGCCGTTGCTCGCGGCATGCGAGCGCCATAACCTGCCGCTAGGCCTGCATGCCGGCAGCCTATTTCGGCATCCGACCACGTCGAACGGCTGGTCGTCGCACTACATCCAGGACTACGTCAGCCACACCAACAGCTTCGAGGACCAGCTGCTCAGCCTGATCCACCAGGGCGCCTTTGAGCTGTTCCCGCGCCTGCGCGTGGTGCTGATCGAAAGCGGCGTGTCGTGGCTGCCGGCCTTCATGTGGCGGGCGATCAAGACCTGGCGCGGCGTGCGGCCCGAAGTGCCCTGGGTGAAGCGCTCGCCAGCCGACTATGTCCGCGACCATGTTCGCCTCACGGTGCAGCCTTTCGACGCGCCGGATGCCGCCGCGGTTGCGCGCATCGTCGAGATGATCGGCTCGGAGGACATGCTGTTGTTCTCCACAGACTATCCGCATTGGCAGTTCGAGGATAGGCGTGCCCTGCCGGATGGCATTTCCGAGAGCCTCGCGCGCAAGATCATGGTGGACAACCCGCTCGCCACTTACCCGCGCTTGAAGGAGACGATCGCATGAGCATCACGCTCGAGGGACCGCAGACGCAGGTTTCCGCGACGACGCGGCTGCGCATCATTGATTGCGATATCCACCCCGCGCTGCGCAGCGCGAGCGACCTCGACCCGTTCCTTGCCGCGCGCTGGCGACAGCACTTGGCGGAATACGGCAAGGGCACGCGCGGCATTTTCGCGGCGCGTGGCAACTACCCTCGCTTCATGCCGGCGACGGCGCGGCGCGATGCTTGGCCGGAGAGCGGCCCGCCGGGGTCTGACGTGGAGCTGATCCGCGCGCAGCACCTCGACCCGCACGATGTGGAGTTTGGCATCCTTGAGCCGCTGCTGGAGGCGAATTCGCCGCGCAACCAGGATCTGCAGGCGGCGCTCTGCACGGCGTTCAATGACTGGCAGGTGACGACCTTCACCGATGTCGAGCCGCGGCTGCGCGCCTCGATCCTCGTGCCGCAGGACGATGCCGCGGCGGCCGTTGCCGAGATCGAGCGCCGCGCCGATGATCCGCGCTTCGCACAGATCCAGCTTTCCTCGCGCACCCCCGAACCGCTCGGCCGCCGACGCTACTGGCCAATCTTCGCCGCGGCGGAACGGTGTGGGCTGCCGATCGGCCTGCATGTCGGCGGGCCTTCGGCCTCGGCACCTTCGGCCTCAGGCTGGCCCTCCTTCTATGTCGAGGAACACCAGATCCTCAGCCACTCCATGCCGACGCAGGCGGCGAGCCTGATCCTCGAAGGCGTGTTCGATCGGTATCCGCTCCTCAAGGTCGTGATGATCGAAGGCGGCTTCGCCTGGGTGCCGACGCTTGGCTGGCGGCTCGATGCAACCTGGTCGAAGATGCGCAGCGAAATCCCCGACCTGAAGCTCAAGCCTTCGGATTACCTGAAGCGCAACATGTGGTTCGCGACGCAGCCGATGGAGGAGCCGGAGAAGCCGCGCCACCTGCGCCAGGTGTTCGAATGGATCGGCTGGGATCGCCTGGTCTATTCCAGCGACTACCCGCATTGGGACTACGATGATCCGCGCCGTGCCATCAAAGTGGCGCTGACCGACGCCGAGCAGCGAGCGATCTTCCGCGGCAATGCGGAGGCGATCTACCGCTTCTGAAACACAAAGCCGCCAGTGATCGTCATCTTGTCGCGAATTAGCCTGCCAGTGTGGTGCCGAAGGCTGGGTCCGGATGCCGAATTCGCCAATACTTGCTCAAGCGTATGTCGTCCAAGGAGGAACCCCAATGACTGCGATTATGCGGCGCGGGCTGCTGGCCGCCACCACCCTTCCCATTCTGGCCCAGGCCCAAAGCCTGGCCCAAAATGCCTGGCGCCCCGACCGCCCAGTGCGGCTGATCGTTGGCTTCGCGCCGGGCTGTTCCGCCGATCTGGTTGGACGGCTGGTCGCGCCGGAACTGGCGAAGAAACTTGGCCAGCCGGTGACGGTAGAAAACCGCTCCGGCGCGTCGGGCAACCTAGCCACGCAGGCAGTGGTCGCGGCCCCGGCCGATGGGCTGACGATCGGCTTCGCCGGGCTGCAACTGGCGACCAACCCCGCGATGATCGCGCAACTCGGCTACGACCCCGCAGGCCTGCAGATGATCGGGCAACTGGTCGCTTTGCCGGTGCTGGTATTCTCCTCGTCGCGGTCCGGCATCCGCAGCATCCCAGAGCTTGCGGCACGCGCCCGTGCCCTGCCGGAAGGTTTGCTCACCGCCTCAGGCGGCTACGGTACCTCTGGGCATCTGGGGCCGGAGATTGTTTTCGGCGCCATGGGCGCGCGCTATACGCACGTAGTATTTCGCGGCGGCGCGCCGGCCTTCCAGGCCATCGCAGCCGGCGAGGCGGATGTTGGGTTCGACATCGTCGCCGGCTATCATGCGCCCACCGCAGCCGAAGGGCGCATCAACCTTTTGGCGGTGCTGCAGGATGTGCGCGAACCTGCCCTGCCCAATGTGCCCGCCATTGCCGAACACGGATTCGGCCCAGCAGCGCAGATGAGATCCTGGCAGGGGCTGTATGTCCGGGCGGGCACCCCACCCGCAGCGGTCATGGCGCTACATGCCGCGACCAATGCAGCGGTGGCCAGCCTGTCCGAACGCTTCCGCGCCCTTGGCATGACCCCCACGCCCAGTGCCTCACCCGAAGCCTTTCAGGCGCTGTACGTTGCCGAAGCCGCGCGATGGTCCGGCATGATCCGCGCTGCCGGGATCGTGGCACAATGAGCCGCGCTGCGATCATGCGGCGGGCCTGCCTGCTGGCAGACAAGACCCTTCGGCAATCTGGCTATCATTGATCGTGTAGTCGCTCTCACCCGGTTTAGGGGCCTCGACCAGATTCTTGCCGGCCAGGCGCACGTCATCGGAGTCTCTCACCAGATTGGTTATGTCGCCAACGCCACTGGCGATGTGCATGGGTGGGATGCAGGTCGTGAAACCGCAAATTCCCTTCGTTTGGCCTAAGTAATGCAAATTGCCGATGCATGAGACATTGTAACTGCTGTCAAGGAGCATGCGCAGCCGGCTCGGCGGCACACAATTATAGGCGACTGCGTTGTTCCAGAGACGTGTATGATGCAGTGGCCGGCCGGAGATAGGCGAGAGCGCCGGCATGCTGATGGGCGAAGGCGTGTTGGCGGCGTTAAAGCGGGTTCCGGCGGCGGCCAGCCTGTCCATCGTGGGCGTCCGGATCAAGGGGTGGCCGGCATAGCCTGCCACCTTCGTGGTACGATCGTCGGACATGATGACAATGAAGCTCTGCGCGGCAGGCAAAGCGCTTCCTTCGTTGATCGATCCGCGGTTGCGCCGGTGCGGCGCACCACCTCGGCCCAGTGGGCCGCTTCGGTGTGCAGGAAGGCATCAGATCGCCGGCGCGGCTGCCAACAGGGATCGAGCCCAGCTCCTCCAATCGGCGTTTCGTCTCGGGCTTGCGCACCAACGCCATGGCCTCGGCCTCCACCTGGCGCGCGATCTCGACCTGCATGCCGGCCGGCACCAGCAGCGAGTTCGGCCATCGGCTGCGGCTCAGACAGCGCCAGCGCACGAACAGTATCCATCCGGCCGGGGCCGCCTACCGGGATTGGGTTGGGTCTGCCTTTGAACTTACGGGCGTTCTTTCGAGCGCCGTTAACAACGATGTCCAAGCCCTGCGCGCAGCCCTCGCCGTGGAGCAGGCGGCGCGCCTTGAGGCCGAGGCACATGCTTCCGGCGCCGAGGCGATGGTCGCCCAGCCCCGCGCATTAATTGTGGATGATCGCCTCGACCAGCGGGCGGAGGTGATCGGGCCGATCCAGGTCGATCGCATCATCTGGACCGACACCGATCCGCCGCGCCACCGCCGCGACATAGGCCGTGGTGTCGGTCTCCACCTTCGGCGCCCAGCGTTCAATGATCGCCCGCGGCATGCGCAGCTTGTGGCGGTCCTGGTAGGTGACCAGCAAGGCGGCCAACGCCCGGATGCCGAACTCATGGCTGCGGAACCGGCAGAACCGCCCTTCCGAAGGCGGGCCGGCCAGCCCCTGCCACTTGTTGGCCGGGACATGCTCGATGTTGCTCGGGTTGCGGTGGCGATATACCAGTCCGCATGGCGTCTTCGGATAGACCCGCTGCGGGACGAGCTATTTTTCCGGCCGAGCAGGCGCGGATCGTCAGGACGCTGGTCGAGCGTGTCGTCGTTGGACTTGCCGGAGCCGACATCAGGCTGCACGTCGAAGGGCTTGCTGAGCTGGTGCGCGACCTGGCGCCCATGACGCCCGACGCGTTGAGGGCAGCGGCGTGACCGACGCGGCCACGCACAACATAATACGGGCGCCACTGGCGATCCGAAGCCGGCCTGGGAGGAAGACAGTGGTCATGCCCGTGCAGAGGGGCGGCGAGGCGGCGGTGCCGGCGCGGGCTGACCCGGCGCTGCCGAAGGCGATGGCCCGCGCGTTCCGATACCAGCGCCTGCTCGACGAGGGGCGCTATGCATCGATCAGCGAAATGGCAGCGGCGGAGCGGATCGAGCGCGGGTACCAGGGCACCCTGCTGCGGTTCAGGAATCTCTGAATAAGTCCTGGACGGCTCGACCTTCTCCATGATTCTCTGGTTTCTGGGGGACCACTCAGATGCAGAGAAGTTTTGCCGAGGTCGATGGTTTTCGAAAGCAGCGCAAGATGACGCGCCGGGAGGTTTTTCTGGCGGAGATGGCGCGGGTCGTTCCGTGGCGTCGGCTGGAGGCGCTGATCGAGCCGCATTATCCGAAGGCGGGTAACGGCCGGCTATTCGGACCCCGCCATGGAGGACGCGCTGCACGACATGCCCGCCCTGCGGCGCTTTGCGGGCCTGGACGCGGGCGAGAGCCGGATGCCCGACGAGACGACGATCCTGAACTTTCGTCCCTTGCTT
>JBBSCP010000088.1:0-14460 GCA_038250135.1 Acetobacterales bacterium | reverse complement strand
GTGGTCACCGATCTTGCCGTGCTGGAGCCGACGCCCGGCGGGCTGCTGCTGCGCGAACGCGCGCCAGGTGTGACGGTGGCTGCCGTGATCGCCGCGACGACGGCCGAACTGATCGTGCCGAACGCGGTGCCCGAAATGTCGCTGGCTGCCTGATGGCTGGCCGCTGTTAGCGCACTATCGGTTCGATTGAACCGATTTCGTGCGCTATAAACACTTGAATCTAAAGCACGGACTTTGGTTCAAACGATTCCGTTTGAACCAAACGTGCTTTAGAGGAGACATCACATGACCTCCCCCCGCGACCTAGTCGGCCATGCCTTCGACGAACTCGAAATCGGCCAGACGGCCAGCCTGGAGCGCATCTGCAGCGACCACGATCTGGTGGTGTTCGCGCATGCCTCCGGCAACCTCAACCCACGCCACCTGCCCGGCCTCGTCCTGCACAAGCGCGGCAAGTTCGAACGCCTGCTGCGCGCCTGCAACGGCGCACCCGCGATGCCGACCGCCATCGTGGCACCCACCGACGCCATCTCGCTCGGCGGCGCCTGGGAAGCCACCAAGCAGCGCCTGATCGAGCCGATCCTGGTCGGGCCGGAGGCGCGCATCCGCGCCGTGGCCGAGCAGATCGGCTGGGACCTGCACGATGTCCGCCTGATCGCCACGCCGGACGACCACGCGGCGCCGGCGCGGGCCGTGGCCCTGGTGCATGAGGGCATCGCCGCGGCGGTGATGAAGGGCAACCTCCACTCCGACGAAGTGCTGAAGCATGTGACCAAGGCCGATGGCGGGCTACGCGCCGGGCGCCGCATCAGCCACGCCTTCGTGCTGGACGTGCCGGGCCGCGAGGGGCTGCTGATCATCAGCGACGCGGCGATCAACATCGCGCCCGATCTGATGACCAAGGCCGACATCGTGCAGAACGCCATCGACCTCGCCCAGGCGCTGGGGCTGGCGCAGCCGAAGGTGGGCATCCTCTCCGCCGTGGAGACGGTGAACCCGGCCATCCCCTCCACGCTCGACGCGGCGATCCTGTCCAAGATGGCCGATCGTGGCCAGATCACGGGCGGCATCGTCGATGGGCCGCTGGCGATGGACAATGCGGTGGATATCGAGGCGGCGAAGACCAAGGGCATCGTCGGCCTGGTCGCCGGCCATGCGGACGTGCTGATCGCGCCCAACCTGGAATCGGGCAACATGCTGGCCAAGCAACTGGTCTACTTGTCCGATGCCGATACCGCCGGGCTGGTGGTCGGCGCCCGCGCCCCGGTGATGCTGACCAGCCGCGCCGATGACGAACACGCGCGACTGATGTCGGCGGCCATCGCCGTGCTGTACAGCCATTGGAAGGCCACCGGCGCCAGCTTGGTGCAGCCCGAGCCGACGCCATGAACGGCATCATCCTGGTCCTGAACGCCGGCTCCTCCTCATTGAAGTTCGCCGCCTTCGAGGCGGCGGAGGCGGTGCTGGAAGCACGCTTCGCCGGCCAGGTGGAAGGCATCGGCGCCGCGCCGCGCCTCACCGCACGCGATGCCGCGGGCGCCAGGCTCGTCGAGCAGGATTGGTCGGGCGGCGGCGCGCCGGCCAACCACGCCGCCGCACTCGGCGAGATCATCGGCTGGCTGGAGGGCGTGCTGGCCGGCCACGCGGTGGTCGCGGTGGGGCATCGCGTCGTGCATGGCGGGCCGGATTTCGCCGCGCCGATGCTGATCGACCTCGGAGTGATGGCCGAGTTGCAGGAGCTGGTTCCGCTAGCGCCGCTGCACCAGCCGCACAACCTCGCGGGCATTGCCGCCGCGGCAAGGCGTTTCCGCGACGTGCCGCAGGTGGCCTGTTTCGACACCGCCTTCCACCGCACCCAGCCCTTCGTCGCCGACAGCTTCGGCCTGCCCGTGGAATTCCACGCCCGCGGCATCCGCCGCTACGGCTTCCACGGCCTGTCGTATGAATACATCTCCCGCCGACTGGCGCAGGACGACCCGCTGCTCGGCGGCGGCCGTCTGGTCGTGGCGCATCTCGGCAACGGAGCCTCGCTCTGCGCCATCGCCAGCGGCAGGGCCCAGGCCAGTTCGATGGGCTTCACCGCGCTGGACGGCGTGCCGATGGGCACGCGCTGCGGCCAGCTCGACCCCGGCGTCGTGCTGCACATGATCGAGACGCTCGGCATGACGACGGCCGAGGTGACGCAGCTGCTCTACAGCGGCAGCGGGCTGAAGGGGCTTTCGGGAATCTCGCAGGATGTGCGGGAGATCGAGGCGCGGGGCGGCGAGGCGGCGGAACGCGCGCTCGGCTATTTCGCCTATCGCGTACGACGGGAGATCGCGTCTCTGGCCGCGGCCATGGGCGGGCTCGACGCGCTGGTGTTCACCGCCGGCATCGGCGAGAATGCGCTCTGCCTTCGTGCGCGCATCTGCGAGGGGCTCGAATTCCTCGGCATCACGGTGGACGCCGCCCGCAACGCGGCCAACGCGGCCGAGATCTCGGCGCCGGATGCGCCCATCCGGGTTCTGGTGCGCCGTACCGACGAGGAACGGATGATCGCCGAGCATACCTGCCGGGTGCTGACGCAGTACGCCGCGTGACACCTCGATGAACCTTGGCGACGCCGGCGCCGCGACGATTGCGCGCAAGCCCCGCCTGCCATGGGATGCGGGAATGGACGTCTGGCGAGCATGACGGCGGCGGCGCCACTCAGCCGGCTGCGCGCGGCCGAAGCGCACCTGCTGTCGCGCCGCGAAGGCCCGGCCGATCCGGCGGGCGCTGCGGCGGCGGCGCTCGGCCTCGCCTGTTGCGCGCCCGCGCCGGCCGACCTGTGCGCCATCGGTCTGGCGATCGGCGCGGCGGTCGAGGCGCATGGCGCGAGCTTCGCCCCCGGCCTGGAACCCGCCTACCACGACCGATACCATCAGGCGGAGGCCATGATCGCCGCCGGCTGGCTGGCCGGGGAGGCGCGGCGCGCCGGTCTGCTCGAACCCCGTCATGCCGGGCTCTGTGTGCTGGCGCTGGCCGGGCACGACCTGCTGCATGACGGCAACGCCGCCGCACCGCCAGGCACGCTCGAACGTCGTTCCGCCGAAGCGACGGCCGAGTTGACCGCGGCGCTGCCGGCGGCCGAGCGGGCGGAGATCACGCGGCTGATCCTGCTGACCGACCCTGCCGTGCCGCCGCCGCCGGACCTGGCCGGCCGCCTGGTGCGCGAGGCGGATCTGTTCGCCAGTCTGACCCCCTGGCTCGGCTGGCGGCTCAGCGAAGCGCTGGAACGCGAATGGGCGGCGGCCGGCATCGACGCCATGCCACCCATCGCGAGCCATGCGGGGCGCTACGCGCTGCTGTCGCTGCTGCCGCCGATGACCCCATCCGCCGTGTCGCTCGGCCTCGAAGCGGCGCGCGGGCTGCAACTCGCAGCACTGGCCAGCGCCGGTGCAGCCGAGACGGCGGAGCAGGGCGCCGCCGGGCTTGATGCGCTGCCAGTCGCCGCGGGGCAGGCCCGCTGGCGGGCGGCGCTGGAGGCGATCGGGCTGCCGGCGCTGGCGCCATGACGCCGCGCCCGTTCCGCGTCAGCTTCACGATCACCATCCTCATCCTTTTTGCGGTCCTGTTCGTCTTGGCGGTCGGTCTGGTGGTGCTGGGCTTTCGACAGACAGGTGCGCGCGCCGCCCCGGGCCCTGCCGCCTTCGTCTGCGCGACCAACGTGCTGAACGGCCGGCTGCGCGTCTTCGAGCGGCGCGAACTGAGCGCCGCGGCGGTGATGGCTTCGGCCTGCCTGCCGCAACTGTTCCAGGCGGTGGAGGTGGAGGGCGAGCACTATTGGGATGGCGGCTTTTCCGGCAATCCTCCGATCTTTCCGCTGATCTACATGGGCGGCTGCCAGGACATCGTCATCGTGCAGCTCAACCCGATCAACATCCCCCAGGTGCCGCGGGACATGCATGCCATCATGGACCGGATCAACACCCTCGCCTTCAATTCCTCGCTGATGCGGGAGATGCGGATGATCCGTTTCTTCACCGATCTGATCGACCGCGGCGACCTGGACGGCGAGCGCTATCTGCGCGTGTTCATCCATACGATCGACGCGGAGCCGGAGAGTGCCGCCTTGGATCCCGCCTCCAAGCTGAACGCCGACCCTCATTTCCTCAATCACCTCTTCCAGCTGGGCACGGCGCAGGCCGAGGCTTTCCTGCGCATGCACTGGGAGTCGATCGGGGTGAGATCCTCGACGGATGTGGAGAAGAAGTTCTGCTGATGCGCAGCCCGCCTGGAGGGATGACCAATCGTTGGGTCATCGCTCGGCGTGGGGCTCCACTTGTTTTTTTTCAAGCGATGAAGAGGATCTGGGATATGTCCGGACAGTCCAGGGCCGATGTCGAGCGCTCCTGGCTCGAGCTCGAACTCGAGGATGATTTCGACGAGGAGCTGGAGCAGGAGATCGACGATTCCCGCATCCCCGCCGAGCTGCGGGCGCTGCGGGATACGCACAGGAAAAGCGCGCTGGACCGCGGCCTGTATTTCCGCGAGCTGTTGCGCCTGCAAAGCGAGCTCGTGAAGCTGCAGGATTGGGTAAGCCACAAGGGTCTCAAGCTGGTCGTGCTGTTCGAAGGCCGCGACAGCGCCGGCAAGGGCGGCGTGATCAAGCGCATCACCCAGCGCGTCAATCCGCGGTCCTGCCGCGTGGTCGTTCTGCCCGCGCCATCTGACCGCGAGAAGTCGCAATGGTATTTCCAGCGCTATGTGCCGCATCTGCCGGCGGTGGGCGAGATCGTGCTGTTCGACCGGTCCTGGTACAATCGCGCCGGCGTGGAGCGCGTGATGGGCTTCGCGAGCGAGACCCAGGTCGAGGAGTTCTTCCGCGACGTGCCGGAATTTGAGCGGATGTTGACACGCTCTGGCGTCATACTGGTGAAGTACTGGTTCTCCATCACCGACCAGGAACAGCAGCTGCGCTTCATGATGCGCATCCACGACCCGATCAAGCAGTGGAAACTCTCGCCGATGGATCTTCAATCGCGCATCCGCTGGGAGCACTACACCAAGGCGAAGGAGGAGATGTTCGAGCGCACGAACATCCCCGAGGCGCCTTGGAACATAGTCGAGGGCAACGACAAGAAGCGCGCGCGCCTGAACTGCATTGCGCACCTGCTATCCCAGGTCGCCTACGAAGAAGTCCCGCGCGAGGCGATCACCCTGCCCGAGCGCGTCTTCGACCCGAACTATGAGCGTCGCACCTTGCCGGCTGAGCTTTACGTGCCGGAACGCTACTGAGCCGGCCTGCCACAGCACCATCCGCTTGCATTGCAACGATGTGAGCGGATTGCGTGCTGTAGCCGAGCCGGTGACGATGCCGGTGCGTTGCGGGTCACGCCTCGGCTTCCTCGGTGGTGCGGCGCGTGGTCCTGGTGGCCTTCAGCTCGGCCTTCGCGGGCTCGGTTGCGGCGCCGGGCTGCGGCAGGCTCGGCTCCGCCAGCGGATCCTCCAGCACGTCCTCGGTGATCGAGGGCAGATCGAGCACCTCCGCCATCCGGCGCAGCGTCTCGAAGGTGTGCGGCGCCATGTCGCCGATGCGGCCTGGAATGTAGCGCACGACCTGCAAGGCAAGCGCGCGCTCCTCGGCTGTCGGCAACAGCTTCGGCAGGGTGGCCATCGCCTCCTCCGGCGCCAGGGTGACGATCAGCGTCTGCTCGCGGATCACCAGCGTGCGCTGCTCCAGGGTCAGGGCGGCGAAGGGTTGGTCGGTGGTCAGCACCTGGGCGGAGCGATCCAGCCGGTCGCGCCGCACGCCGCCGCGGCTTTCGGCCAGCATGATCAGCATGCGGATCACCGCCTCCACGAAGCCGCCCTGCGTCATGCCTCGGTGTGCTCCCATCTGCATCACCGAGGCGACCGAAGATGCCGAGATGCCCGACCTCCTCATGCAGCATGTAGATGATGCGCTGGCCTCGGATGCGGATTTCCTGGACATCGGCGTAGCTGTGGGCGATCCAGTGGATCTCGGCCTCGTTCAGGCGGAAGAAGCCGCCCCACCAGCGTTCGAATTCCAGGAAACGTTCGCGCTCGGAATCCACCTTGCTGAACAGGTCGTAGTACTTGCTGAAGAAGCTGCGGCTTGGGTTCAGCATCTCGAAGTTCATCATCAGATGAGCGCCGTCGAAGACGCCACCGCCGAGGTCCGACCAGAACATCGGCTGCCAGGTGCCGCCGTTCACCCCCGCGCTGTAGCGCATCGGGTTGGCGCCGACCTCGCCGCCCCAGGGTTCGATCGGCGCGCCGTTGAGCACGATCGGGCCGGTCAGGTCGGGGTTGGTCGCGGCGAGCAGCAGCGTCGCCCAGCCGCCCTGGCAGTTGCCGATGACGCAAGGCTTGGGCGCGGCGGGGTGCTGGCGTGTCACCTCGCGCACGAACTCCGCCTCGGCGCGCGTGACGTCGGCGATCGTCTGGCCGGGATGCGGATCGCGCCGGAAGGCGACGAAATAGACCGGATGGCCGGCGGCCAGTGCGACGCCCACCTGGCTGTCGGTCTTGAACCCGCCTATCCCGGGACCGTGCTTGGCACGCGGGTCGATGATGATGAAGGGCCGCCTGGTCGGGTCGATGGTGATGTCGGCGGGCGGCAGGATCCGCAGCAGCATGCAGTTGCACGGCCGCGCGACGCCTGCGCGTGGCATTGCTGCCCGATGAAAACGCTTCCACCATCATCCAGAACGCCCAACCCTTGCGCGCCCATCTGGAACGCACCCTCTCGCGCAAGATCGAGCTGGTGGTGACCACCGACCACTCCACGTTTGGTTCAAACGGAATCGTCGTGATCAAAGTCCTTGCTTTAGATTCAAGCGTCTATAGCGCGCGATTGCTGGCGGCCGGTCGCGGCTTCGACCGCGCCCTGGCCGCCAGCATGATCACCGCCGGCATGATCACCGGAGGTTGCGGCCTGTCTCAGGCATGACGACCGAGCGCGGCGGCGCGTCAGGCGCGCGCGGCCTCCAGCACCTCTGGCGGCAGGCCGAGGCCGTGATAGCGGCGGAAAATCTCCTCGAGCTTGCCGTTGGCGACGTTGGTGCGGACCCAACCGTCCAGCCAGGCCTTCAGCGCCGGCTCGCCCTGCCGAAGCCCGACGCCATAGGGGAAGTTCCGCATCGTGAACTTCACCTCCAGCGGGCGGTTCGTGCGCCGCTGGTTGACCTGCTCGATCAGCGCCGGCGCGGTGGCGAAGTAGTCCACCTGCCCGCTGGCCACCGCGGTGATGCTGGTGGCGTCATCCTCGAACCGCACGATCTCTGTCCCGCGCGGGATGCCGCGCGTCAGCTCCTGGTCGTTGGTCGTCCCGCGCGTGACGGCGATGCGCTTGCCCGCCAGGTCGGCGAAGCCGCGCACCGTATCGGCCGGCAGCCCCGCCACGACGGAGGCCACGGCGGCATAGGGGATGGAGAAGTCGATCACCCGCCGCCGCTCCTCGGTGATGCCGAAGACGCTGACGACAACGTCGCAACGATCGGTCAGCAGGAAGGGCACGCGGTTCGCGCTGGTGACGGCCACGCGTTCCAACGGCACGCCCAGATCGGCGACCAGCAGGTTCGCGGTGTCGACCTCGGACCCGGTCGGCTGCATGCGGTTGTCCATCATGCCGAAAGGCGGCGCGCCGAGATCCATGGCGATGCGGATGCGCCCGTCTCGCCGCACGCGCGCCAGCGCATCTGGCGCCTGCGCGCGGACGAGGCCGGGCGCGCCGAGTAGCGCTCCCGCGGTCAGCAAGGCGGCACGCCGTGTTGGATGGGTCATGTCGTTGTCTTCCCCTTCTTGATGCCCCGCTGTGCAGGACGTTGCAGATCCGACTTTGCGGCGTGGCTTGGCGTTGTCACGCCGGCACCAGCCGCCGCTCCAGCGCACGCGCCCAGCATGAGAGCGGGTAGCAGAGCAGGAAATAGATCCCGGCGACAATGGTGAAGCACAGGAAGGGCTGGAAGGTCGCATTGTTGACGATCTGCCCCGCGCGCGCCAGTTCGGTGAAGCCGACGATTGAGGCGATCGAGGTGTTCTTCACCACCTGCACCAGGAACCCCACCGTCGGCGGCACCGCGATCCGCACCGCCTGCGGCAGCACGATCAGCCGCAGGATCGCAAAGGGCCGAAGGCCCAGCGCTGCGCCCGCCTCGTGCTGCGCCTGCGGCACCGCCTGGAAGCAGCCGCGCCAGATCTCGCCCAGGAATGCCGCGCTGTAGAGCACCAGAGCTACGCCGGCCGCCACCAGCGCGGGTAGCGTGATGCCCAGGATCGACAGGCCGAAGAAGGCGATGAACATCAGGATCAGCAGCGGCGTGCCCTGGATGACCTGCACATAGGCGCCCGCCAGCAGGCGCACCGGCCAGGGCCGCGCCACGCGCCCGATGGCGACCACCAACCCGAGCACACCGCCGCCCAGAATGGCGATCACCGCCAGCAACAGGGTCCAAACCGCCCCCTGCAGCAGGTAGCCCGCATGGAACAGGTTGAACTCGCCGGTCACGCGGCCTGCCAGCGCCAGGGGAACAGCAGCCTGCCGGCCAGCCACAGGGCGCCGCGCAGCAGGAAGGACAGCACCAGGTAGATGCCGCCCACGATGCTGAACACCTCGAACGGGCGGAAGGTATCGCTCTGCACGCGGTTGGCGATGCCGGTCAGTTCCTCGACCGAGATCGTGGAGGTGACGGAGGAGGCCAGCATCAGCAGCACGAACTGGCTGGCCAGCGCCGGCCACACCCGTTCCAGCGCCGGGGGCAGCACGATCAGTGCCATCGCCTGTGCCGGCCGCAGCCCGAGCGCGCTGGCCGCTTCCATCTGGCCGGTGCCGGTGGCCTCGATGCCGGCGCGCACGATCTCGCTGGTATAGGCGGCCATGTTGATGATGAGGGCGGCGATCGCGGCGGTGGTCGCGTCGATCCGCAGGCCGAGGCTGGCGAGGCCGAAGAACACCAGGAAGATCTGCACCAGCAGCGGCGTATTGCGGAACACCTCGACATAGGCGGTGACCACCCTGCGCGACCATCTGGGCCCGCGCGTGCGCGCCACCGCGCACAGCGTGCCGAGCGCGAAGCCGCCCAGCGTTGCCGCCAGCGAGATCAGCAGCGTCGCCTGCGCACCTTCCAGGAACAGGTGCCAGTATTGCGGGACGAAACTGAAATCGAAGCGATAGCTCATCCGGCCGGACGCCGCGCGACCATCAGGATATGCTCGCAGGCCAGCACCACCTCATCGCGCTGGTTCAGCACCTCGCACAACTCGATCACGCGGCCCTGGTCGGCGCGCTTCGGGTCATCGGCCTTGCGCTGGACGGTGACGCGCGTGCGCAGCGTGTCGCCGATGAACACCGGGCGGACAAAGCGCAGCCGGTCGTAGCCGTAGGTGAAGGCGGCGGGGTTCACCACGCCAGCGGTCTGCCCGACGCCGATCGCGAAGATCATCGTGCCATGCGCGATGCGCTGGCCGAAGGGCGTGGTCTTGGCGAATTCGGCATCCATGTGGTGGGGGTAGAAATCCCCGGTATGGCCGGCATGCACCACCACATCCGTCTCGGTGATGGTGCGGCCGAAGCTGATCCGCGCGGCCCCTTCCACATAGCCCTCGAACCAGATCGTGCCGTCTTTCATGGTCTCTCCAGCCCGAGGGCGATGCGGATGGCGCCGGCGCAACCGCGTGCCGCGTCCAGCAGGGCGGCACGGCGGTCGGCCGGGTCCTTGGCCGGCGCGATCCAGGAGATGGTCAGCGCCGCGCATTCGTCGGGCAGCCGCACCAGCACCGAGAGGTTGGTCACGCCGGCATGCACCAGGCTGGGCTCGCACAGCCATTGCTCCGCAGCGGCGCGGCTGAGTCCGCGGCGACGCGGATCGCCCATCGCAAGGCCCAGCATCGCATCGCGTTCCGCCGGCGGCCTTTGCGCCGCGATCAACCGGCCGCTGGTGGTCTCGGCGATCGGGAAGGTGCTGCCGGGCTGGATCGCGAGCCGGATCGGCCGCGGCGCCTCGGCCCGGGCCGCGAGCATCAGCCGCCCATGCCGCAGCAGGCCGAGGTGACAGCTCTCGCCCACCGTCTCGGCCAGCGCGCGCATCGGTGCCTGCGCGGCGGCGAGCAACTGCGCGAAGGGGTCCTGCGTGTGCGCCAGCGCGTAAAGCCGGAGCGTCAGCGCATAGCGCCCGCCACCGGCTTCGCGCGCCACATAGCCGCGGCGCTCGAGCAGCACGAGCATGCGGAAGATTTCGCCGATGGTGCGGCCGAGGCCGCGGGCGATGTCGGCGCCAGACATCGGCACCCGCTGTTCGGCCAGCAATTCGAGGATGTCGAGCGCCTTGTCGGCCGCCGGCGCCTGGTAGCCCTTCTGGCTGGCTGCGGTGGCGCTGCTCGACACCCTATTGTTGCCCCCTCCGGCTGCCGAAGCGGACCGGCATGGCTTGATTTCATATACGCGCGGGCGTTTCATCTGTAAATAATCTGCGCAGGCGTACCGAAGCCCCGATGGCCCACAGCATCCACCTGACCGGCACCACCTGGGACCATACGCGCGGCACCATGCCGATGCTCGCCACCGCCCAGCGCTGGGGCGAACGCCATCCGGACACGCGGATCACCTGGACGAAGCGCTCGCTCCAGGCCTTCGCGGACCAGTCCATCCCGGACCTGGCGCGCGAGCACGACCTGCTGATCCTCGATCATCCCTCGAGGGGAGAGGCCGCGGCGGCGGGCGCCATCCTGCCGCTCGACACCCTGCTGCCCGCCCCGTTCCTGGCCGATCAGGCCGCGCAGGCGACCGGCGCCTCGCACGCCTCCTATGGCTGGGGCGGCCACCAATGGGCGCTCGCGGTCGATGCCGCGACGCCGGTCGCCGCCTGGCGCGTGGATCGCCTGGCGCGTCTCGGTGCCGCGCCGCCGGCCGGTTGGGACGATCTGATGCGGATGGCGAAGGCCGGGCTGGTGGTGCTGCCGGCCATCCCGGTCGATGCGCTGATGGCCACCTTCATGCTGTGGCTCGATGTGGCGGGCGAACCGTTTGCTGGTGGTGCGCCCGCCGCGGCCGAGGCGATCGAGGCGCTGCGCGCGCTGCTGGCGCTGTGCGACCCCGCCTGCCTGACTCGCAACCCGATCCGCACCTACGAGGCGATGGCCGCCGAGGGCGAGGGGCCGGCCTATTGCCCCTTCGCCTATGGCTACAGCGCCTATGCCATGCCGGGCTTCGCCGACCATGCGCTGGCCTTCGGCGGCCTCGTCACCCGCAACCGGCGGCTGCGCTCCACCCTCGGCGGCGCGGGCCTCGCCATTTCGGCGCGCTGCGCGGAGCCGGCAGCGGCGGCGGCCTATGCCGCGTGGTGTGCCGGCGAAACCATCCAGCGCGGCCTCTGGGTCGCAGTCGGCGGCCAGCCCGGCCATCGCGCCGCCTGGCTGGACGCCGAAGCGAACCGCCGCACCGGCGGCTATTTCGCCGCCACCCTCGGCACCCTCGACGAGGCCTGGCTGCGGCCGCGATGGCCCGGCTACATCGCCTTCCAGGACGAGGCCGGGCACCTGGTGCATGGCTGCCTGCGCGGCGAGGCGCGGGTGGCGGATACGGCGCGCGCGCTGGTCGCACGCCATGCCAGGGCGCTGGAGCATGCCCATGTCTGAGACGGGAAAGCCTGAGACGGGAAAGCCTGAGACGGGCCTGCTCGATGGGCTCGTGGTGCTCGACCTCAGCCAGTTCCTCGCCGGCCCGCTGGCCGCGCTGCGGCTCGGCGATCTCGGCGCCCGGGTCATCAAGGTGGAGCGCCCTGGCGCCGGCGACCTGTGCCGCGGCATCTACCTCGACGCCGATGAGGTCGGAGGCGACAGCACGCTGTTCCATGCGATCAACCGCGACAAGGAAGGCATCGCGCTGGACTTCAAGGCGCCGTCCGATCTTGCCCGGCTGCATGCGCTGGCCGCGCGGGCCGATGTGGTGATCCAGAACTTTCGCCCCGGCGTCGCCGCACGGCTCGGGCTGGATGATGCCGCGCTGCGCCGCCGCAACCCCGCCTTGGTCTGCGGCAGCATCACCGGCTACGGCGATGCCGGCCCCTGGGTGGACCGCCCCGGGCAGGACCTTCTGGCGCAGGCGCGCTCCGGCCTGATGTGGCTGTCTGGCGATGCGCAGCAGGGGCCGGTGCCGGTTGGCCTGGCGGTGGCCGACATGCTGGCCGGCCACACGCTGGTGCAGGGCATCCTGGCCGCGCTCGTGCGGCGCTTCCGCACCGGCGCCGGCGCCTCGGTCGAGACCAGCCTGCTGGAAGTGCTGGTCGATTTGCAGTTCGAGGTCCTGACCACCCACCTGAACGATGGCGGGCGCATGCCGCACCGCGGCGAGTTCCGCAGCGCCCACGCCTATCTCGCAGCACCCTATGGCGCCTACCCGACGGAAGATGGCTTCCTCGCGCTGGCGATGATGCCGCTTGCGCGCCTGGCCGCGCTGATCGACCTGCCGGCGCTGGCCGACCTCGCCGCCGAATCGGGTGCCGAATTCACCCGCCGCGACGCGGCGAAGCGGCTGATCGCGGCGCAGCTCGCCACCAGACCGACCGCCGCCTGGCTCGCCATCCTGGAGCCCGCCGATGTCTGGTGCGCCGAGGTGCTGGACTGGCCGGCCCTGCTGCGGAGCGAAGGCTTCCGCGCGCTGGACATGCTGCAATCGGTGCGTCGGCCCGATGGCACCAGCCTGCGCACAACCCGGATTCCGCTGCGTGTCGACGGCGTCCGCCGCAGCGGCCAGCGTGCCGCGCCGGCGCTCGGCGCCGATACCGCCACAGTATTGGAGGCCCTGACATGATGCGACAAACCGCCTGGCGCCACCTGCGCGCCGATGAACTGCGCGCCCGTGCGGCCGAAAACCCGGTCGTCATCCTGCCGCTCGCCGCCATCGAGCAGCACGGCCCGCATCTGCCGGTCGAGGTGGATGCCGTGCTGGGCGAGGCGGTGGCCGGGGCCGTGGCGCAACGCCTTGAAGCGGCCGGGCAGGCGGCGCTGACGCTGCCAGTGTTCTGGTCGGGCATCAGTGAGCATCACCTCAGCCTGGGCGGCACCCTCTCGCTCGACCACGCAGCCTTCGCCGCGGCGGTGGAGGCGCTGGCCCGCAGCCTGCTGCGCCAGGGCTTCCGCCGCATCCTGCTGCTCAACGCCCATGGCGGCAACGACAGCGCGACGCGTTGGCTGGTCGAGACGCTGACACCGAAGCTTGGCGTGCCCATCCTCGGAATGACCTATTGGCATGCCGCCGCCGCGCCGATCGCGGCACTGCTCGAAACCCAATCGGCGCTGCTGCATGCCTGCGCCGCGGAGACCGCGCTGATGCTGCATCTCAAGCCCGATCTGGTGCGGATGGACCTGGCCCCGCCGCCGAGCCCCGACCCGCCAGAGGCACCCGAGCCGGGCATCCTGCGCTGGCGCAGCCTGCAAAGCCGCAGCCCCCATGGCGTGATCGGCGATCCGCGCAGCGCGAGCGCGGCACTCGGCGCGCGGCTGCTGGCGGCGATCGCCGATTGCATCGCGGCACAGCTTTCGGCGCCGGGCTTCTGGACCCAAGAACCGGGCGTGGCACGATGACCGAGGCGCTCACCGCACGGCTGGAGGCCTGCTACACCGGCGTGCTGCACGACGTGCTGCGCGCCGCCGGCCTCACCGACTTCACCTTCCCGCCCGAGTTGCGGCCGATCCTGCCGGAACGCCGCATGGCCGGCCCCGCCTTCACCATCGAGGGCATGACCGACCCCAAGGCCGGCGCGCATGAGACGCTGCTGGCCTGGACCGGGCTGCTCTCGGCGGCACCCTCGGGGCATGTCTGGGTCAGCCAGCCCAATGACCGGCTTGTCGCGCATATGGGCGAACTCTCGGCCGAGACCCTGAAGGACAAGGGGCTGCGCGGCTGCCTGGTCGATGGCTTCGCGCGTGACATCGACTTCCTGCTCGCCATGGGCTTCCAGACCTGGTGCCGCGGCTTCACGCCGCGCGACATCGTCGGCTGGTGGCTGCCGCGCGCCACCAACGTGCCGATCCGCATCGGCGACGTGCTGGTGGCACCTGGCGACTGGATCGTCGGCGACCGCGACGGCGCGCTGCGGATTCCGGCCGGGATGGTGGAGGATGTCGCCAGCCGCGCCGAGGCGGCGATCGGCACCGAGAGCCTGGTCCGCACCGCGATCCGCGCCGGCGTCGACCCGCAGGAGGCCTATCTGCGCCATGGCAAGTTCTGACCCTGATGGCCGGCTTTTGCTGCTGAGCCCGGAGGATGACGTGCTGGTGGCGCGCTGCCCGCTGCCGGCGGGCACGGTGGTCGCACTCGGCGGCGGGCTGGAGAGCGTACTGGCGGCGGCCCTTCCGGCCGGCCACAAAATCGCCCGCCACGCCGTGGCCGAAGGCGCGCGCGTGCTGAAATACGGCGCGCCGATCGGCCGCGCCACTCGCGCCATTGCCGCGGGGGAGCCCGTGCACACCCACAAT
>JBBSCP010000087.1:0-14524 GCA_038250135.1 Acetobacterales bacterium | reverse complement strand
GGCACCTGCGGCGTGAAGGTCTGGATTTTCAAGGGCGAGATCCTGGGTCACGACCCGATGGCGCAGGACAAGCGCGCGGCCGAACAGGCTCCGCAGCGCTGAGGATGATGTGAAATGCTGCAGCCGAAGCGGACTACTTACCGAAAGGCCCATAAGGGCCGTATCAAGGGCGTGGCGAAGGGCGGCTTCACGCTGACCTTTGGCGGGTTCGGCCTGAAGGCGCTGCAGCCCGAGCGGGTGACAGCGCGTCAGATCGAAGCCGCACGTCGCGCCATCACGCGCGCGATGAAGCGCCAGGGCCGCGTTTGGATCCGGATCTTCCCAGACGTGCCGGTCTCGACGAAGCCCGCCGAAGTCCGCATGGGCTCAGGCAAGGGCGCGCCGGAATTCTGGGTGTGCCGGGTGAAGCCTGGCCGCATCATGTTCGAGCTCGATGGCGTATCGGGCGACATTGCTCGTGAGGCTCTTGAACTCGGCGCCGCGAAGCTGCCGATCAAGACCAAGATCGTGACGCGCCTCGGCGCGACGCCGGTGGAGGCCTGAGATGGCTGAGACGAAGATTGCAGACGTCCGGGTGAAGACCGCGGACGAACTCCAGGAGATGCTGGTGAGCCTTCGGAAGGAGCAATTCAACCTGCGCTTCCAGCGGGCCACTGGCCAGCTCGAGGCGACGGGCCGCATCAAGCAGGTGCGGCGCGATATCGCGCGGGTGAAGACCATCGTGGCCGAGCGCTCGCGCAAGGTTGAATCCGAAAGCCCGCGCGCCGTTGGCGCGATGGCGAAACAAGCGTAAGGGGGCCGGACGATGCCAAGGCGCGTCCTCACGGGCCGGGTGGTCAGCGACAAGACCGACAAGACGATCACCGTTCTTGTCGAGCGTCGCGTGATGCATCCGATCTACAAGAAGTTCATCCGGCAGTCGAAGAAGTACGCCGCGCATGATGAGACTAACCTCTGCAAGGAGGGTGACAAGGTCTCGATCGAAGAGTGCCGTCCGATCAGCAAGAACAAGTCTTGGCTGGTCGTGTTGCGCAATGGCGAGAGCGTGGCACGTCCCGCAGGCTTTGTAGCCCCGGTCGTGGCCGATGCCGCACCCGCCGCGGCCGCGGTCTGAGGCCAGGAGCAGTAGATGATCCAGGTCGAAAGCAATCTCGAAGTCGCCGACAATTCGGGCGCACGTCGAGTCCAGTGCATCAAGGTGCTGGGCGGCTCCAAGCGCCGCACCGCCTCGGTGGGCGATGTGATCGTGGTCTCCGTGAAGGAGGCGATCCCGCGCGCCAAGGTGAAGAAGGGCGAGGTGCATCGCGCCGTCATCGTTCGCACCGCCTATCCGGTCCGTCGGACCGACGGCACGGCGATCCGCTTCGATGGCAATGCCGCGGTGCTGATCAACAAGCAGGGTGAGCCGATCGGCACACGCATCTTCGGCCCGGTGGTCCGAGAACTGCGGGGCAAGAAGTTCATGAAGATCATCTCGCTGGCGCCGGAGGTCCTGTAAGGCCATGGCTGCGAAGATCAAGAAGGGCGACAAGGTCCAGGTTCTGGCCGGTCGCGACAAGGGCAAGCGGGGCGAAGTGATTCGCATCGTGCCCGAGGATAACCGCGCCTTCGTGCAGGGCGTGAACATGGTGAAGCGCCACACCAAGCCGCAGGGCATGGGCAAGCCGGGCGGCATCGTCGAGAAGGAGGGGCCGATCAACCTCTCCAACCTGGCGATGATCGATCCTGCTTCCGACAAGCCGACGCGGGTCGGCTTCAAGGTGCTCGAAGACGGCCGCAAGGTGCGCGTGGCGCGCGCCTCTGGCGAGGTGATGGACAAGTGAGCGATTCGAAAAAGGGCGGCAAGCCCGCTGCGAAGCCGAGCACGGCGAAGAAGCCCGCGGCCGGCGCTGCCAAGGGCGCTGAGCAGCGCGGCAACACCGTGGTGATGTCGGCGGTGGCGAAGGCTGGTCCGGCAAAGGCCTCGCCTGCCGAACTGCCGCGCATGCGTCGGCGCTACGATGATGAAATCCGCAAGCAACTCTCCGCCGAGTTCGGGTATACGAACGCGATGCAGGTGCCCAAGCTTGAGAAGATCGTCATCAACATGGGTGTTGGCGAAGCGGCGGGCGATCAGAAGAAGCTCGACGCGGCGGTGGCGGACATGATGGCCATCACTGGCCAGAAGCCGGTGAAGACCAAGGCGCGCAAGGCGATCGCGGGCTTCAAGATTCGAGAAGGCCAGGCGATCGGTTGCAAGGTGACGCTGCGCAAGGGGCGGATGTTCGAGTTCCTCGACCGGCTCGTGACGATCGCACTCCCTCGGGTCCGTGATTTCCGCGGGTTGCCCGGCAATAAAGGCTTCGACGGCCTCGGCAATTTCGCCATGGGCCTGAAGGAGCAGATCGTGTTCCCCGAAATCAACTACGATAAGGTGGACACGGTGCGCGGCATGGACATCCAGTTCGTGACGACCGCAAAAACGGACAAGGAAGCGAAGGCCCTGCTGAAGGCTTTCGATCTTCCGTTCGTCAACTGATTTTGGAAAACCGCCGCGCGTTGCGCGACAGGTTCCGGAGGGTTTAAGAGGGCATGGCTAAGACCTCGTCTGTCGAAAAGAACAAGCGTCGTGAGAGGCTGTCGAAGCTGCATCGCGGCAAGCGCTCTGCCCTCAAGGCGGTGGTGATGGATCGCGCATTGCCGGTGGAGGAGCGCTTCGAGGCGACTCTGAAGCTCGCGCAGATGCCGCGGAACGGCGCGGAGAATCGTGTGCGTTTGCGCTGCGAACTCACTGGCCGCCCGCGTGGCAATTATCGCAAGTTCAAGTTGTGCCGCAATCAGCTGCGGGAGTTGGCCAATGGCGGCCAGATTCCCGGGCTGGTTAAGGCGAGCTGGTAAGGAGGGCCGCGAATGTCGCTGTCCGATCCGTTGGGTGACATGCTCACCCGCATCCGCAACGCGCAGCGCGCTCGTCAGAGCCGTTGCGTGGCCCCAGCCTCAAAGCTGCGGGAAAATGTTCTCGATGTGCTGAAGCGGGAGGGCTACATCCGCGCCTTCGCGACCGAGAACGTTCGCCCCGGTGTGAAGGTCATCAGCATCGAGCTGAAGTATTCCGAGGGCGAACCCGCCATCAAGGAGATCATGCGCGTGTCCAAGCCGGGACGCCGCGTGTATTCCAAGATTGCGGAGCTGCCGAAGTTCTATTCCGGCCTCGGCATCTCGATCCTTTCCACGCCGAAGGGCGTGATGAGCGACACTGAGGCTCGCACTGCCAATGTTGGCGGTGAAGTCCTTTGTCGCGTGTTCTGACGGGAGGCTGAAGACATGTCTCGCGTTGGCAAGTATCCGGTGCCGGTTCCGGCCGGTGTCCAGGTGGCGGTGGTGGATGGTATCCTCTCCGCCAAGGGCAAGAATGGTGAGCTGAAGCTCGCGCTGACCGACGTGGTCGATGTGACGATCAAAGGTGCCACAGTGGCGGTTGCGCCGCGTAGGGCCGATCGTCGCGCCCGCACCATGTGGGGCACGACGCGCAGCCTGATCCAGAGCATGGTGACGGGTGTCTCGACCGGCTTCGTGAAGTCGATGGAGATCAACGGCACGGGTTACCGTGCGGCGGTGCAGGGTAAGGACCTCGTCCTGGCGCTGGGCTATAGCCACGAGATCAGGTACGCGATTCCCGAGGGCATCAAGATCACCTGCGAGAAGCCGACCTCCATCAAGGTGGAGGGCGCGGACAAGCGACAGGTGGGCCAGGTGGCCGCGGAAATCCGTGGCTATCGCGGGCCGGAGCCTTACAAGGGCAAGGGCGTGCGCTACAGCAACGAAGTCATCCTCCGGAAGGAGGGTAAGAAGAAGTAATGGCCGACAAGAAGCTCGCACTCACGGAGCGCCGCCGTTCGCGGTTGCGCTACCAGCTCCGACAGAAGTCTGGCGGCCGTCCGCGGTTGTCGGTGTTTCGTTCGGGCAAGCACATCTACGCGCAGGTGATCGACGACAAGCAGGGCATCACTGTTGCCGCCGCTTCGTCCATCGAGAAGCCGATGCGAGAGGCGCTGAAGACCGGCGCCGACAAGGATGCCGCGACGGCGGTGGGCAAGCTGGTGGCCGAGCGTGCGCTCGCCGCCGGTATCGTCGAAGTGGTGTTCGATCGCGGGCCCTACATCTATCATGGCCGCGTCAAGGCGCTCGCGGAGGCTGCCCGTGAGGGCGGCCTCTCGTTCTGAGAGGATCGGGTATGGCACGGGAACCGAGGAGCGGCGGTGGCGGCGGCGAGGGTGGCGGCGAGGGTGATCGTCGTCGCGGCCGTGGCCGGGATCGCGGCAATGACAATCGGCAGGAGCGGCAGGACGGCGACGAGCTGAAGGACAAGCTCGTCACCATCAACCGCGTCGCCAAGGTGGTGAAGGGTGGCCGTCGCTTCAGCTTCGCCGCACTCGTCGTCGTGGGCGACCAGAAGGGCCGCGTGGGTTGGGGTGCGGGCAAGGCGCGCGAAGTGCCGGAAGCCATCCGCAAGGCGACGGAGCGTGCCAAACGCGGCATGATCCGCGTGCCGATGCGCGAAGGCCGCACGCTGCATCATGACCAGGTCGGCGAGTTCGGCGCAGGTCGCGTGATCCTGCGCGCCGCACCGGCCGGCACCGGCATCATCGCCGGCGGTCCGATGCGCGCCGTATTCGAGACGCTGGGCATGGGCGATGTCGTTGCCAAGTGCACTGGCACGACGAACCCGCATAACATGGTCAAGGCCACCTTCGCCGCGCTGGGCAAGTGCACCAGCCCGCGGGCAGTGGCGGCACGTCGCGGCAAGAAGGTCTCCGACCTGCTCGGTCCGCGCCAGGACGCGGCGGATCCGGCCGCGGAGGCTGCGAATGTCTGAGCAGAAGAATACCGTAAAGGTGATCCAGACCGGATCGCCGATCGGCCGCAAGCCTGGCCAGCGCGAGACGCTGATCGGGCTCGGCCTCAACAAGATCCGCCGCGAGAGCGTGCTGGAGGATACGCCTGCCGTGCGTGGGATGATCCGCAAGGTCGCTCACCTGGTGAAGGTGGAGGGCTGAGTCCATGAAGCTCAATGAGATCAAGGACAACGACGGAGCGCGGCCGAAATTCAAGCGGATCGGGCGCGGCATCGGGTCCGGCAAGGGCAAGACTTCCGGGCGCGGCGTCAAGGGCCAGAAGGCGCGCACCGGCGTGTCGCTGAACGGCTTTGAAGGCGGCCAGTTGCCGATTTATCGTCGTCTGCCCAAGCGCGGCTTCGTGAACATCTTCCGCAAAGTCTATGCGCCACTGAATCTCGGCGCGCTCGAGGCAGCGATTGCCGATGGGCGTTTGCCGGGCGATCAGCCGATCGACGAGGCGATGTTGCAGGCGGCGGGCGTAGTGCGTTCCTCGCCAAAGTATGTTGGCGTGCGGCTGCTGGCAACGGGTGAGATCAACCGCGCTGTCACGCTAACCGTCTCGGGCGCTTCGGCGGCCGCGGCGGCCGCGATCGCGGCGGCGGGTGGTACGCTCACGCTGCTGGTCGTGCCGACCGAGGCCGAGGCCACCGAAAGCTGAGGCTGGCCTGGCCTGACCTCGGATCGCTGGCCTTGCACCCGGGGGGTGTGGGGCGCAATTTATCACGGCTGCGTTGCGGCGCCCGTGGGTAGCAACCGCGCTACTCGTTAGGGCGCCGTAATCGCGAGGAGGGTTCCCGCATGGCGTCCGCTGCCGAACAGCTCGCGTCCAACCTTAACTTCGGGGTGCTGGCCAAGGCGACCGAGCTGAAAAGCCGGCTTTGGTTCACGCTGGGTGCGCTGATCGTCTATCGAATCGGCAGCTACGTTCCGGTCCCCGGCGTCGATGCCGGCGTGATGGCCGAGATCCTGCAGCAGATGGGCGGCGGCATCCTGGGCATGTTCGACATGTTCACGGGCGGCGCACTTGGGCGCATGACGGTTTTTGCGCTCAACATCATGCCCTACATTTCGGCGAGCATCATCGTACAGTTGATGACGGCGGCGATTCCCGCCTGGGAAACGCTCAAGAAGGAAGGCGAGAGCGGGCGCAAGAAGCTCAACCAGTACACCCGCTACCTCACGCTCTTCATCGCGATATTCCAGGCCTATGGCATCGCCGTCGGTCTCGAGTCGATGCGTGGCAGCTTCGGCGCAGCGGTGGTCGATCCGGGTTGGTTCTTCCGAATTTCCTGCGTTATCACATTGGTCGGCGGCACCATGTTTTTGATGTGGCTCGGCGAGCAGATCACGGCGCGGGGTGTGGGCAACGGCATTTCGCTGATCATCTTCGCCGGCATCGTCGCCAATCTGCCGAGCGCGCTGGCCAGCACGCTGGAGCTTGGCCGGACCGGCGCGCTCTCCACCGTCTTCATCATCGCCTTCCTGCTGGTGGCGGTGGCGGTGATCGTGTTCGTGGTGTTCATCGAGCGCGCACAGCGCCGCATCCCGGTGCAGTATCCGAAGCGTCAGGTCGGCAACCGCATGTTCGGCGGCGAGAACACGCATCTGCCCCTGAAGCTGAACACGGCCGGCGTCATGCCGCCGATCTTCGCCTCCTCGCTGCTGCTACTGCCGGCCACCTTCTCGGCATTCCAGACCGATCGTGCGGATGCCGGCTGGCTGACCAGCATCACCAATCTGCTGGCGCATGGACAGCCGCTCTACATGGCGCTGTATCTGGCGCTAATTGTCTTCTTCGCTTTCTTCTATACGGCAGTTGTGTTCAACCCGCAGGAGACGGCGGACAACCTCCGCAAGTATGGCGGCTTCGTGCCTGGCATCCGGCCTGGCCAGCCGACAGCCGAATATTTCGACCGGGTGCTGACGCGGCTCACGGCGCTTGGCGCCGTCTATCTCGGTATCGTCTGCCTACTGCCAGAATTGCTCATCGCGAATTATGGCGTGCCCTTCTATTTCGGTGGAACTTCGCTGCTGATCATTGTCTCTGTGACGATGGACACTGTGGCGCAGGTTCAGTCGCATCTTTTCGCCCACCAATATGAAGGCTTGATCAAAAAGGCCCGGCTGGGCGGGCGTGGTACGCAGCCGGGGGGACGCGGGCGATGAGGCTTATTTTTCTGGGGCCGCCTGGTGCAGGCAAGGGCACCCAGGCCAAGCGGCTGGAGGAGCGTTACGGCATCGCGCAGGTCTCCACCGGTGACATGCTGCGCGCCGAGGTGAAGTCCGGCTCGCCCATCGGCCGTGAAGCCAAAACAATCATGGAGAGCGGCAGCCTGGTGCCGGACGCGATCATCACCACGATGCTGGCTGCGCGCATGGCGAGGCCGGACGCCGTGAAGGGTTGGATCCTCGATGGCTTCCCGCGCACCGTGCCGCAGGCAGTCGCGTTGGATGCTGTATTGATCGAGCGGGCCATGCCGCTCGACCATGTCATCGAGCTTGCCGTGGACGACGCCGCGCTGGTCGAGCGTATCGCCGGCCGCTTCACCTGCGGCAAGTGTGGCGAGGGCTATCACGACCGCTTCAAGGCGCCGACGGTGGCGGGAGTGTGCGACGTTTGTGGCAGCACGGAATTCGTACGCCGCGCCGACGACAAGGCCGAAACCGTGGCTGCCCGCCTCGAAGCCTATCACCGCCAGACAGCGCCGCTGCTGCCGCACTATGCGGCGCAGGGGAAGCTCAAGCAGGTGGACGGTATGGCTGATATGGATGAGGTGACGCGCCAGATCGGTGCCATCCTCGGCGTGTCCGGCTAGGCGGAACGGCGAGGGTTGACTCCGAACCGCGGCCCGGTGTACCCCCCCCGCTTTCGCGGTACGGGCCCCCAGGATCCGGCCGGCTTTCTTGTTGAGAACTACTTCTTGACTGGCCACGATGATTTGCGTGGACGACTTATGAGTTCGTACGCCGGTTTCGCTGGCGGGTATTTGGGTCTTCGGGCCCGTTCTGGAGTGGGGGCGAAGGCCCCCGATGAGGAGAGAGGCACCGTGGCGCGCATCGCCGGCGTGAACATACCAACGAACAAGCGGGTGCTTATCTCGCTCCGCTATATCTTTGGCATTGGTCCGAATAACGCGAAGGTCATCTGCACGCAGCTCGGTATTCCCGAAGAGCGTCGCGTGAACCAGCTGACGGATGAGGAAATCCTTCGCATCCGTGAAGTGGTCGACCGTGAATACCGCGTCGAGGGTGACCTTCGTCGTGAAGAGGCGATGAACAAGAAGCGTCTGATGGACATGGCCTGCTATCGCGGGCTGCGCCATCGGAAGGGCCTGCCGGTCCGTGGCCAGCGCACGCATACGAATGCGCGCACCCGCAAGGGCAAGGCCGTGGCGATCGCCGGCAAGAAGAAGGTGACGAAGTAAAATGGCTCGCGAACCTCGTGCCGGCGGTTCCGGTCAGCGCCCGCGCAAGAAGGAGAGAAAGAACATCTCCTCTGGCGTTGCGCATGTGCTGGCGTCTTTCAACAACACCGTCGTGACCATCACTGACGCGCAGGGCAACGCCATCGCTTGGTCGTCGGCTGGCGTGCAGGGCTTCAAGGGCAGCCGCAAAAGCACGCCCTATGCAGCCCAAGTCGCTGCCGAGGATGCCGGCAAGAAGGCCCGCGAGCATGGCATGGAGACCCTGGAAATTCAGGTTTCCGGGCCGGGTTCGGGCCGTGAGTCCGCGCTGCGGGCGCTGCAGGCCGTCGGCTTCTACGTCACCGCGATCCGCGATGTGACGCCCATCCCCCACAATGGCTGCCGTCCGCGCAAGCGCCGCCGCGTCTGAGGCGCGTCCCTTCAAAGGGGCGCCGCCTAGGTGCGACTGGCTGCATGACCGGGATAGGGCAGGGGAATAGACCGTGATCGAAAAGAACTGGCGTTCGCTGATCGAGACCAAGAAGGACATCGAGCTCGGCGCCGATCCTACCCGCCTGGCGACGGTGGTCGCGGAGCCGCTGGAGCGTGGCTTCGGCATGACGCTCGGCAACGCGCTGCGCCGCATCCTGCTGTCGTCCCTTCAGGGCGCGGCGGTGACGGCGATACGCATCGATGGCGTGCTGCATGAATTCAGCAGCATCAACGGCGTACGAGAGGACGTAACGGACATCGTCCTGAACGTGAAGCAACTCGCCGTGCGGATGCAGGGCGATGGCCCGAAGCGTCTTGCACTGGTCGCGACCGGCCCCGGTGAAGTCACCGCTGGCCAGATCCAGACCACGGGCGACATCGAGATCGCGAATCCCGAGTTGGTCATCTGCTCGCTCGATGACGGCGCGCGGTTGTCCATGGAGCTCACGGTCGATACCGGTAAGGGCTACGTCCCGGCCAGTGAGAACCGCCCCGAGGACGCGCCGATCGGCCTGATCCCGGTTGACGCCATCTTCTCCCCGGTGCGCCGCGTGGCCTATCAGGTGCAGCCGACCCGCGTCGGCCAGAAGACCGACTATGACAAGCTAGTCCTGACGGTCGAGACCGATGGCACGGTGACGCCGGAAGATGCCGTCGGCATCGCCGCGCGCATCCTGCAGGAGCAGCTTCAGCTCTTCATCAACTTCGAGGAGCCGCGCCAGCGTGTGGTGGAGGATATCCGCGACGACCTCCCCTTCAACCGCAACCTGCTGCGCAAAGTGGACGAGCTCGAGCTTTCGGTGCGTTCGGCCAATTGCCTCAAGAACGACAATATCGTCTACATCGGCGACCTGGTTCAGAAGACCGAGCAGGAAATGCTCCGCACCCCGAATTTCGGGCGCAAGTCGCTGAACGAAATCAAGGAAGTCCTGGCGTCCATGGGCCTGGGCCTCGGCCTCACCGTCTCGGGCTGGCCACCGGAAAACATTGAAGACCTCGCGAAGAAGCTCGAGGAGCCCTTCTAAGGGCCGCCCGGGATTAAGGAACAACTACGATGCGTCACGGCGTATCCGGGCGGAAGCTCGGCGTTACCACCTCCCACCGCCTTGCCATGCTGCGTAGCATGGCGACGGCGCTGATCAAGCATGAGCAGATCAGCACCACCCTGCCCAAGGCGAAGGAGCTGCGCCCCTACGTCGAGCGGATCATCACGCTCGGCAAGCGCGGTGGCCTGCATGCGCGCCGCCAAGCCTATGCGCAGATCCGTGACGAGCGGGTGGTGGACAAGCTCTTCACCACCATCGCCGATCGCTACAAGGGCCGGGCCGGTGGCTATACCCGCGTGTTGAAGGCCGGCATCCGCTTCGGCGACGCGGCCGACATGGCGGTGATCGAACTGGTTGAGCGCGATGTGGCGGCCAAGGGCCTCGACAGCGGCCCGCGGCCGGAGAGCGTGCCGAGTGAAGCGGACGAGGCATAACGCCTCCAACGCCGTCGCGTGACTTGAGGGGCGCCGCAAGGCGCCCTTTGTCGTTTCAGCTGTGGACGCGAAGCCAGTCCATCACATCCGCCGCGCTGCGATCGGGCGGGAAGACCGGGTAGAATACCTTCTGCACGCGCCCCTCTGACACGATCAGGGTGAGGCACGTCGGGCCGGCCGGTCACGGGATAGGCGTACACGACCGTCACGCCCGGCAGTGCCGAGAGGTCCACCGCCGTGCCATCGGTGGCCGGCAGCGCCAACGCTGGCAGCGCAATGCCCTCCAGATGTCGTGCGCCGCCATCATCCACCAGCGGCGGCAGGCGCGACCAATCGACCCGATGCAAGCTCGTCACCGGTCCTCCCATTGCTTCAGCCCTCATCCGCTACATGCCGGCGCAGCGCCGCATCCGGTACCATGCAGGCATCCGTGCGGCCGAACAGCCGGTAACGGTTCTGTGCTACGCGGTCATAGATCCAGTCTCGCAGGCGTTTCGGCACCCAGCGCAAGACGCGCACCCAGCCCCATCGCGGCAGGCGGGATAGGATCTCGATTCCCGCATCTGATTTGAGATAAGCGATGCCCCCGATCACCAAGGCATTGCTTTGCGGGAATGTCGTGTCGAGGCCGAGCGCCTCCGCCATCCGCCGCCCGAGGGGGGCCTGCACCGCGGTGAAGCGGAAGCGCGCTGCCGGATCGCGCGCTGCGACGAAGCGAAAGCCCCAGGCACAGATCACGCAGACGCCGTCATAAAGCACGGTGCCGTCCGGGATGCCGGGCAGCGGGCGTGGGGCATAGCGATCGGTCATCCGCGTAACTCCAGCCGCGTCAGCCAGATGCCGGCGCCGATGATCACTGCCACGCCCGCCAGCATGGCAGGTGTCGGCACTTCGGCGAAGAAGATCCAGCCGAACAGGATGCCCCAGAGGATCATCGCATACTGCCAGGGCACCACCACCGGTGCCGGCGCCAGGGCGAGTGAGCGCGTGACTGCCAGATGCGACACCACGCCCACTACGCCGAGTGCCATCAGCAGCGCGCCATCGATCCAGGTCACCGGCACCCAGGTGAAGGGCGCCATTGCCAGGCCGAATACCAGTGCGCCGAGCATCTGGTAGGTTGCCAGCACGATGGCGCTGGTGCCGCGTAGCGCCCGCGTGGCCAGCAGATAGGCGGAGTAGACGCACACGCCGACCACCGCGACCAGCGCGGGCAGCCAGCCGGAATCGATCGTCGCCCCCAGGGTCAGCAGCACGCCGCAGAAGCCGAGCAGCACGGCCGCGAAGCGCGTGCGGTCCAGCTTCTCTCGCAGGAACCAGGCCGAGGCGACGGCCACGAAGATCGGCGTCGCCATCCAGAAGGCCATGGTATCGGCCAGCGGCATCTTGCTGACGGCCCAGTAGAAGCAGGCGACCTCGATGGTGCCGGCGGCCACGCGCGCCACCTGAAGGCGCGGCCGCCTCGGGCGCAGCAGATGCGCGGGCTCCTCGCGCCAGATGAAGGGAGCGAGGATCAGCAATGCGGCGACGCTGCGCAGTACAAGCACCTGCGAGACCGAGTAGGTGGCCATCAGCCACTTCCCCAGCACGTCGTTCAACGCGAAGCCGAGCACCGCCGCCGACATCAGCAGGATGCCGGTGAGGTTGTTGTTGGGGACGGGGTTACTCACTCGGCGCGGATATTCGCCTCGCGCACCAGGGCGGCCATACTCTCCCGGCCCTCGCGGACGAATCGGGCGAAATCTTCGGGCGTGCTGGCCACCGGCACGCATCCGATCTGCACGAGCCGGGTGCGGATTGTGGGCTCGGCGATGGCGGCGGCGAGCGCCGCATGCAGCTGCGCAACGACTGGGGCAGGGGTGGCGGCGGGACCGAAGAAACCGGCCCATTCGTTGGATTCGAAGCCGGGAAAGCCGCTCTCGGTGATGGTCGGCACCTCGGGCCGGCTCTCCACCCGCATCAGTGTGCCGACGGCGAGGAAACGCGCCCGCCCGCCATCCGCCACCGGACCGGCCGAAACGAGCGTGGTGAACACCGCATCGATCGCGCCGCTCGCCAGATCCTGCGCTGCCGCCGCGCCGCCGCGATAGGGTACGTGGATCACCTCGATCCCCGCGCGCCGGGCAAAGGCGACCAAGCCGAGATGCCCGGCAGTGGCATTGCCCTGGGTGCCGACGGTGATCGCCCCCGGCCGCGCCTTCGCGGCCGCCACGAACTCGGCGAGCGTGCGCGCTGGAAAATCGTTCTTCACCGCCACCGCCGAGGGGAAGGTCACGACGAGCGAGATCGGCGCGAAGGCCGTGGCGTAGTCGAAGGGCAGGCCGCGCAGCAGCGCCGGGTTCACGAGATGCGAGGAGGCATCCCACAGAAAGGTGTGCCCATCCGAGGCGCGCGCCACCTCGCCCCCGCCAAGGCTGCCGCCCGCACCAGTCCGGTTCTCCACCGCAAAACCATGGCCGAGCCGCTCGGCCATGCGCGGCGTGAGAATCCGTGCGGCGCTGTCCGCCGCCCCGCCGGCGGCGAAGGGCACGATCAGGCGGATCGTCCGATTTGGCCAAGCGCTCTGCGCCTGCGCCGCAAAAGGCAGGCCGACGGCGGCGCCAAGCAGTGCGCGGCGAGGGAGGGTCATCGGGGCGTCTCCGGCGTTGTTGCGCGCCACATCGGATGCGCCGCGCCGCCGGTCAACCCACCTCGATGCGGGCATCGCGCACCAACTGCGCCATCAGCGTTCGCTGCTCGGCGACGTAGCGGGCAAAATCCGTCGGGTTGCTGCCGACAGGCAGCGCGCCGAGCGCGTCGAGCCGCGCGCGTACGCCGGAATCGGCCAGGGCATGAACCGCCGCCTCGTACAGCCGCGTCGTCGCTGCCGCGGGCAGGCCAGCCGGCCCGTAGAGCCCGTTCCACTCGTTCAGCTCATATCCAGGAAAGCCCTGCTCGGCGATGGTCGGCACTTCGGGCAGGGAGGTGATGCGCGTGGCGGTGCTCACGCCCAGCGCCCGGATACGCCCGTCCCGCGCCAATTGCAGCGATGAGGAGACGGTGCCGAAGACGCAAGTGATGGCGCCGCCAATGAGGTCCGCCAGCGCCGGCGTGCCGCCGCGATAGGGCACGTGCTGGATGTCGAGCCCGGCGCGGTTCAAGAACAGCGCGGCCGCCAGATGTGCCGCCGTCGCATTGCCAGAGGAACCGTAGGAGAGTGTGCCCGGCCGCGCCTTCGCCCAGGCGATGAACTCCGGCAGGGTGCGCGCCGGCACCGAAGGGTGCACCACCAGGATCTGCGGCAGCACCACCACCTGGCTGATCGGCGTGAAGGCGTTGGCGTAGTCGAAGGGCAGGTTGCGCAGCAGCGCCGGGTTCACGGTATGGGCGAGGGCGTCGATCATCAGGGTGTGGCCGTCCGGCACTGCGCGCGCGACTTCCGCGGCGCCGATCGAGCCTCCCGCCCCGCCCCGATTCTCCACCACGATGCCCTGGCCAAGGAAGGCGCCCATCGGCCCCGCGAGCAGCCGCGAGGTGGTGTCCACGCCACCGCCCGGCGGATAGGGGGCGATAAGCCTGATGCTCCGGCTCGGATTCCATTGCGCTGCTGCGCCGCGCGTCACGGCGGCGGCACCGAGCAGGCCAAGGGCGGCGCGGCGTGTGAGGCGAGGCATGGCGTGATCCTCGGGCAAGGTCTCAGTTTCCTCTCCCTTTGCGATCCGCATCACGCGCACAGCGTTGCCGATCACATCTACGGGGCGCTTCTCGTCTATCGGTCCTTTGAGCATCTCTACTTCTGTGCCTGGCTGAGCCGGAACTGAGCGGCTTCACGTATGTCCCTCTTGAAGATCGACGGAAATTTGATCGCGGCTGCTTCTATTGTCCACTCGATCATGCCGAGCTGCAGTAGCCGCCTGAAGCCGCTCTGAATGTCCCCGCTTACGACGAGGCGCCTAATCGCTTCGGCTGTGCCCCACCTTGCTCGCATTTCGATGAAGATGGACGGGTGATAGCCAGCCGCCGCCGATCGGAGGATGCTTTCTTCGATGAAGGCTTCTAGTTCGTCTGCGTCTGCCATACTTGCCTCCTGCTTGCCGACAAGAATACACGATGCAGGTTCGCAATTGCGAGGTCGCGACGGGCGCGAGCGGTCAGGGAACAATTTCAAGCTGAGACACTACTGATTGTCCAATTTTGCTGCGCGCAGCACGCCGCAGCGCGCGGCTTCCCGCCAACCCGTCCCGGCGCCACAGTGGGCCGCATGGCCCTTCCCGACCTTTTCGGTGCCCCCG
>JBBSCP010000086.1:0-14541 GCA_038250135.1 Acetobacterales bacterium | reverse complement strand
TCCTCATGCACCGGGTTCACGAAGGCGTGGAGGAAGCCGATGGCGAGGCTATCGATGCCTTCCGCGCGCATGAACGCCACCTGCGCGCGCACCGCGTTCTCATCCAGCGCGAGCAGCACATGGCCCTCATTGTCGAGCCGTTCGGGCACCGTCAGGCGCCAGCGGCGCGGCACCAGCGGCTGGGCGAGGTCGATGTTGAGGTCGTACTGGTCGTAGCGCGACTCATTGCCGAGCGCCAGAACGTCGCGGAACCCCTCGGTCGTCAGCAGCGCGGTCTTCGCCCCCTTGCGCTCGATGATCGCGTTGGTGGCGAGCGTCGTGCCGTGGATAACCAGCGCGATGTCGGCGGACGTCAGCGCGGCGCGTTCCAGCACCATGCGCACGCCCTCCAGCACGCCGAGCTCCGGCGCGTGCGGTGTGGTGAGCACCTTGCCTGTCCAGCGCTGGCCCTCCTGCTCGATGGCGACGTCGGTGAAGGTGCCGCCGATATCGACTGCGAGTCGTGCGCTCACTGGGCCGTCTCCGCAGCCCAGCGCTGCACCACGGCGCAAGCACTCGCAAAGTCGTCCATCCGCATGTCTTCCTTCGGATTGTGGCTGCCGTGCTGGTTGCGCACGAACAGCATCGCACTCGGGATGCCGGCCATGGCGAAGGCCGCCGCGTCATGGCCCGCGCCGCTCGCCATGCTCAGATGCTTCACGCCGAGCTGGTCCGCAGCGCGCGCCAGGCCCGCCTGGATCGCCGAATCCATCGGCGCGGCGCGGCTGCCGGTCTCGACGCCAAGTTCGAAGCGTACGCCACGGCGCGCCTCGATCTCGGGGATGATCTCGTAGAGCGTCTCCATCAGCGCATCGACGCTGTGCCCGTTCACGCTGCGCACATCGAGCTGGAAGCGCGCCTCGCCGGCGATCTTGGTGAAGCCTGCCTCGGCGGTGGTGGCCAGCACGCAGAAGGTGCAGACAAGCGTATGGCCCGTCGCCTCCAGCGCCACCCAGCGGTCATCGACGCGATGCGCGAGCTCGGCCAGCGCGATGGCGGCGTCGCGGCGGTATTTGCGTGGCGTGGCGCCGGAATGATTGTACTCGCCCGTGACGCCTGCGGCACGCAGGCGGCGCGAGCCGGGGATGCCGGTGACGATGCCGATCGGCACGCCCTCGGTATCCAGCACCGGACCCTGCTCGATGTGCAGTTCGAGGAAGGCCGCGGTGTCGTCACTCGAAAAGGTCTTGCCGCCCTGCTCGACAAACTCGGGCAAAAAACCTTCCTCGCGCATGTGCTCGGCAAGGCTGCGGCCGGTGTCCTGGCGCTTGATGGCCAGTTCCTCGGGCTTCAGCAGGCCGAGCGCGCCTCGGCTGCCCGGGTAGCTCACCGGAAACCAGCTGCCCGCTTCCTCGGCGCGCAGCGCCACCACCGTGACGTCGCGCCCGGGCACGAAGCCCGCGCGCTTCATGCCTGCCACGGCGGCAAGCCCCGCCAGCACGCCGGCCGCGCCATCAAAATTGCCGCCCTCCACCACGCTGTCGAGATGGCTGCCGAGCACCACGCGTTTGCCGGCGCGATCAGCGCCGGGTAGCGTCATCAGCAGATTGCCGATGGGGTCCGCGCGGCATTCCAGGCCGATGGCCTCGGCCGCCGCGCGCACGATCTCATGCGCGACGCGTTCGCCTTTGCCATAGGCTTCGCGCGTAATGCCCACGCCATCATGCGTCGCGAGGCGCAAATCATCAAATAGTTGCGCAGCGATTGCCACATCCGGCGTCAGGTTCGGCAGCATGGCGGAGCCCCTTCAGAAGCTGCGGACGATGCCGCCATCGACACGGATGATGCTGCCCGTAACATAGGCGCCATGCTGCGAGGCGAGAAACGCGCCCATCGGGCCGAATTCGCTCGCCACGCCAAGCCGCCCGGCGGGAATCTGAGTCGCACGGTCCTTGATCTGCTCCTCGATCGTGATGCCGCGCTTCTTCGCCATGCCGCCCTGTGTCTCGATTTGCCGGTCGGTGAGAATCGCGCCGGGGGCGAGGATGTTGCAGGTGACGTTGTCGCCGGCGACTTCCGAGCTCAGGCTCTTGTTCCAGCCGACCATGGCGGCGCGCAGGATATTGGACAAAGCGAGGTTCGGTATCGGCTGCACCATGCCGGTCGAGCCCACGGTCAGGATACGCCCCCATTTCTGCGCACGCATCGCGGGCAGCAGCCTGGTGGCGAGGCGGATTGGGTTCAGCACGATCTTCGGGAACCACTCGATGAGCTGCACCTCGGTGATTTCGAGCGCCGTGCCGGGCGGCGGGCCACCGTGATTGAGCACGAGGATGTCCACACCACCGAGCAGCCGCACCGCGGCATCGCCGAGCGCGTCGATCTGCTCGGCGCTGGCCACATCCGCCGGCACACCGAAGGCCGCCGCGGCGCCGCGGGCCTTCAAGGCGTCGGCCGCGACGTCGAGGCTCGCCTGGGTACGCCCGCTGATGACCAGCGCCACGCCTTCATCGGCCAGGCTGTCGGCAATGGCGCGGCCGAGGCCCTTCGAAGCCCCCATGACCAGGGCGCGCTTGCCCTTGAGACCCAGATCCATGGTGTTCGTTTTCCTGTTCAGCGGCGTCTGGCGGACCCTGCTACCCCTGGCGCTGGCTGGCAAGCCGGGCGCGCTCTGCTAACCAGAGGCACGCGAAAGGGAAATGCCCGTGCCGAAGCCTGTCCTGCTGGTCACCCGAAAGCTGCCGCCCGCCATCGAGGCCCGTGCCGCGCGCGATTATGACGCACGCCTCAACCCCACGGATGCGCCCTGGTACCGCGACGGCGCCGAGATCATCAGCAGGGCCGAGGGCGCGGATGCCGTTCTCTGCGCCGCGGGCGACGCCATGGGCGCGGCGACTCTGAAGGCGCTGCCGGAACTGGTAAAAATGGTCGCCACCTTCTCGGTCGGCACGGATCATCTGGGGCTCGATGCGGCGCGGGAGCGCGGGTTGGTGGTGGCGAACACGCCCGACGTGCTGTCTTTCGCCACTGCCGAGATCGCCTTCACCCTGATGCTCATGGCCGCCCGCCGCGCCGGCGAGGGTGAGCGGATGGTGCGCGCCGGCCAATGGGCGGGTTGGGCGCCGACGCAGCTCATGGGCGTGACGCTGGAGGGCAAGCGGCTTGGCATCCTCGGCATGGGGCGCATTGGGCGCGAGCTTGCCGCGATGGCGCGCGGCTTTCGGATGGAGGTGCACTATCACGGGCGCACGCGGCTCTCGACCGAGCTCGAACAAGGTGCCGTGTGGCACGATACGGATCGCGACTTCCTCGGCGCCATCGACATCCTCTCGATGCATATACCGGGCGGCGCGGCGACGCGGCAATGGTTGAACGCCGAACGGCTCGGCCAGATGCGGCGCGGTTCTCTGGTGGTGAATACCGGGCGCGGCGGCACGGTGGATGATGCGGCGCTGGTCGCTGCGCTGACCTCCGGCCATATCCGCGCGGCGGGGCTCGACGTGTATGACGGCGAGCCGGCGATCTTTCCGGGCTACCTGCGCTTGGAGAATTTGGCACTACTGCCGCATCTGGGCAGTGCCACGGAGGAGACGCGCGACGCCATGGGCCATCGCGCGCTCGACAACCTCGACGCCGTTCTGCTGCGCGGGCTTTCGGCGCCGGATCGCGTCGCCTGATGCAACTGGCGAGCACCGTCCTGCCGCGCCGGCCGGGGGCGCCGCGCGCGCGCCGTGTGCCGGGCTGGGCCTGGGCGTCGCTCGGCATCGCGGCGCTGATGGCGGCACCGCTGCTCGCCGTGCTGGTCACGGCCCTGGCACCTGGCGCGGGAAGCTGGGATCACATCCTGCGCAACCTGTTGCCCGATCTGCTGACCAACACGCTGCTGCTGGCAGCACTTGTCGGCGCGTTGGCGGCGAGCATGGGGGCGATCTCGGCCTGGCTTGTCTCGGCCTGCGATTTTCGCGGGCGGCGTGTGCTGGAAGTGGCGCTGCTGCTGCCGCTCGCCATGCCGGCCTATGTTTGCGGCTACGCCTATGTCTGGCTGCTCGATGTGGCGGGGCCGGTGCAATCGACGCTGCGCGACGTCACTGGTTTGAGCTGGGGGCAGTACTGGTTTCCCGAAATCCGCAGCCTGCCGGGTGCGGCGCTGATGCTCGCCGCAGTACTTTACCCCTATGTCTATCTGCTGTGCCGCAGCGCCTTCCTGACGCAGAGCGTGTGCCTGCTCGAAGCCTCGCGAACCCTTGGCCACGGCCTGACCCGCACCTTCCTTCATGTCGCGCTGCCGATGGCGCGGCCAGCTTTGGCGGGGGGTGTGGCATTGGTGCTGATGGAGACGCTCGCCGATTTCGGCACGGTGCAGCATTTCGCCGTCCGTACCTTCACCACCGGCATCTATGATGCCTGGTTCGGCATGGGCGATCGTCCCGCCGCCGCGCAGCTCGCCGTCTGTCTGATGGGCGTGGTGGCGATGCTGCTGATGTTCGAGCGTGTGTCGCGCGGCGGCCGGCGTTTTCACCCCACCACCACGCGCCAACCACCGCTGCGGCCGGTGTCGCTGCATGGGTGGAAACAGGCCGCGGCGATCCTTGCCTGTTCGGGGCCGGTGCTGCTCGGCTTCGCCATTCCGGCGGGAACCTTGTTCGCGCTGATGCTGCAGGGCGGCGATGTGCTCGACCCGCGGCGCACCTTGCCCTTCGCCCTGAACAGCCTGACGCTGGCGGCAATCACCGCATGCCTCGCCGTGCTGCTGGCGGCGCTGCTGGCCTGGGGGCAGCGGCTGCATCCCTCACGACTGCGCGCCTTTGCCAATCGCGTGGCCTCGCTGGGCTATGCGGTGCCGGGATCGGTGATCGCGGTCGGTGCGCTGGTGCCCTTTGCGCTGTTCGACAATGCGGTGGATGGGTGGATGCGCGCGCGCTTGGGCATCTCCACCGGGTTGCTGCTGTCGGGCAGCATTGCGGCACTGGTGTTCGCCTACCTGGTACGCTTCCTCGGCGTCTCACTCTCGGCCGTTGAATCGGGGCTGACGCGGGTGAAGCCGAGCCTGTTCTCGGCAGCCCGCGTGCTCGGCCGCACGCCGGGCCAGGCGGTGCGCGAGGTGGAGTTGCCACTGGCGCGCGGCGCGCTGCTGACCGCCGGCGTGCTGGTGTTCGTGGACACGATGAAGGAATTGCCAGCGACGCTGATCGTGCGGCCCTTCGATTTCGATACGCTGGCCGTGCGCGTGCACAACCTCGCCTCGGATGAGCGGCTGGCCGAAGCCTCCACCGCCGCGCTGTTGATCGTCCTGGTCGGGCTGCTACCGATGGTGGCGCTGGTGCGGGCGATGCGGTTGCGCTGATGCACGACCGGCGATGAACGCCGAGCGTGCATCAGTGACAAATAAGCGCCAGTTGGTCAGCGCCAGTTGGCGCGCTGCATCACCCGCAACGCCTCGGGCGAGAGCGCGGCCATCCGCGCGGCGTTGAGCGGGTCCTGTTTGAAGGTGCCCAGGCGGCGCAGCCATTCATGCGGCTGCACTTCGGCCACCACCGGGTATTCCATGTTGCCATCGGCGAAAATGGATTGCGCCGGCGCGGAGGCGAGGTATTCCAGGAACGCCACCGCGCCCGCCTGGTTCGGCGCACCCCGCGCCACACCGGCGCCGGAGACGTTCACATGCGTGCCGCGATCCGCCTGATTCGGGAATAGCACGGCCATACGTTCGGCAATCGCGCGATCCTCGGCACGGGCCGAACGCGCGAGGTTGCCGAGGTAGTAGGTGTTGGCAATCGCCAAACGCCCCTGCCCCGCCGCCACTGCGCGGATCTGATCGGTATCGCCTCCCTGCGGCGGGCGCGAAAGATTTGCGGCGATGCCGCGCGCCCAGGTCTCGGTCGCCTCGGCGCCGTTCGCCGCGATCATGCTCGCGGTCCAGACGACGTTGTAGATGTTGGAGGAGGTGCGGACGGAGATCATGCCGCGATACTCGGGTTTCGCGAGGTCCTCATACCGCGCGAGGCCGGCCGGCAGACCCTGCGCGCGGTCGTACATGACCACGCGGGCGCGCGCCGAGAAGGCGAACCAATAGCCATCCGGATCGCGCAGATTGCCCGGAATGCTGGCGTTGAGCATCGCTGAATTGGTCGGCTGCAGTAGCCCGGCCTGCTGCGCGGCGACCAGGCGCCCAGCATCGACAGTCAGCAGCACGTCGGCCGGACTATTGGCACCCTCGGCGCGGATACGCTCGATCAGCTGGTCGGCATTTGCCTCGATGACACGCACACGGATGCCGGACTGGCGGGTGAAGGTGTCGAACAGAATGCGGTCGCTATCGTAGTGGCGCGCCGAATAGATGGCGATGCTGCGGTCCTGTGCGCGCGCCAGCGCGGGCGCGAACAGCGCGGCGCCGGCGGCGCTGAGGAAGAGGCGACGTTTCATGGCGGGTCTCCTATGCACCTCGCCACATTACCGCGATTGCGACGCGTTCGCAAGCAGCAAAGCTGGGAGGGTCAGATGCGACCCATCACCAGCAGCACGACGACGACGATCAACACCACGCCGAGCACGCCGACGCCGGTATGGCCGAAGCCGTAGCCATAGCCGCCGAAGCGGCCGCTGAAGCCGCCGAGGAGGAAGATGACCAGGATGATGACGAGAATGGTTCCGAGCGACATGATGCGGGTCCTTTAGCGTTGATCGCGGCTTGGTCGGGAATGGGGCTGCCTCGCGGCTGGCTCAGCGTTGCTGGATGGAGACGCCCCGGCCGCCGATCGTGATGTCCACGCCGGAGCGGTGCTGTTCCTGGTAAAGCCAGAAGCCGCCTGCCCCGAGCAGCAGGCAGACGACGCCGATGGTGATGTAGGTGGTCTTGGAGGACATGCTGGGCTCCGTTGGCTCATCGCGCCGCCTTGGCGGACGCAGTCAAAACAACGTCACGATGCGGTGAGAGTTTCACGCCCGGGGCGTGATGTTGATGAATGCCCCGTGCGGGTTCTTTTGCGTCCCGATCAACCAGGGCTCGAACCTGCCGGAGACGCTGCCGCGCCGACATCAACCTCCGACCATATGGGATCAAAGTGATCAGATTTAATGGTTTAATTTCAATTGTTTACGGAGCGATGGACGTGGCGCGGGTCAATCGCCCGCGATCATCGCCTCCAGCGTGGCGAGCTTGTCGGCCTCCTCCGCCGGCTTGTCGGCGCGCAGCCGGGCGATGCGTGGAAAGCGCAGCGCCACGCCGGATTTGTGGCGGTTGCTGCGCTGCGCGGCATCGAAGGCAACTTCCAGCACCAGGCCCTTTTCCACCTCCCGCACCGGGCCGAAACGCGCGGTGGTGTGGTTACGCACCCAGCGGTCGAGCCACAGAAGCTCCGCATCGGTGAAGCCGGAATAGGCCTTGCCGACGGGCACGAGTTCCTCGCCGCCCTGCCCGTCCGGGCGCCAAAGCCCGAACGTGTAGTCGGAATAGTAGCTGCTGCGCTTGCCGTGGCCACGCTGCGCGTACATCAGCACCGCATCGATGCCGAGCGGCGCACGCTTCCACTTCCACCACAGGCCTTTCACGCGCCCGGCCCGATAGTCGCTGTCGGCGCGCTTGACCATCAGCCCCTCGATCGCCGCGTCGCGTGCGCCAGCACGGATCTCCTCGAGATGCGCCGCATTTTCGAAAGGCACGAGGGCGGAGAGGTCCATGCGCGCGGGTCGGGTGCGCGCGAACCAGGCTTCGAGCCGCGCGCGACGCGCATCGAAGGGCAGCGCGCGCAGATCCTCCGTGCCGTCGAACAGCATGTCGTAAAGCCGCACGCCGGTCGGGTTCTCGGCCATCATCCGCGCCGAGACGTTCTTGCGGTTGAGGCGCTGCTGGAGATCGGCGAAGGGCGCCACCTCGCCATCGCGCATCACCAGCAATTCGCCATCCAGCACGGCGTGGAAGCGCATCGCCTCGACGATTTCGGGGAAGGTCGCGGAGATATCCTCGGCGCGGCGCGAGAACAGCCGCGCCTCGCCGGGGCCGGCGACGAGCTGCACGCGGATGCCGTCCCATTTCCACTCGGCGCGATGCGTGGCGGGCGTGATCGCCGGCAAATCCTCGGGCTCAAGCGGATGGGCGAGCATCACCGGGCGATAGCCGGCGGCGCCGGGCGTCGGGCCACGCCCCTCCAGCCAGGCGAAGAGCGCGAGGTAGGGCGGCACCTGGCCATGCCAGAGTTCCTCCACACCCTCGACGCTCTGGCCACCCCAACCGGCGAGCGCGGTCTTGGCAAGCCGCGCCGAGACACCCACGCGCAAGCCCCCCGTGACGAGCTTGATGAGCGCGAGTCGCGCCGGCGCATCCAGCGTGTCGAGCCAGCCCGAAATCAGCACAGGCAGTTCCGATTTGCGCGTCGTCTCCAGCGCCACCAGCACCTCGGCCAGCGTCGGCGGCGGGGCGTTGACTCCGGCGCGCGGCACCCAGATGAGCGCCACCGTCTCCGCCAGATCGCCAACATAATCATAGGACAAGTCGAACAGCACCGGGTCCGCGCGTTCGGCCGCGAGCGCACGGATCAGCGCGGGCTTCGCCGTGCTGAGCGTGAGTTCCCCGGTCAGGGCGGCGAGGCCGATGCCGCGGTCGGGGTCCGGCTGCGTCGCGAACCATTGCGCGAGCAGAGCAAGCTTGGCGTTGCGCCCGGGCGAGAACAACAGCCGCTCCAGCAGCGTGGCGAATGCCGGAAGGCTCATGGCCGCGCACGCCGCCGCTTGCGGGGGTCGCGGCGGCTGCCTATCACGCGCGGGTGGACGCCCCCGAATTCTCCATCTGCACGCTCGTCACCCGCCATGCCGAGCACGCCGCCATGCGGGCCAGCTTCGAGGCGGTCGGCTTCGACGCCGGCTGCACGGAATACCGCCACATCGACAATGCCGGCGGCAACCGGGCCGACGCCTATGCCGGGCTGCGCCAGATGATCGGCACAGCGCGCGGCGCATACATCATCCTGTGCCACCAGGATGTGCGGCTGATCGAGGATGGCGCGGCGGTGCTGCGCGCGCGCCTCGCCGCGCTCGACCCGGGCTGGGCCGTCGCCGGCAATGCGGGCGTGACGGCCGAGGGGCGCTTCGTGCTGCGCATCTCCGACCCGCATGGCGAGAACCGGCATGTCGGCACGCTGCCCGCGCAGGTGGTGAGCCTCGATGAGAACTTCCTCGTGCTGCGAAGCGACTCGCTGTTGCTGCCCTCGGCCGAGCTGGGCGGCTTCCACCTGTATGGGACCGATTTGTGCCTGCACGCGCGCCTCGCCGGGCGCAGCGCCTGGGTGGTGGATTTTCACCTTCGACATATCAGCCCAGGGCGCGTCGATGCCGGCTTCTTCGCCGTGCAGAAGCAGTTCGAGGAGCATTGGGGCGCGCGGCTTGGCCGCACGGAGAAGTTGCGCACGCTCGCCACGCGGCTAACCCTCGCCGCCGGGCCGTTGGGGCGCGTCATCGCCGCCTGGCACCGCAGCCGGCGGCGGTAGCGCCAACTCCTCATCCTCCTCGCCACGGCCGAGCAAGTGGAGCGCGCGGCCGCGCACGCCGCGCTGCGCCAGCGCATGGGTCAGCGCATCCTCGCGGCCATGGGTGATCCAGATCTCGGGCGCCTGGACTTCATTGGCGGTCTGCAGCAATTCGTCCCAATCGGCGTGGTCGGAGATGATCAGCGGCAGCTCGACGCCCCCCGCCTTGGCGCGCTGGCGCACGCGCATCCAGCCCGAGGCGGCGCAGACGACCGGCTCGGCGAGGCGCCGCACCCAGGCGGTGGCCTCGGCGCTGGGTGGCGCGAGCACGATCTCGCCGGCCAGCAGCGCCGCCCCGCCGCGCTTGGGGGCGGGCGGCACCGGGCGCAACTCGCCGAGGTCGAGGCCAAAGGTGCGATACAGCTCGCACAGCGCGATGAGCGCGCCATGCAGGTAAATTGGCCTCTCCCAGCCAGCCTCGCGCAGCAGCAGGATCAGCCGCTGCGCCTTGCCGAGCGCATAGGCCCCGATCAGATGCGTCCGCTCCGGGAACAGGCGCAGGCTGTCCAGTAGCCGGGCGATTTCGGCGGCGGCAGGCGGGTGGCGGAAGACCGGCAAGGCGAAGGTGGCCTCGCTGACAAACACATCGCAGCCCACCGGCTCGAAGGGTGCGCAGGAAGGGTCGGCGCGACGCTTGTAGTCGCCCGAGACCACGATGCGGCTGCCCTGCCAGTCCAGCACCACCTGCGCCGAGCCCAGCACGTGCCCGGCGGGGACGAGGCGGATGCCCACACCGTTCTGGGTGAGGGATTCGCCGGGATTCAGCGCCTGCTGCTGCCGCCCGGCGCGCCCCTCGCCCATCCGCGCGCGCATGATGGCGAGTGTCTCGGTGGTCGCGAGGACGTGGCCGTGATCGGGGCGTGCATGGTCCGAATGGCCATGCGTGACCACGGCACGGTCCACGGCACGGGCGGGGTCGATGAAAAAGTCGCCCGGGACGCAATAAAGCCCCTGCGGGGTTACTCGCATCCAGGTGTCGGGGTGAGGCATCGCTCTGAAACATCGGTCGCGACGGTCCGAATAAAAGACCCCCGGCGCCTGGGGAGCGCCAGGGGGAGAGGGAGACCGAGGGGATCGAGACCCAAACCCGAGAGGGTCTACCGGCGGCAGGGCACCGCCATGCGGGCCAGGCGGCGCGCCTCGCCGTGCTTGCCGGTACGGACCTGGGTGGCCACGGCGGCGGCCAGCGCCGCGTTGAACTCATGGCAACCGCCCGGGCCCTGCGCCACGGCGGCCTGGTGGGAGATGGGGCGGGCCTGGGTCTGGGCCGCGGCAGGGGCGGCGATGATCGCCAGGGTGATCAGGCCGACCAAGGGGGCGGTGATTGCGGTGCGGATCATCGGAGCAATTCCTTCGCTCGGGGTTCGTCGGTGAGGCCAAGATGCCGCACCGCGAACCTGAGGAATAATCGATGATTCTTATGCTGACCTTAGGGTTTGCCTATGTCTGGGCGTGCTGTGGCACCGTGATGCGCAGCACCGTCGCAATCACCTGTCGCCCATAGGCGATGTTGCCATGGGCATGGTCGTCGCCCCAGAACTCCTGCCGCAGCAGGCCCTGTTCGGTTGTCACCTCCGGCGCGACCGCCACAGGGATGCCGTGGCGCGCCAAAAGATCGAGCATCGGCTGCCGATACCGTGCCTCGAGCGCCAGCACGCCGGCAGCGCCCAGCGCCGCCACGGCCGGATGGCGCGCCTGAGGTGGCGGTCCCGCGATGGAACAGACCAGCAGCCCCTCGGCCACCAGGCGATCGACGAAGGCAACAACCGGCGCCTGCATGGCGTCGATGATGGCTTCCAGCACGGCATCGCTGACATGCTGCTTGCGCGGATCGGCCGGCGCGCCGGTGGCCACGCGGCGCCAGTCGAAACTGCCGTAGAAGCGCGCGGCCGCAAGGCCCAGCGAGACGACAAGGCGCCCCCGGCAATCCGCCAGGCTCGTAATGCCGGCGACGCGCGCGAAGACCCGGAAGCGCTCGCCGAGTTCGCCGGCCAGGCGCAACGGGCCTTGATCCACCGGCAGCGTCTCAGCGGTGAAGGCGCTTGCCGCGCCGAGCGGACCGCCGAGGATCGGGGCGCCCATCTCTTTCATCGCCTTGCCGAAGTTGGTGCAGTGCGAATCGCCGAGCATCACCAGGGGCAGCGCGCCGCGCTCGGTCATTTCGCGTAGAACTCCAGCGCCGCCTCGTCGCAGACCGTGTCGTCATCCTTGGCCGCGACGACGCTGCGCGGTGAAGGCGGAGGCGCGGCCAGTGCCTCGCCCCCCTCGCAGAATTCGCGCAGGAAGGTGCCCATGACGAAATCGACACCGGTAGAGGCGACCTGCCGCATATTCGCCTCATAGGCTCGCCCGCCGAAGACCGGCGCGGTGACAAGTTCATAGGACGGGAAGTAGTCAACCCAGTCATGCAGGGCGGTCAGCCGGCCGGCCACGGCGCGGAGCACGGATTTACTGTAGGTCGTCGCACTCAGCACATGATCACCGCTGGCGGTTGCGGTCAGTGGCACGGGCGAGACGGTCAGCAGCACCCGCAGGCTGGGCCTGATGCGGCGGAGAATGGCCATCGCGCGCGCCATGTCCCGCAGCACCGCCTCATAGTCGAGATTCACGAACTCGTGGCGCTCCGGATCGAAGCGGCCGGCGGCAACGCCCGGGCAGACCGGATAGACCGCGCCATCTTCGCGGGAGCGCCAGGTCTCGGTGAGGCCGAGCGTGAAGATGAACATGTCCATCTGCTTCATCATCCGGCGCACGGCGCCCAGGTGGGAGTCCTGGCTGGCCAGCGCTTCCGCCTCGCTGGCGAAGCCGTTGGGCTCGATCGACGGGCGGAAGGGGTCGAACCAGCGGCCGCCGGTTTCCCAGACGCGCTCCGTGGGGACGAATTTCCCCGTCGCCCTCAGCAGAAGCTGCAGCAGTTGGGCGCTGGTGTAGACATTGCCGTAACGCGCCGAGAACAGGCCGTAGCCAAAGCTGTGGTGCAGCGACGCCGGGAGCCGGGACGGCGCGGGTTCCACATCGAGATAGTTGAAGCCGCGCTGTTGCAGGCGGCGCGCGATGTGCTGGGCGAAACAGCTGCCTGCCGTGGCAATCACCTGCTCGGCACGCAGCTTGGCGCGGCAGCTGGAGATCTCGCGCATGCCGTCCGGTCCGGTCGCGGCGACCGCGCTGCGCCAGAATGCGCGGGACGGCAAATTCTCGTAAGGGTGAGGCAACTTGAACGCCCTCCTGCTCGGTTTGGCGGCATTCTGTCCAGACTTATGATAACCCGGCCTGCGCGTTTTGACCAATGCCGCGGCGGCGGGGTTTCCTGATCCGCGCGGCCTCGGCATAGTCAAACCGCATGGGAACATTGCCGGAACTTTTTGCCGCCTGGTTCGCCGGCCGGGGCTGGGCGCCGCGGCCGCATCAGCGCGCGCTGCTCACCGCCGCCGCGCGCGGCGAGAGCGCGCTGCTCGTCGCACCCACCGGCGGCGGCAAGACCCTTGCCGGCTTCCTGCCGAGCCTCGTCGATCTGCACGCCAACCCGCGCCAGGGGCTGCACACGCTCTACATCTCGCCCTTGAAAGCGCTGGCGGTGGACATCGCGCGCAACCTCGCCACGCCGGTCGCCGAGATGGGCCTTTCCATCCGCATCGAGACCCGCACCGGCGACACGCCCGCCAACCGCCGTGCCCGGCAGCGCGCCGACCCGCCGCAGATGCTGCTGACCACGCCCGAAAGCCTGACGCTGCTGCTGACGCTCGCCGATGCGCCCGCCCTGTTCGGCGGCCTCGCGGCCATCGTGGTGGATGAGATCCACGCGCTGGCCGGCAGCAAGCGCGGCGACCAATTGGCGCTATGCCTCGCGCGGCTCGCGACCCTCGCGCCCCGGGCGCGGCGCGTCGGGCTGTCGGCCACGGTGGCGCATCCTACGCCGCTGCGCGCCTACCTATCGCCCACCGGCCGGGCCGAGGATGTGGCGCTGGTGCAAGCCGAGGGCGGTGCGGCGCCGCGGCTCGACATCCTGCTGCCCGAAGGCCGCCTGCCCTGGGGCGGGCATATGGGCCTCGCCTCCATGCCGGAGGTCTATCGGCGCATCCGCGGGGCGGGCGTGACCATTGTCTTCGTCAACACCCGCGCCCAGGCGGAGCTGTGCTTCCAGGCGCTGTGGAAGCTCAACGACGACAACCTGCCGATCGGCCTGCACCACGGCTCGCTCACCGTCGAGCAGCGCCGCAAGGTGGAGGCCGCGATGGCGGCGGGGAAGCTGCGCGCCGTGGTCGCCACCGCCTCGCTCGACCTCGGCATCGACTGGGGCGCGGTCGATCAGGTGGTGCAGGTCGCCGCACCGAAGGGCGTCTCACGCCTGTTGCAGCGCATCGGTCGCGCCAACCATCGCATGGATGAGGCGAGTGAGGCTGTGCTCGTGCCCGCCAACCGCTTCGAGGTGATCGAATGCGTCGCCGCCCGCCAGGCCATCGCCGCCGGCGAGCTGGATGGCGATCCGCCGCGCGAGGGCGGGCTCGACGTGCTGTGCCAGCACATCCTGGCGATGGCCGTCGCCGCGCCCTTCCAGCCCGATGATCTCTACGAGGAAGTGATTCGCGCCGCACCCTATGCGGCACTCGCTCGGGAAGATTTCGACGATGCGCTGCGCTTCGTCGAGGATGGCGGCTACGCGTTGCAGGTCTATGAGCGCTTCCGTCGCCTGTTCCGCGATTCCGAGGGCATGGTGCATGTGAAATCCAGTGCCGTCGCGCGCCAGCTACGCATGAACCTGGGAACGATCGTCGAGACGCCACTCGTCAAAGTGCGGCTGCGTGGTGGGCCGTGGCTCGGCGAGGTGGAGGAGTGGTTCGTCTCGACGCTGACGCGCGGCGACGGCTTCATCTTCGCCGGGCAATTGTTGCGCTTCGAGGGGCTCGATGCCCGCGCCTGCATCGTCACGCGCGGCGCGGAGGGCACACCGCGAGTGCCCGCCTATGCCGGCAGCCGCATGCCGCTGACCACCTATCTCGCCTCGCGCGTGCGCGCGATCCTTGCCGACCCCACCACCTGGCATGCG
>JBBSCP010000085.1:0-14542 GCA_038250135.1 Acetobacterales bacterium | reverse complement strand
GGCGCGCCGCATCGGCGCGCAAGTGCCGGCGTATCTCGAGGCCGAGGCGCTGCTGGTTTCCGGCGGCTGGTCGCCGGAGACCGCGCTGGCGCACCAGGCCGGGCTGCCGCTCGGCTGGGATGTTGCGCACCAGGCCTTCACCCCGACCGAGCCGCGCGATGGCGTCGCCGCCGCGGGCGCGATGCGCGGCGTGCGGGGGCTGGCGGAGGCCGCCGCCGATGGCGCGCAGGCGGCGCGCGATGCGCTGCGCGCCCTGGGCCTTTCGCCCGGCGCCCCGCCGCCGCTGCCTGGCGTATCGCGGCCCGGCACACCCCCCGCACCGCTGCGTGAGGTGCGCGGCCGCGGCAAGGCCTTCGTGGATTTCCAGCACGACGTGACGGCGGATGATTTGCGCCTTGCGGTGCGGGAAGGCTACGCCCATGCCGAGCATGCCAAGCGCTACACAACGCATGGCATGGCGACCGACCAGGGTCGCATCGGCGGGATGGTCGGCGCCGCGGTGCTGGCCGAGGCACGCGGCATCGCGCTGTCGCAGGTCGGGCAGCCGCGCCCGCGCCCCTTCGTCCACCCGGTCGCCTGGGGCACGCTGGCCGGGCCGGATGTTGGCCAGCACTTCAAGCCGGAACGCCTGCTGCCGCTGCATGACTGGCACCGGGCGCAGGGCGCGGTCTTCGTGCGTATCGGGCTGTGGATGCGGCCGCTGGTCTATTCGGCCAGCGGCGACACCGGCTGGGGCCCGGTGCTGGAGGAAGCGCGCAACGTCCGCCGCGCGGTCGGGCTGTGCGATGTCTCCTCGCTCGGCAAGGTGGATGTGCAGGGGCCCGATGCCGCGACCTTTCTAGACCGCATCTACGCCAATACCTTTTCCACCCTGCCGGTCGGCCGCGCGCGCTACGGGCTGATGCTGCGCGAGGACGGGATCCTGTTCGACGACGGTACCACCAGCCGCCTCGGCCCCGATCATTTCCTGGTCACCACCACCACGCAGAAATCCGACGACGTGCTGGCCCATATGGAATGGCACCTCCAGGCGGTCTGGCCGGAGCTCGAGGTCACGCTGGCCGATGTCGCCGACCACTGGGCGCAATTCGCGGTCGCGGGCCCGCGCGTGCGTGACGTTTTGCGCGCCGTGGTGACCGGCCGCGACCTGTCGAACGAGAGCTTCCCCTTCATGGCGGCGGGCGAGGCGGTGATCGCCGGCATCCCCGTCCGGCTGTTCCGCATCTCCTTCTCCGGCGAGCTGGCCTACGAGGTCGCGGTGCCGGCCGGCCAGGCGCTGCACGTATGGCAGGCGCTGCTCGATGCCGGCGCGCCGCACGGCATCCGCCCCTATGCGCTGGATGCGTTGAACGTGCTGCGCATCGAGAAGGGGCATGTCACGGGCGGCGAGATCAACGGCCAGACCACGCCGGCCGATCTCGGGCTTGGGAAGATGCTGAAGAAAAGGGGCGACTTCGTCGGCCGCGCGCTGGGCGCCCGGCCTGGGCTGAACGAGCCGGGCCGCCTGCAACTCGTCGGGCTGCGGCTGGCCGATGGCGCGAGACTACGCGGCGGCGCGCATCTGCGGCACGCCGGCGGGCCGAGCCAGGGCTTCGTCACCGCCGCCTGCATGGCTGCCGAGGGCGAGGGCTGGATCGGCCTCGGCCTGCTCGCCGACGGTGCCTCCCGCCACGGCGAGACGCTGACGGCCGACAGCCCGGTATATGCCGAGGCGGTGCGCGTGGTGGTCGCCAGCCCGCACGCCGTGGACCCGGAGAATTCGCGTGTCCGCGCCTGAGCCCCGCTCGCCGCTCGATGGCGTGCTGCTGCCCGGACCGCATGGCGCGCCCGGCATCCCGGGCGTCACGCTGACGGAACGGCGTGTTGCGCTGCACCTGGTATCGGCCCGTCGTGGCGCGAATGTCGGCCTGCCGGCGCCGGGCCGCTCCGCGCCGTTCTGGGGCGGCGTCGCGCTGGGGTTGGCGCCTGGCAGCGCAATGCTGCTGGGCGCGGTGAGCCCCGGCCCGCCGCCCGCCGAGGCCGCCTTGGTGGACCAGTCGGGCGGCTTCGCCGTACTGCGCCTTGGCGGACCCGCCGCGGCGGAGGCGCTGGCGCGGCTCTGCCGGCTCGACCTGCACGACACCGCCTTTCCGCCGGGCGCGGTGGCGCGGACACCCGTCGCGCAGGTGGCGGTGATCCTGTATCGTGACGCTCACGCGCCCAGCTTCCACCTGCTGGTGCCGGCGACGCTGGCGCGCAGCCTGGTCCACGCATTGCTCGGCGCCGCCGCCGCCTTCGGCTGCGCCATCCTGCCTTCCGAGAGAGATCCGGCATGAGAACCCACGCCCGCGCCGTCATCATCGGAGGAGGCGTGGTCGGCTGCTCCGTCCTGTATCACCTGGCCAGGATCGGCTGGACGGACCTGCTGCTGCTCGACAAGAACGAGCTGACCTCTGGCTCCACCTGGCATGCGGCCGGCGGCGTGACGACGCTGAACAGCGACGCCAACGTCTCCCGCCTGCAGAAATACACCTTCGACCTGTACCGGGACCTGGAGGCCGCAACGGGCCTGTCCTGTGGCATCCACCACAATGGCGGCATCTACCTGGCGGCCAGCGACGGGCAGATGGATTTCCTGAAACTGATCCACAGCCGCGCGCGCTACCTGAAGATGCAGACGGAGCTGATTTCCGTCGCCGAGGCGAAGCAGCGCAACGTCCTCATCGCCGAGAAATTCTTCAAGGGCGCGTTGTGGCGCGAGGATGGCGGCTATGTCGATCCCTGGCTCGTCACGCAGGCCTATGTCGCCGCGGCGCGTGCAATGGGCGCGCAAGTTCAACGCTACACCAAGGTGACCGCGCTCAATCAGCGCAGCGACGGAAGCTGGGACGTCACCACCGACAAGGGCGTGATCCACGCAGAGCATGTGGTCAATGCCGGCGGCCTCTGGGCGCGGGAGGTTGGCAGGCAGGTCGGCATCACCATCCCGCTGCTGGCGTATGAGCACCATTACATCGTGACGGAGCCGCTGCCGGAACTCGCCGGCTTGCCGCGCGAGATCATCAACACATCCGATTTCACCGGCGAGATCTACCTGCGCCAGGAAGGCCAGGGCGCGCTGCTCGGCACCTATGAACAGGCGGCGGTGCCTTGGGCGGTGCACGAAACGCCGGACGACTTCCACAACCAGCTCCTGCCCAACGACATCGAGCGCATCTCGCCCGAGCTGGAGCGCGGCTTCCGCCACTTCCCCGCGCTGTCGAAGGTCGGGCTGAAGAAGATCATCAACGGCCCCTTCACCTTCGCACCCGATGGCAACCCGCTGGTCGGGCCGGTGAAGGGCCTGCAGAACTACTGGCTGGCCTGCGGCGTGATGGCGGGCTTCAGCCAGGGCGGCGGCATCGGCCTGGTGCTGTCGCGCTGGATGGATCGCAACGATCCCGGCCAGGACGTGCTGGCGATGGACGCCGCGCGCTTCGGCGTCTTCGCAACGCCGCGCTACACGCGCATCAAGACCGAGGAGAACTACCGCCGCCGCTTCCGCCTGGCCTACCCGAACGAGGAAATGCCGGCCGCGCGCCCGTTCCGCCGCACCCCTGTGTTCGACCGGCTGCGCGAACGCGGCGCCGTCTTCGGTGCGAATTTTGGCCTGGAGAACGCGCTGTGGTTCGCCCCGCCGGGCGTGGAGCCGGTGGAGGAGCCGACCTATCGCCGGTCCAATGCCTTCCCCCATGTGCGCGCGGAGTGCCACGCGGTGCGCAGCGGCGTCGGCCTGTACGAGACATCGAACTACGCCAAGTACGAGGTGACGGGCCGCGGCGCGCGGCGCTGGCTGGACCGCGTCTTCGCCTGCCGCATCCCGAAGCCCGGACGCATGGCGATCGCGCCGATGCTCAACCCCGCCGGGCGCATCATGGGCGACCTGTCCATCGCGACCATTGCGGAGGACCGCTTCCTGATCGTCGGGTCGGGCTTCGCGGAGGCCTTTCACCTGCGCTGGTTCTGGCAGCAATCGCCGCCCGACGACGTCTTCGTCCGCAGCGCCTGCTCGACGCTCACAGGCTTCGCGCTGTCGGGGCCGCAGGCGCGCGACGTGCTGCAGGCGCTGGTGGACGAGGATATCTCCAACGCCGCCTTCCGCTTCTTCGCGGTGCGGGAGATGGCGGTGGGCATGTCTCCCGCCGTCGTGCAGCGCTGCGGCTTCACCGGAGAGCTCGGCTACGAGATCTGGGTGACGCCCGACTACCATCTTCAGTTGCATGACGATCTGGTCGCGGCCGGTGCGGCATTCGGCATGGTGCATTACGGCGGCCGCGCCATTTCCTCGCTCCGGCTCGAGAAAAACTACGGCAGCTTCAACAAGGATTTCCGCCCCGACTACACGCCTGGCGAAACCGGCCTGGATGCCTTCGTGGACTTCACCAAGAACGTCGATTTCGTCGGCCGCGCCGCCGCCATCGCGGAGCGGGAGAAGGGCGCGGCCAGGCGCTTCGTCACCTTCGCGGTCGATGCGCCGCATGCCGATGCGGTCGGCTACGAGGTGGTGCTGAAGGACAACCAGCCGGTCGGCCATGTCACCTCCGGCGGCTACGGGCACTGGGTCGGGACCAGCCTCGCGGTCGGCTATCTGCCGACGGAGCTCGCGGTGCATGGCGCCGTCTTCGCCATCGACATCCTTGGCGAGCATTGCCGCGCCGTGGTCACCGCCAGGCCGCTGCACGACCCGGACGGGCTGCGGCTGCGCGGATGACCGATAGCCCCTGCAACAAGATCTGCGTGCTGGACCCCGTCACCGGCTTTTGCATCGGCTGCGGCCGCACCGGCGAGGAGATCGGCGGCTGGCTGACGATGAATGCGGCCGAGCGCGCCGCCCTCGTCGCGCGCCTCCCGGCGCGGCTCGCCGGCATGACCACGCGCGCCGGCCGCAGGGAGGCCCGCACTGCTCGCTCGTCGTCTCGCTGAGTCGCCGGTGCTGCTGGCCGATGGCGCCACCGGCACCAACCTGTTCGACCTGGGCCTGACCTCCGGCGATGCGCCGGAACTCTGGCTGGACCGGCACCCGGACCGCATCGCCTCGCTGCACCGCGCCTTCGTGCAGGCAGGCGCCGACATCATCCTGACCAATTCCTTCGGCGCGAATGGCCGGCGCCTGATGCTGCACGGGCTGCAGGACCAGGCCGTGGCGCTGAACCGCCGCGCCGCGGAGATTGCGCGCGCGCAAGCCGACCGCGCCGGCCGGCCCGTGGTGGTGGCGGGCTCCGTCGGCCCGACCGGCGACCTGTTCGCGCCGCTCGGCACGCTGACCGAGGCCGAGGCGATCGAGGTCTTTGCCGAGCAGATCGAGGGCCTGAAGGCAGGCGGCGCCGATGTCGCCTGGATCGAGACCATGTCGGCCGCCGAGGAGATGCGCGCCGCCGCCATCGCCGCCGCGCAGGCCGGCCTGCCCTGGACACTGACCGCGAGCTTCGACACGGCCGGGCGCACCATGATGGGCATGCTGCCCGAAGCCTTCGCCGCCTTCGCCCGCAGCCTGCCGACGCAACCACTGGCGATCGGCGCCAATTGCGGCGTCGGCGCCGCCGACCTGCTGGTCTCGATCCTCGGCATCGCCGGGGCGGAGGGCGACACGCCGGTGATCGCCAAGGCCAATGCCGGCGTGCCGGTGGTGGATGGCGACCGCGTGGTCTATTCCGGCACGGTGGAGACGATGGAACTTTACGCGCATCTCGCGATGGATGCCGGCGCGCGGATCATCGGCGGCTGCTGCGGCACCACGCCCGCGCATCTCGCCGCGATGCGCCGCGCGGTGGATGACCACCGCAATGGCGGGCCGCGGCCGGAGATCGCGGCGATCGTCGCGGCGCTCGGGCCGCTGATGCAGCCAGCGCCCGGTTCTGGCGGCGAGAAGCGGCAGGGCCGCAGGAGAAGCGCATGAGCGACGCGACACCCCCCGCCCGCCGCCGCGAACGCCCCGCGCGCAATCGCACCGCCGCCACCACGCCGCCCCTGCCGCGGCTGCACAACCCCTGGGCGCCTGTCGAGTTGTTCGACGCCGATCAACTGCACCGCGTTCTGAACGCGGCCTGGCGGATCCTGGAGGAGGGCGGGCTCGAGATTCGCTCCACCCGCGCGCGGGAGATCTATCGGCGCGGCGGCGCCATGGTGGACGAGGCGACGCAGATGGTGCGCCTCGACCGCGCGCTGATCGCCGAAATCTGCGGGCAGGCGCCGGAATCCTTCGTGCTGCATGCCCGCAACCCGGCGCGCGACCTGCATGTCGGCGGCAACGTCGTGAATTTCGGCCCGGTCAACGGCACGCCGCATGTGACCGACCTCGCCGGCGGCCGACGCTACGGCACAATGGAGGATTTCCGCTCCATCCTGAAGGTGACGCAAGCGCTCGGCGTGCTGCACTGGCAGGGCGGCGTGGTGACGGAGCCGACGGACATTCCCGTGCTGCACCGCCACCTTGAGATGTACCTGGCGCATGCGCAGTGTTCCGACATCGTCTGGGCCGCGCGCGGCGTCGGCGGCGTGCAGGCGGCCGATGCGATCGCCATGTCGGCGATCGAGCATGGCACCACGGCGGACGGGCTGGCGGCGCGTCCGACGCTGATGTCGGTCACCAACGTCAACTCGCCGCGGCGGGTGGACGAGGAGATCCTGGACAACATCATGACCATGGCCGAGCACGGCCAATGCGTCGTCATCACACCCTTCACGCTGATGGGTGCGATGGCGCCGGTCACGCTGGCGGGCGCGCTGGCGCAGCAGACGGCGGAGGCCATGGGCATCATCGCGCTGGTGCAGATGATCCGCCCCGGCTGTCCCGCGGTGCTCGGCGGCTTCACCTCCAACGTGGACATGCGTACCGGCTCGCCCGCCTTCGGCACGCCGGAATACGTCCACGCCACGCTGGGCGGCGCGCAGATCGCGCGGGCGCTGAAGATTCCCTATCGCAGTTCCGCCGTGTGTGCGTCACCGGCCGCGGATGCGCAGGCGGCGTGGGAGACGGGCTTTTCGCTGTGGGCGAGCATCATGAGCCATTCGCACCTGATCAACCACGCGGCGGGCTGGCTGGAAGGCGGCCTTTCCGCCAGCTTCGAGAAGGTGATCATCGACGCCGAGATGCTGCGCGCCTGGGCCGCGATGCTCAAGCCGATCTCCTTCACCGATGACGACCTGGCGGTGGAGGCGATCCTGGCGACGCCGCCCGGCGGGCATTTCTTCGGCAGCCCGCACACCATGTCGCGCTATGAGAACGCCTTCTGGCGCCCGCTGCTGGCCGATTGGTCCAATTTCGAGAATTGGCGCGACGCCGGCGCGAAGGACGCGACCGTCCGTGCGGCGGAGGTCTGGGCGCGGACCCTGTCCAGCGCCGAATCCCCGCCGCTGGATCCCGCCATCGACGAGGCGCTCGGCGCCTATGTGGCGGCGCGAAAGGACGAGATCGGCGCGTGACCACTGCACCGTTTCACCTTGGCGAGGCCCCGCTGCGCGTCGCCGACGTGGCGCGCGCCGCGACGCGCGACCTGGCGGTGGTCATCCCCGCCGAGGCCTGGGCGCGCATCGCCGCGGCGGAAGCCGTTGTGGCGCGGCATGCCGCATCGGACACGCCGGTCTATGGGCTGAACACCGGGCTCGGCGGCAATCTCGGCCACCGCATCTCGCGCGATGCCGTCACCGCCTTCCAGACCCAGATCATCCGTGGCCGCACCATCGGCGTCGGCCCGGCGCTGCCGATCGCGACCTGCCGGGCCGCGACGGTCTGCCGGCTGGCGGAGCTCGCGCTCGGCACCACCGGCGTTTCCACCGCGGCGACAGCGCTGCTGCTCGCCATGGTGCAGCGCGACGTCGTGCCGGTGCTGCCGTGTTTCGGCTCCATCGGCGCGAGCGATATCGGCCAGCTTGGCCATCTGGGCGCGGTGATGATCGGCCGCGGCGAGGCATGGTTCGGCGGCGCGCGCATGCCAGGCGCGCAGGCGCTGGCGGCGGCGGGCCTCGTGGCGCTGACGCCAGGGCTGAAGGACGGGCTCGCGCTGATCAGCCATGGCGCGGTGACCAGCGCCGGCGCGGCGCTGGCGCTGCACGCGCTGGATGGCTGGCTGGACCGGCAATTCGTCGTCACCGCACTGTCCCTTGAAGGCTATGCGGCCAATCCGGCCATCCTCGACCCGCGGCTCGCCGCGGCGCGCCCCGCGCCAGGCCAGGCAGCAGCCGCGAGCCGGCTGCGCGCGCTGCTCGCCGGCAGTGCGGCGCCGGATGCCGCGCGCAACCTGCAGGATGCGCTGTGCTTCCGGCTTGCCGCCCCGGTGCTCGGCGCGGCCCGCGCGGCGCTCGACGCGGCGATGCGGAACGTCGAGATCGAGATCAACGGCACGACCACCACGCCGATCGTCCTGGTCGATGCCGGCCAGATCCTGTCCACCCCCAATTTCCACGCGCCCGCGCTGACCCTGGCGCTGGACGCCGCGGCGGGCGCGCTGGCGCATGTCGCGGCCAGTGGCGCGCTGCGCGCCTGCAAGCTGCTGACGGCGCGCTTCTCCGGCCTGCCCGCCTATCTCTCGCCGGTCGGCGGCGGTTCGACCGGCTACGTCTCGCTGCAGAAGACCGCCGGCGACCTGCTGGCGGAGATCCGCGCGCAGGCGATGCCCTCCGGCCTCGATGCGCTCGGCGTGTCCGACATGGTGGAGGATGTGGCGCCGCTGACGCCGCATGCGGTGCGCCGCCTGGGCCGGCTGCTGCCGCCCTGGCGCTACCTGGTGGCGCTGGAGGCGCTGGTCGCGGCGCAGGCGGTGGATCTGCGCGGCACCGCCCCGCTCGGCGCCGGCACCGCGCCGCTGCATGCCGCGATCCGCGCCGCCGTGCCACCGCTCGGCGAGGACCGCGAACCCGGCGCCGATATCGAAGACGTCGCCGCGGTGCTGGACGGCTGGGCTGCGACAGCCACATGAGCCTGCCAGGGCGCACCATCCGGGGGCGGCGGACGCGATTCCCGCTTGCCGCGGGGCTGGCGCTGGGTTTCGATGCTAGCGAGGCAAGCATGGCGGGCCACCGCCTTATGGGAGAAGTGGGATGAGCATCGATATCGGCCGCCGCAAGCTGCTGGCCGGCACCGCCGCGGCGGGATTGGGCGGCCTCGCGCTGCCGCACCGCGACGCGTCGGCGCAGGCCGGCCCGCGTTCCAACATCTCCGTGCGCGTCGAGCGCGATCCGGAGGTGATCGACCCTGGCTTCCGCACCGGCCCGCATGACGGCAACATCATCCGCGTCGTCTATCAGCGCCTGGTGCGCCATCGTGCGAATTCCGGCGAGCTGGAGATGGACGCCGCGGCGGAGGTCACCCAGACCTCCCCCACGATCATCGATTTCCGCCTCAAGCCCGGCCAGGTGTTCACCGACGGCTTCGGCGAGATGACCGCGGAGGACGTGAAATTCTCCTTCGAGCGCATCGGGCTGGAACCCGCCGCCGGCGGCCGCGCCTCGCCCTATCGCGGCGACTGGGCCGGGCTGGAACGCGTCGAGGTCACCGGGCAGTACACCGGCCGCGTCGTGCTGGCACGGCCGAATGCCGGGCTGATGGCCATCGCACTCGGCGACGTCTCCGGCTGCATCGTCAGCAAGCGCGCGGTCGAGCAGCGCGGCGTGGAGCACAATACACGCCCGGTCGGCTCCGGCCCCTACGCGCTGGCGGCGCTGGAACGCCAGCGCGGCGCGACGCTGCGCGCCAACCCGACCCATGCCGGCGGCCGCCCCGCCTTCAATGAGGTCGCCGTCCGCTTCATCCCCGACCACCGCGCGACGGAACTCGCACTGCGCGCCGGGGAGTTGGACTTCGCCGTCCTGCCGCCGAGCGTGGCGGAGCCGCTGCGCACCGTGCCGGGCCTGACCGTGTCCGAACAGCCGGGCCTCCAGTACATCTGGATGGGCCTCAACATGGAAAAGCCGCCGCTGAACGACATCCGCGTCCGCCAGGCGATCCGCCTCGGCCTCGATGTCGACCAGATGCTGCTCGCGGGCTACAACGGCAAGGCGCCGCGGCTGAATGCGCTGATCCCCGCGCCGATCCTGGGCCACTGGCCGGAAGCGCCGAGCTATCGCCGCAACGTCGCGGAAGCGCGGCGCCTGCTGGCCGAAGCCGGGGCGCGCAACATCCGCCTCAAGCTGCTCGTGCTGAACCAGCCCGCCTTCCAGAACATGGCGCTGGTCGCCCGCGCGCAGCTGCAGGAGATCGGCGTGACGGTGGAGGTCGATGCGCGCGACGGCGGCGGCTTCTGGTCGGCCGGGCGCGGCGATGCCGGGCGAGACATCGACATGTACATGACCGTGTTCAACGGGAAGCTCGATCCGAACTTCCTGATGCAATGGTTCGTCAGCAGCCAGATCGGCACCTGGAACTGGCAGCGCTTCGCCAGCCCGGAATTCGACAGCCTGGCGGAACGCGCGCTGGCCGAGCTCGACCCCGCCCGCCGCAGCGCCATGGTGATCGAGGCGCAGCAGGTCATGGACCGTTCTGCCGCCTTCGTCTGGCTGACCAACAACGTGTCCTTCCTGGCGCATCGGTCGTGGCTGCGTCCGGCCTCCGTCCCCGGCTGGCTGGACTGGCAGTACGACGGCTTCGCGACGGCCTGAGAGAATGCGCGCCGAGACGGCCCGTTACCTCGCGAGCCGTCTCGTCACCTCGGCGCTGATCGTCCTGGGCGCGATGCTGCTGCTGTTCGCGCTGTCCGCGCTGGTGCCCGGCGACCCGGCGGTGACGCTGCTGGGCCCGCAGGCAACGCCGGAATTCGCGCGGCAGTTCATCCGGGAGATGGGCCTGGACCGCCCGCTGCATGAACGGCTGTGGCTGTTCCTGACCAATGTGCTGACCGGCAATCTCGGCACCGACGTTCTGTCGGGCCGGCCGGTGGCAGGCATGGTGCTTTCGGTGATGCCCTACACCTTCGTGCTGACCTTCGGCGCCATCGGGCTGGCGGTGCTGCTCGGCGTGCCGCTCGGCGTCTTCGCGGCGACGCATCGGGGCAGCCTGGCGGACAACGTGCTTGCCTTCATCTCGGTCGCCTTCATCGCCGTGCCGAGCTTCGTGGTCGCCATCCTGCTGCTGCTGGTTTTCTCCATCTGGCTCAATTGGCTGCCCGTGCTCGGCGCCGGCAATGCGGACGACCTTTGGGACCAGGCGCGTCGGCTGATCCTGCCGATGGCGGCGTTGGCCATCGGCTGGGTTGGCTTCATCGCGCGCCTGGTGCGCAGCTCGATGCTGGAAGTGATGGCGGAGCCGCATATCCGCACCATGCGCGCCTACGGCATCCCGGAACGGCTGGTGACCTACAAATACGCGCTGAAGAACGCCTGCATCCCGACCATCGCGCTGCTCGGCATGGGCGTCGGCCGCCTGTTGGGCGGCGCGGTGCTGGTGGAGATCGTCTTCGCCCGCCCCGGCCTTGGCCGGCTGATCTACGACGCACTGTCGGTGCGCAACTTCCCCGTGGTGCAGGGCGCGGTGCTGGTGGTGGTGGTGCTGTTCGTGGTGGTGAACCTGCTGGTGGACCTGTCCTATTCCGCCATCGATCCCCGCATGCGCCGCGGCGGCGCGGCGAAGTGACCGCGCTGCGCCCGCTGGTCCAGGTGCTGCGGCAGGTCTGCGGCACGGTGCCGGGCGCGCTCGGTTTCGCCATCGTGCTGGTGGTGCTTGGCGCTGCCATCTTCGCACCCTGGGTCGCGACGCATGATCCGGACCGGCTGGACATCATGAACCGCTTCGCCGCGCCATCGGCGGCGCATTGGCTCGGCACCGACCACCTGGGGCGGGATCTCTATTCGCGGCTGGTGCATGGCGCGTCCATCGCGATGGCGGTGGCGCTCAGCGCCATCGCGGCGGCGCTGACGGCGGGCACGCTGCTCGGCATCCTCGCCGCCTGGATGCCGCCGCGCGGCGAGGCGGCGGTGCTGATCCTGTTCGACGTCATCTCCTCATTCCCATCGCTGGTTTTGGCGCTGGCGATCGTCGCGGTATTCGGGCCATCGACCTTCATGGTCGTGGTGATCGCGGGCATCACGCTCACGCCGCATTTCGGCCGGGTCGCGCGCGCGCAGGTGCTGACGCTGCGCAGCGCGCCCTTTCTGGAAGCCGAACGCATCCTGGGCGCTGGGCTGCCGCGCATTGTCTTCCGCCACATCCTGCCCAACATCATGGGTCCGCTGATCGTTCTTGCCTCGATGGACATCCCCGTGGTGATCACGATCGAGGCGGGGCTGTCCTTCCTCGGGCTCGGCGTGCGGCCGCCGCTGGCCAGCTGGGGCGTGCTGATCCAGGACGGCTACCAATACCTGTCGGACAGCTGGGTGCCCGTCGTCGTTTCCTCCGCCGCGCTGGCGGTGGCGACGCTCGGCTTCACGCTGTTCGGCGAGGCGCTGCGCGACGCGGTGGACCCGCGAATTCGGCAGGAACGCTGAAGGATGACAGCGCTCCTGGTCAGCATCCGCGGCCTGACACTCGAAGCCCGCACGGCGCGCGGCACGGCGCGCATCCTGTCCGACATCGACCTTGACATCGGGCGCGGCCGCATCCTCGGCATCGTTGGCGAATCGGGATCCGGCAAGTCCAGCCTGGCGTCCTGCCTGCTGCGCCTGCTGCCGGCCAATGTCACGCGGCTGGACGGGGTGGTGGACTTCGCCGGCACCAACCTGCTGGCGCTGGACGAGCCCGCGATGGCGGCCTGGCGCGGCACCCGCATCGCCATGATCTTCCAGGATCCGATGACGGCGCTGAACCCGCTGTTCACCATCGGCACGCATCTGGTCGATGTCATCCGCCGCCGCACGCCCGGGCTGCCCCGGCGGGACGCGCTGACGCGGGCGGAGGCGATGCTCGAGCGCGTCGCCATCGCCGATCCCGCGCAGCGCCTGGCCTCCTACCCGCATGAGCTGTCGGGCGGCATGCGGCAGCGCGTGATGATCGCGATGGCGCTGCTCGCCGGGCCGGAGCTGCTGCTGGCGGACGAGCCGACCACCGCGCTGGATGCGACGGTCGAGGCGCAGATCGTCGCGTTGCTGGAGGAATTGCGGCGCGACATCGATGGCAGCATCGTCTTCATCTCCCACCATCTCGGCCTGGTGGCGCAGCTCTGCGACGATATTTGCGTGATGTATGGCGGCACGGTGGTGGAGACCGGCCCGGTGGCCGAGGTGCTGGCGGCGCCGCGCCACCCCTACACCCGCGCGCTGCTGGCCTGCGAGATCGACCAGGATGACAGCGGCCGACTGATCTCGATCGCCGGCGAGGTGCCCGATCCCATTGCGCGCCCGCCCGGCTGTGTCTTCGCGCCCCGCTGCGACCGCGCCGAGCCGCGCTGCCGCAGCGAGGCCCCGGCGCTGCGCGTCGTAGCGCCGGATCGCCGGAGCGCCTGCCACTTCGCCGAGACGCTGGCATGACCGCGCCGCTCGCGCTGTTCGACCGCGCCAGCGTCGTCTTCGGCAGGGCCCGCGCGCTGGATGGCGTGACGCTCGCGCTGCCGCGTGGCGCGATCACCGGGCTGGTCGGTGAATCGGGCTCGGGCAAGACCACGCTGTGCCGCGCGCTGCTCGGCCTCACGCCCCTCTCGGAGGGCAGCGTGGCCTTCGATGGGACGGATCTGCGCACGCATCTCGCCGGCGGCGCCAAGGCATTCCGGCGACGCGTGCAGATGCTGTTGCAGGATGCCGTCGCGTCGCTCAGCCCGCGCATGACGATCGGCCGCACGCTGGAAGAACCGCTGCATATCCATGGCATCGACCTGGTGGAGGGCCGCGCGCGGCTGGCCGCCATCCTGCGCCGGCTCGGCCTGCCCGCCGACATCGCCGGCAAGTTCCCGCACCAGATCTCCGGCGGCCAGGCGCGGCGCGTCGGCGTGGCGCGCGCGCTGGTGATGCGCCCGGAGCTGATCGTGGCGGACGAGCCGACGGCGGGGCTCGATGTCTCGGTGCAGGGGGAGCTGCTGAACCTGCTGCTGGACCTGCAGCGGGAACTCGGCCTGACCTACCTGCTGGTCAGCCACAACCTGAACGTCGTGCGGCGCATCACGGACCGGACCGCGGTGATGTATCTCGGCCAGATCGTGGAGGAAGCGCCGACCGCACCGCTGTTCCGACGCCCCGCGCATCCCTACACCACCGCGCTACTGTCCACGAACCCCAGCCTGCACGCCGCGCAGCGCCGCGGGCGCATCGTGCTGCAGGGCGAGATCCCGAGCATGCTGGCGCCGCCACCCGGCTGCCGCTTCCACACCCGCTGCCCGGTCGCGCAGTCGCGCTGCATGCGCGATGCGCCGGCGCTGAAAGAAGCCGAGCCCGGACGCCGGGTGCGCTGCCACTTCCCCTTCTCCCTCCCGCTACCCTCGTGACGCCCGATGCGGTCGAGGCGCGCGCTGCTGTGGGCGGGCGCCGGCCCGCGCCAGGCCGCGTGCTCCGACGAAGGACGCTCGGCCGCCATCCACGACGACGCCGAGGCGTTCCGGATCGCCGGCCAGCACCACATCGCCAGCGCGGGCAAAGGCGGGCGGGATGCGCGGGAAGCCGGCGCTGTCGG